>DAVZIG010000001.1:0-129347 GCA_052273435.1 Prevotella sp.
AAAGGTAAAGAGATAAAAAAATATGGACAAGGCTGCATCGCGGATACGCTTACCCGGATTCTCATCGCCTACAGTCTTGATCTGGTCCATCTTTGACAATAAGCTGTTGTCTTTGCATGAAATGCAAAGAAATGAGATTGTTATTATTAATATGATAAATCTATACATGTGTAAATTCTATATGTTTGAGAAACAGTTTGCAAAGATAAATAAAAAATGGCTTTTTACAATTTAAAATGGAGGTTTTTTGTTTCATTTTGTTTCAATAATGTAAAATATTTCATTTTGGTATATCGTTGATTATTAGTCTGTTGTGATTTATTTTAGATATATTTGATGTAATGAAACAAGATGAAACAACTGAAATTTTGTGAGTAAAAAAAGAAGATATAATTTTGCATCACAAAACAAAAAATATGAAAATGAAAAAAAAGATATTGGGATTTGTATTGCTGTTGTCAGCGTTTTGTCCTATGAATGTTTCTGCAAGGGGATTTATTGAATATGTGAATCTTACATATGTTAAAAAAGAATCCTCAGCTATGACAGGTGTTTCTCCTAATCGGGTTCCTGCTAAAATACCTATTGAGGTAGGTATTTCACAAGAAGAAGGTTGTATGTATATTAATAGCATATCAGAAATGCATGTTGAGTATTATATATGTGATAGTAGCAATATGTTATTGTTGCATGATAGTTGTGAATGTTCTTCGTTGACTTGGACAATTATTGATGTTAATAGTCTTTCACGAGGAATTTACTATTTATACTTAAATGTAAATGGTGCTGTATATAGAGGCGAAATTCAAATAAAGTAAACATAAGTAAGATGAATACACTAATCAAGTTGTTTAGAGGTTTCCTAATCATTCTATGCTTGCTTGCAATATTTACTTCATGTGACAAAGACTCTGATGATGAAGAGTACATATATGTGTTTGGACTTACATCAGCGATTAACAGCAAAAATGAAGAAATGGAAGCCATAGAATCAGCATATTGTGACGCGTACAAAAATGAAGGTCTTAAATTTGGTGGCCAATCATTTGCTCCTGGCACTTCTAAAGATCTTATTTTGAAAGCATGTAGTGATGCGGAATATGCCATCCTCACATCATCAATGAAATTTGAAGGCAGGTACACTTACAAGATTAAGTGTAATGGTTATAGTATTTACCATAAAAATTTCGGAACGAGATAACCAACTCTCAATTTTCATTGGTATGGACGTTCTTTCTCTTTGTTATCGCTTGATTTCTGACTTTCTGATACGAAACTGTGCGTTATAAAGTATAAACCTACGATAATAATAAATGTATTGATAGAAAATGCAAAAAATATTTGTACACGTTGCAGAAAATTAGTAATTTTGCATCGTTCAGTGGAATGAGGGGCTCCGAGAGAGCTCCTCATTTTTTATTCTCTAATATATATATATGATAGACAAAAACACCGTAAAAAGTATCGTGAATGAGTGGCTCGACGGCAAGGAATACTTTCTTGTCGACATCGAAGTAAGCCCCGATGACCGTATCGTTGTGGAAATTGACCATGCCGACGGCGTGTGGATTGAGGACTGCGTAGAACTGAGCCGTTACATCGAAGACCACCTGAGCCGCGACGAGGAAGACTATGAACTCGAAGTGGGCTCCGCTGGACTTGGACAACCTTTCAAAGTGCCGCAGCAATACCATTGCTTCGTGGGCAAGGAAGTGGAGGTGCTCGACACCGACGGCAAGAAATACAAAGGCGTGCTGAAGAGCGTTGATGGCAACAACTTCACAGTAGCGGTGCAGGAGAAGCAGAAGGTGGAAGGCAAAAAGCGCCCGCAGCTCATCGAGGTGGACAAGGCTTTCCTCATGGACAAGGTGAAATATACAAAATACTTAATAAATTTCAAATAAGCTATGGCAGCAGCAAAGAAAGACGATGTAGTGAGCATGTTCGACTCGTTTAAGGAATTTAAAGAGACCAAGAATATCGACCGTACCACTCTTGTGAGCGTTCTGGAGGAGAGCTTCCGCAACGTTCTGGCTAAGATTTTCGGAAGCGACGAGAACTTCGACGTGATCGTGAACCCCGATAAGGGCGACTTTGAGATCTACCGCAACCGCGTGGTTGTGGCCGACGGCGAAGTGGAGGACGAGAATAAGCAGATAGCCCTTAAGGAGGCACGCAAGATTGAGCCCGACTATGAGGTGGGCGAGGACGTGTCGGAGCGTGTGGAGTTCGCCAAGTTCGGACGACGCGCAATCCTTAACTTGCGCCAGACTCTTGCCTCAAAGATTCTTGAGCTTGAGCACGACTCTCTCTACAATAAATATAAGGACCGTGTGGGCCAAATCATCGCAGCCGAGGTTTATCAGGTGTGGAAGCGTGAGGTGCTCGTGGTTGACGACGAGAACAACGAGCTCATCCTACCCAAGGCAGAGCAGATTCCCGCTGACCAGTATCGCAAGGGCGAGACCATACGTGCCGTCATCGAGCGTGTGGACAACGAGAATAATAATCCTAAGATTATTCTCTCGCGCACAAGTCCTACTTTCTTGCAGCGTCTGTTGGAGGCTGAGGTGCCCGAGATTGCTGAGGGTGCCATCGCTATCCGCCGCATAGCACGCATGCCAGGCGAGCGCGCCAAGATTGCCGTTGAGAGCTTCGACGAGCGCATCGACCCGGTAGGAGCCTGCGTGGGCGTGAAGGGTAGCCGTGTACACGGCATCGTGCGCGAGCTTTGCAACGAGAACATCGACGTAATCAACTATACAGCCAACACCAAGCTTTTCATCCAGCGTGCGCTCTCGCCCGCCAAGGTGTCGAGTATCAACATCGACGAGGAGAACAAGAAGGCTGAGGTTTATCTCAAGCCAGAGGAAGTGAGCCTTGCCATCGGACGTGGCGGTATGAACATCAAGCTCGCATCAATGCTCACAGAGTACACTATCGACGTGTTCCGCGAGGTCAACGGCGATGAGGCCGATGAGGATATCTACCTCGACGAGTTCTCCGACGAAATCGACCAGTGGGTTATCGACGCCATCAAGGGCATCGGTCTCGATACTGCCAAGGCTGTGCTTAACGCTCCGCGCGACATGCTCGTTGAAAAGGCCGACCTTGAGGAGGAGACCGTGGACAACGTGCTGAAGGTGCTGCGCACAGAGTTCGAGAATTAAGTAGATACAACCAATAAGGGAGCTTCTGAATCCGCATGGATGGCAGGGACTCCCTTAGCGAGTATCTAAACAGTAACATTTTTCAAATAAAAATCAAGCAAGAAAAGTGAAGGTGTAAGAACGAGAATACCCCTTTCTTTTTTTACTCTTTTACTTTTAAAACTACAGAATATGAGCATCAGGTTAAACAAAGCATTACGAGAGTTGAACATCGGACTCCAGACGGCAGTGGAGTTCCTCGAAAAGAAAAGCGAACTGGGAGAGGTGAAGGCTGAGCCGAGCTTCAAACTGAGCGACGCGCAGTATGCTGCGCTTCAAGGTGCGTTCCAGCAGGACAAGGAGGTTCGCTCGCAAGCCGAGAAACTCTTGCAGAAGAAGCCGAAAGAAAAGAAGACTAAGGGGGACAACAACGCCAAGGGCGCTCCGCAGTCGTCTACCAAGCAGCAATATAAGCCGCTTGGCAAAATCGACCTTGACAGCGTGGAAAAACCTTCCAACGCTAAGACCGCTAAACCTGAGGCTCGCAAGGAGACTCAGGCGAAGACTGCTGCCGTCAGTCAGAAGCCTACAAATACCAACAACAACAACACGCCACATAAGCCGGCGGCTGCCGAAGTGAAAGTGGACAAGACGGATAATAAAAAAAATCAGAAGCCTGTGGTTCAGAACAAAGAGCACAACAAACAAGAGAAGAAAGAGTCGAAACCGGTAGCTGCTACACAGACTGCCGCAACAAAGACCGCCGACGCTGCAAAGACGCAGCCGGCAGAAACAACAAAGTCAGAAACTACCCTGTTCACTACAAAGAGCGAGAAGAAGATGCTCAACACACCGAAGGTGAACGTTCTCGGCAAAATCGACCTGTCGACGCTCAACCAGAGCACTCGCCCAAAGAAGAAGTCGAAGGAGGAGAAGCGTAAGGAGCGCGAGGAGAAGTCGCAGCAGCAAAGAGGCGACAAGAAGAAGCGCGAGCGCATCAACAAGGTGCGCGTGGACATCAACGCGGCTTCCAACCAGCCTGGAGGCGGCAACGGTGGCAAGCAGAACAACAACGGCAACGCCGGTTCAAGCAACAAGAACAAGAAGAAAAACCGCAACCGTGGCGGACAGCAGAAGCCTGCTGAAGTGAGCGACGAGGACGTTGCACGCCAGGTGAAGGAGACACTCGCACGCCTCACCAACAAGCAGAATCAGACCAAGAAGGGTGCCAAGTACCGTAAGGAGAAGCGCGAGGCTGCCCAGGAGAAGATGAACGAGGAGCGCCGCGAGGAGAAGAAGGAGAGCAAGACACTTAAGTTGACTGAGTTTGTTACCGTGTCGGAGCTTGCTACGATGATGAACGTGAGTGTCAACCAGGTTATCGGAACGCTCATGAGCGTGGGTATCATGGTGTCTATCAACCAGCGTCTCGATGCCGAGACCATCAACCTCGTAGCCGAGGAGTTCGGCTTCAAGACCGAATACGTGAGCGCAGAGGTGCAGGAAGCCATTACTGAGGCTGAGGACGACGAGAACGACCTCGTGCCGCGTGCCCCGATTGTTACCGTAATGGGTCACGTAGACCATGGTAAGACTTCGTTGCTCGACTATATACGCAAGACCAACGTTATCGCCGGCGAGGCTGGTGGTATCACACAGCACATTGGTGCCTACCACGTGCAGCTTGAGGATGGCAGAAAGATTACATTCCTCGACACTCCTGGTCACGAGGCGTTTACCGCCATGCGTGCCCGCGGTACACAGGTCACCGACGTTGCCATTATCATCATCGCTGCCGACGACGCCGTGATGCCTACCACCAAGGAGGCTATCGCACACGCACAGGCTGCCAACGTGCCTATGGTGTTTGCTATCAACAAGATAGACAAGCCGGGTGCCAACCCCGACCGTGTGCGCGAGGAACTCGCTGCCATGAACCTCCTCGTTGAGGACTGGGGCGGCAAGTACCAGTGTCAGGAGATTAGCGCCAAGAAGGGTCTGCACGTGAACGAGCTTCTTGAGAAGGTGCTTCTTGAGGCTGAGATGCTCGACCTCAAGGCTAATCCTAACCGTAAGGCTACAGGCTCTATCATCGAGTCGTCGCTCGACAAGGGTCGTGGCTATGTGTCAACAGTACTCGTATCTAACGGTACGTTGCGCGTGGGCGACAACCTTATAGCCGGAACATCATGGGGCCGCATCAAGGCTATGTTCAACGAGCGCAACCAGCGCATCGAGAGCGCAGGACCTTCTGAGCCAGCCATCATTCTTGGCTTGAATGGTGCGCCTACAGCAGGCGACTCATTCCACACCTTGGATACTGAGCAGGAGGCACGCGACATCGCCAACAAGCGTCTTCAGCTTCAGCGCGAGCAGGGCTTGCGCACACAGAAGCGTCTCACCCTCTCGGATATCTCTCACCGTATCGCTCTTGGATCATTCAAGGAGCTTAACATCATCGTTAAGGGTGATACCGACGGTTCTATCGAGGCTCTGTCCGACTCGTTCATCAAGCTCTCTACCGAGAAGATCAAGGTGAACGTTATCCACAAGGCTGTGGGTCAGATTTCAGAGAGCGACGTTACTCTTGCCGATGCTTCAGATGCTATCATCGTGGGCTTCCAGGTGCGTCCTTCGGCTGCTGCCCGCAAACTTGCCGAACAGGAGGGTGTTGAGATCAACACTTACTCAGTAATCTACGACGCTATCGACGACGTTAAGTCTGCCATGATTGGTATGCTCGACAAGGTTAAGAAGGAGGTTATCACCGGTCAGGTTGAGGTGCGCGAGGTTTACAAGATCTCTAAGGTCGGAACCGTTGCCGGAGCTTACGTTGTCGAGGGTAAGGTTCACCGTACCGACAAGGCTCGCGTTGTGCGTGATGGTATCGTGGTTCACACAGCAGATATTGCTGCCCTCAAGCGCTACAAGGACGACGTTAAGGAGGTTGCCACCAACTTCGAGTGTGGTATCTCACTCGTCAACTTCAACGACATCCAGCAGGGTGACGTGCTTGAGACCTTCACAGAGATTGAGGTTAAGCAGACTCTGTAAAAAATAGATAATAATAATTGATAAATAAGGACTCGTTATATGTCTTGTCAAAAGATATATAGCGAGTCTTTTTGTATTCTCAATAATATATAGCGGTCCTTGTTATCTCTTCGTTCGCTTTTCGTTCCTCCTTCGTTATTCCTCTCTTAATCCTCCGTTCCGTTAACGGAGGCAGATAGAGTTCACTATGGAGGATGAACGAAGATCGAAATAATGTTGTGATTATTCTCTGCTGATTTACTGGGTGTTGACAATACTACAGCAGTAGTGAGAATTGGACATATTGAGGGAAATAAATGGATTGTTGATGACCGTATTGACGTGACTGACCTCACCGAGAATTGGAAACCTTACACCCTCACTCTTCATAATGGAACTGCAGCTTCGTCAATAGATATTTGCTGTAAGGGTCCATCTTTCATGTTTATTGACAACGTGAAGGTGACACAGGATTTGAAGGCTGGCGAAGAGGCCACTATACCTGTTTACGATACGAAGGTTGGCGAAGGCACAGGTACTCTGTTAACTGTACCATCCTTTACTGGCGGTGATGATATAGTGTAAGTTGACGTTTATCGTTTACTTACACTTTTTGTTTTAATCCATTTGTCATTCTATTAATGCCTAAAAGGTTAATTTTAATATAAATTCTTTGCCATGTCGGCAAATAGCAGTACCTTTGCATCCGATTTCAAAAACAAGTATAACCATGTGGAAGAATTTGGCTGCTTGCAACCACACTAAAAAATGCTAAAACTGCAACGTCCGACCGCATGTGCTATGCGTATCGCCAACGGTTTGGCGGCATGGATATAATGATAATAGCATAATGTGTAGGACAGCGGTAATTGGTGTTTTTCCACTGTTTTTTAATTTTAAAATTTGGAAAAAATGAATTATCTTTTTTCATCAGAATCAGTTTCAGAGGGTCATCCCGACAAAGTCGCCGACCAGATTTCCGATGCCTTGGTCGATCAGTTTCTCGCCTACGACGAGCACGCACATTGTGCCATTGAGTCGTTTGTGACAACTGGCCAGGTGGTTATCATGGGTGAGGTGCGCTCAGGAGTTTACATCGACTTGCAGACCATCGCACGCAAGACCATCAACCAAATTGGCTACTCTAAGTCGGAATATCAGTTTGACGGCAACTCATGTGGTGTGCTTACTGCCATTCACGAGCAGAGTGACGACATCAACCGTGGTGTGAGCCGTGCCGAGGAAGAGGAGCAGGGAGCCGGCGATCAGGGAATGATGTTCGGCTATGCCACCAACGAGACCGAGAACTACATGCCTGTGACTCTCGACCTCGCACAGCTCATCATGCGTGTGCTTGCCGATATCCGCAAGGAAGGCAAGGAGATGACTTATCTGCGCCCCGACTCAAAGAGCCAGGTGACAGTAGAATACTCAGAGGAGGGCATTCCTCAGCGCATCGACACAATCGTTGTGAGCACACAGCACGACGAGTTTGACAACGACGACGAGCGTATGCTTGCCAAGATTAAGGAGGATGTGCTCAATATCCTTATGCCTCGTGTTAAGGCAGAGATTCACAGCGAGAAGGTGTTGGCACTCTTCAACGACGACATCAAGTATTTTGTCAACCCGACTGGCAAGTTTGTTATTGGTGGCCCTCACGGAGATACTGGTCTTACAGGCCGCAAGATTATCGTAGACACATACGGTGGCAAGGGTGCACACGGTGGTGGAGCATTCTCGGGCAAGGACCCTTCAAAGGTTGACCGTTCGGCAGCCTATGCCGCACGCTATATTGCCAAGAACATGGTGGCTGCCGGAGTGGCAGACGAGATGCTTGTGCAGGTGAGCTACGCAATTGGTGTGGCAGAGCCGGTGAACATCTATGTGAACACCTACGGACGCTCACGCGTGAACATGAGCGACGGCGAGATTGCACAGAAGATAGAGAAACTCTTTGATCTCCGACCAAAGGCTATCGAGCGCACACTCAAATTGCGTCAGCCTATCTACCGCGAGACAGCAGCCTACGGACACATGGGCCGCAAGAACGAGGTGGTTGAGAAGACTTTCACCTCGCGTTATCACGAGAAAAAGGTGATGAAGGTGGAACTCTTCACATGGGAGAAGCTCGACCGTGTGGACGACATCAAGAAAGAGTTTGAACTGTAAATCAAAAGATTACAGTTGGAATATTGACAATTGACAATAATTGATATTATGAACGTAACTGACTCCATTCACTCCGAGGAGATAATTCTCGGCGAAGACGGACTGCCGGTGGCAGCGAAACAACAACCGCGCCAGCATTATCAGCCCACGCCCGCACAGGTGCTCTCATGGCTGCCTAAGAATGCTACGCCCGAGCAGCAAGACTCCGCCATACAGGCACATATAAAGCCATCGGAGATAACGTGGAGTCAGCAGCCAGACACGCTCCACTTGCCCGGACATACTGCCGGGCATTCGTGGCGCGATGTCAACATGCCCAAGTACTACCGTGAATCCTATTTCACGGGTAAGCCTTGGTTCCACCCCGACCTCTTTGGTGGACGACTCGGTGTGGCTGGCGACCCAGTGCCTTACGGCATTGCACGCGACAACGTGATAACAGCTATGCTGCTCTTCTGCTTTATACTCGCAGCCGTTGCCTACGCCAAGTCAAAGCGGTTTATTCTGCGCCAGGCAAAGGACTTCTTCCGTCCGCCGCACAGCGACAAGATGACTGCCATGACCGAGACATCAAGCGAACTGCGTTTTCAGTTCTTCCTTGTGTTGCAGAGTTGTCTGCTCTTTGCGCTGATATACTTCTTCTATGTGCAAATACGTGTCACCGACACGTTCATCATCGACCAATATCAGGTGATAGGCGTGTTCGCCCTTATCAACCTGGGCTACGTGTTTGTGAAGTCGGCCATATATTGGCTCACCGGATGGGTGTTCTTCGACAGGCGAAGCAACGACCAATGGATGAAATCATTACTCTTCCTCATAGCTATGGAGGGAGTGTGTGTGTTCCCGGTGGTGATGCTTCAAGCATATTTCGAAATGCCTGTCGAGACAACGCTCGTATGCACAGGAGTAGTGATTGCTGTATTCAAATTGTTGTCACTTTACAAGGCATATATTATCTTTTTCAGACATTTAGGCAATTCTTTGCAAATTTTTTTGTACTTTTGCACGCTTGAACTGCTACCATTGGCTACGCTACTCGGTGTGCTTGCCATGGTGGGCAACTATTTGAAAGTGAATTTATAAAGAACATATATACTTTTTACGATACATATTTTTAGATAGAGAAATGATAAAGAAAATTCTGGTCTCCCAGCCCGAACCGTCAAGCGAGAAGTCGCCATATTTCGACATTGCTAAAGAATTTGGTGTAGAACTCGTCTTCCGTCCCTTCATCAAGGTAGAAGGACTCAGCTCCAAGGAGTTCCGCCAGCAGAAAATCGGACTGTTGGATTTCACTGCTGTGGTCTTCACTTCGCGCCACGCCATCGATAACTATTTCACACTCGCCAAGGAGATGCGCATCACCATCCCTGAGGATATGAAATACTTCTGCGTGACAGAGACCATCGCTCTCTATATTCAGAAATACGTGCAGTACCGCAAGCGCAAGGTGTTCTTCGGAACCACTGGCAAGCTCGACTCGCTTATCCCTACTATGGTGAAGCACAAGAATGAGAAGTATCTCGTGCCACTTAGCGATGTACACAACGACGATGTGCAGCAACAGCTCGACGCCAAGAAGCTTAACCATAAGGAATGTGTGATGTACCGTACTGTGAGCAACAACTTCACAGAGGAGGAAGTGAAGAACTTCGACTGCGACATGCTCGTGTTCTTCAGTCCTACCGGCATAAAGGCGTTCACAAAGAACTTCCCCGACTTCAAGCAGGGTGACGTGCGCATAGCTACCTTCGGTCCGGCTACTGCCAAGGCCGTGGAGGACGAGGGATTCCGTCTCGATCTTGAGGCTCCCACCAAGGAGCATCCGTCGATGACAGCCGCTTTGCGCTGGTATCTCGAAAACAACAAATAAAAAAGGGTGTCCGCACCTCTACACCATCAGAATATGACAATATCCAAGTACTCTCTCCCGCAAGCGGAGCGTATAAACAGCAAAAAACAAATCGACCGCCTCTTTCGTGGAGGTGGTTCGAAAGCCATGACGGCATCGCCATTGCGCGTTGTGTACATGGCTGAAGAGAGGGGCGAGGAAACGCGAGAGCCTTTGGCGCAGATGATGGTGAGTGTGCCAAAACGCTACTTCAAGCGAGCCGTTAAGCGCAATCTCATCAAACGCCAAGTGCGCGAGGCTTACCGACTCAACAAGCACATTCTTGTCGACAGACTCTCGCTTATGGACAACATTGGCGTGTCGATGTGCTTTATATGGACAGCCGACCGCATCTGCAATATGGCAGAGGTTAGCGAGCGCATGAACAATCTGCTACAGCGCATAGCCGAGCGCATAGAGCGCGATAGCAAAAATGTGGAGGCAAAGGAATGAGCAGCCTACATCGTTTTTGGGCGTGGCTGTCGCATGCCCTCGCATGGCTCACCGTGTTGCCCATACGCTTCTATCAGAAGTTTATCACTCCCTACACCCCGGCTTCGTGCCGATTCCAGCCCACTTGCTCGGAATATGCACGCCAAGCATTGTTAAAGCATGGCTTCTTCAAGGGCATGGCCCTCTCAATATGGCGAATACTGAGATGCAACCCGTGGGGAGGATCGGGCTATGACCCGGTGCCGTGAGTCTTTAAAATAAATTTCCCAATTATATTACTAATTAAAACAATGGCAAAAAATTTCGTTGAAGAACTGCGCTGGCGCGGCATGCTCGCGCAGATTATGCCCGGTACTGAGGAATATCTCAATACCCACATGGTGTCTGCGTATCTGGGCACCGACCCAACTGCCGACTCTCTCCATATAGGCCATCTTTGCGGCATCATGATGCTGCGTCATCTCCAGCGTTGCGGCCACAAGCCTTATCTGCTCGTGGGCGGTGCTACTGGAATGATTGGCGACCCTTCGGGCAAGAGTCAGGAGCGCAACCTGCTCGATTCTGAAACCCTATACCACAATCAGGAGGCTATAAAGAAGCAGGTGGCTAAGTTCCTCGACTTCGATGGCAACGAGCCTAACAAGGCGGAGCTTGTCAACAACTACGACTGGATGAAGGACTTCACCTTCCTCGACTTCGCGCGCGAGGTGGGCAAGCACATCACCGTGAACTATATGATGGCTAAGGACTCTGTTCAGAAGCGTCTCAACGGTGAGGCTCGCGACGGTCTCTCGTTCACCGAGTTCACCTATCAGCTCCTTCAGGGCTACGACTTCCTATATCTCTATCAGAAGTATGGCGTGCGCCTGCAGCTTGGCGGCAACGATCAGTGGGGCAACATGACAACAGGTACTGAGCTTATCCGCCGCACATTGGGCAACGAGTCGGAGGTTTACTGCCTCACATGTCCGCTCATCACCAAGAGCGACGGCAAGAAGTTTGGCAAGACAGAGAGTGGCAACGTCTGGCTCGACCGCAACCGTACTACTCCTTACGCTTTCTATCAGTTCTGGCTTAATGTGAGCGATGTGGAGGCAGAGAAGTATATCAAGATATTCACCGACCTCGACAAGGAGATTATCGACGCTCTCGTGGCTGAGCATAGCGAGGATCCAGGCCGCCGCATCTTGCAGAAGCGTCTGGCTGAGGAGCTGACTGTTATGGTTCACTCTCGCGAGGACCTTGAGATTGCTCAGGAGGCTTCAAATATCCTCTTTGGCAAGGGTACAAAGGAGACTTTGCAGAAGTTCGATGAGGCAACATTGCTTTCTATCTTCGAGGGTGTACCACACTTCGAGCTTTCTAAGGATCAGCTTGGTCAGCCTGCTGTAGACATCTTCACTCGCGACGACGTTAAGATTTTCGCCTCTAAGGGCGAGATGCGCAAGCTTGTTCAGGGTGGTGGCGTTTCGCTCAACAAGGAGAAACTTGCTGCATTCGACCGTGTGGTGACTGCCGAAGACCTTATAGATGGTAAGTATCTGCTCGTGCAGCGTGGTAAAAAGAACTATTATCTTGTTACTGTTAAGTAAGCATAGCTCTCTTTTAAACCCAAATCGGTCATTAGAGATTTTTTCGTACAAAAAGTCAGATTGTGGTATACTATACCATCGTTATAGTATATGTATACTAACACAATATGCATCTTTCGTTCTGTTTTAAGACAAAATGAAAGCGATTTTTTCTAATGACCGATTTGGGTTAAAGCAGAAAAAATAAAAAAAAAAGAGGACTTGTCAAAACTCCAGCTTATGGGTTTTGGCAAGTCCTCTTGCTTTTTGTCATCTATCAACAATTACCATTCTTGGACTGCTGTTACATGATTTCTCTTTTCAATTGTATTGTTCTTAATATATAGGTTCATCCGACATTTGGAGTGATGCAAAACAAAATTTACATAACCTATATAGCAATTAAACGGTTCATCTGGAATATGGCGTGATTTAAATGTGACGACACAAGGTCACGACTAATGACACCAGTGAATATGTCCATTTACAATCGTGACACTAATGTCAGGAACGTGATATAGACATCTGTCGCGTGTCTTGAAACAATCGTATCATGGCATGATATGACCGTATTGTGCCTTGAAACGATCATATCATGGCATGATACGTTTCTTTTACTGGATGTAAACCATATTCCGGATGAACCAATATATATGCCTTTTGTCAGACCTCTTTAAAAGCTGTTTGTACTCATTATTTTGTATTTAGAGCGTATATGTTACGTTGGGGTGGTTGGAAGCCGTTGTAGGCGTGTATATCACGCTTTCAGCGCCTGTGGTGTTGCTGAATATATGAAATGTGTCGCGGTGCAGGTGTGGCTGACAAACGCAGAAAAAAAGCGCAACCCCTTTTGTGGAGCTGCGCTTATGAATACGGTTGTTTATTTCAGAAAATTGTTACTTCACTTCCACAACTTCTGCCTCTGCAACCTCTGCCTGAAGATTCTTGATCTTGCGGCCGAGAGTGATATAGGCTACTGGAGCTGCGATGAAGATAGACGACAATGTACCGAATATAACACCGAGCAACATTGCGAACGAGAAGCTGCGTGTGCTCTCACCGCCGAAGCAGAAGATACAGAGCAGCACGATGAATGTAGAGAACGATGTATTGATAGTACGTGCGAGGGTCTCGTTCAACGAGTTGTTGAAGATATCCTGCAAGTCGTCCTTCTTGTGCAACTGGAGGTTCTCGCGGATACGGTCGAATACAACCACCTTGTCGTTGATAGAGTAACCGATAACCGTAAGGATGGCGCCGATGAATGTCTGGTCTACCTCAAGCGAGAATGGAACAACGTCCCAAAGCAATGAGAAGAAGCCGATAACGATTGTGGCGTCGATGGCGAGTGCTACGGTAGAACCGATAGAGAATGCCACGTTGCGGAAACGTATCAAGATATAGAGGAAGATAGCAGCGAGGGCGATAATCACTGAGATGATAGCACCGTGAGTGATGTCCTTGGCCACTGCCGGACCTACCTTTGTAGAAGATACGATAGAGCCACCTGCGCGAACGTCAGGGTTCTTGAATGCCTCTACGCTACCCTGAGTAACAAGACCTGCACCATGCAGACCCTTGTAGAGGATGTCCTCCACCTCGTTGTCGATTGCGGGGTTGTTTGACTCAATCTTATAGTTGGTAGAGATACGGATTGTCTTGCCGTCGGTACCAAGGGCGAGAGCGTTGACTGTAGCACCCTTGAAGAGAGGAAGGAGAGCTTCCTTCACCTGCTCAGGCTCTGTCTGCTTCTCAAGCACCACTACATAGTTGCGACCACCGGTGAAATCGATACCCTTGCTCAAGTTACGAACAAAGAAGCTGCCAATCATCACGAGGAGAACAATGCCGAAAATGGTGAATGAAGTCTTGTAAGACGACATGAAGCGGAAGTTCTTGCCTATCATGAAGTTGCGTGACACCTTGGTTGTGAAGGTCTGCTTGGTCCACTTGTCGTGAGCCAGACGGTTCTCGTAAACGAGACGGGTGAGGAATACTGCGGTGAAGAACGAGCAGCAGATACCGATGATAAGTGTGGTAGCGAAGCCACGGATAGGGCCTGTACCGAATACGTAGAGAATAACACCTGTGATGATAGATGTCAAGTTGGAGTCGAAGATGGCTGAGAAAGCGTTGCTGTAGCCCTGAGCCAAAGCTTGCTTGGTGCCACCCTTCTTAAGTTCCTCCTTTGTACGCTCGTAGATAAGCACGTTGGCATCCACAGCCATACCCAAGGCAAGCACGATACCGGCGATACCTGGCATTGTCAATGCTGCCTGGAACGATGCCATGATACCCATAGTGAAGAAGAGGTTCAAGAGCAATGCGCCGTTGGCAACCATACCCGGGATGAAGTCGTACATCACAACCATGTAGATCATCAAGATGATGAAGGCGAAGATGAACGAGATGAAGCCCTGCTGGATTGACTGTGCACCGAGTGTAGGACCTACAACCTCCTCCTGAACGATGTGGGCAGGAGCCGGCATACGACCCGACTTCAATGTGTTTGCCAAATCCTTGGTATCCTCGATGGTGAAGTTACCCGAGATTGACGACTGACCGCCAGAGATCTCGCCTTTAACGCGAGGAGCTGAATATACAGTTCCGTCGAGGACGATAGCAATAGCCTTGCCCACGTTGGCCTTGGTGAGGGCAGCCCAGCGGCGGGCACCGTCAGAGTTCATTGTCATAGAAACCTCAGGCGAGCCAGTGAGGTTGTTGAACTGGTCCTTGGCATCTGTCACAACGTCACCCTCGATAGGAGCGCGACCGTTGGCAGATGTCACCTTAATGGCGTGAAGCTCGTAGATGTTTTTTGCCTGAATGCCGTCGGCAGGCTTGGCACTCCAAAGGAGGCGGAGGTCAGAAGGAAGCACCTGCTTGGCAAGCTGTGAGTAGATAATCTTGTTTACGGCTGCTGTATCGCGTGCTGAAGCATATCCTACAGTGCTCAAAGCACCGTTGCCAGTGGGCTGGAAGATGGCGAAGAGAGGATGCTCCTTCTTGGCTTGCTCCATCTGGCTTGCTGTGGTATTGGCTGCGTTGTCGGCATTGTTGGCATTTTTCTTTACCTGGAACTTGGCTGCTGTAGCTTTTGTAGGCTCTGCCTTTGCTGCGGCAGCTGTATCGGTAGCAGTAGTGTCGGTAGCCTCGTCGCTCTTGCCAGAAAGGGCTGCTGCCTCACGCTGGTCGAGCTGCTGGAGATAAGGTATTATCTCTTCGCTGTTGTAAGTCTCCCAGAACTCAAGGTTTGCACTACCCTGTAGGAGCTTGCGCACACGCTCTGGCTCGTTGATACCAGGCATCTCAACCATGATACGGCCCTGCTGGCCTTCAAGCTTCTGGATGTTTGGCTGCACAACACCGAACTTGTCGATACGAGTGCGTACAACGAGGAATGAGTTGTCGATGGCAGCCTGCACCTCGTCGCGGAGAATCTTCTCTACTTCCTTGTCGGAAGAGTTAGGCGAAACCTTGCCCTGAAGCTGTTGAGTTGCGAAAATCTCTGAGAGGTGGTGTCCCGGAGCATTTTTCTTGTAGGCGTTGATGAAGAGAGTGATGAAGTCGCTCTGTGAAACCTCGTGCTCGGCACGGGCTTCCTTCATCGACTTTGTGAAGGCCACGTCGGTCTTATGATCGGCGAGGTTCTCCAATACGTCGGGAACGCTTACTTCGAGAATAACGTTCATACCGCCCTTGAGATCAAGACCAAGTCCGATCTGTGTCTCAAGGCACTTCTGGTAGGAGTAGAGCCCGAGGAACTTCACGGAGTCCTTGTAATCCTGCTGTGCTATTGGATCTTTTATCTTCGCAGCTTCGCCGTCGTAGTATTTTGTGGCGGCAGAGAACGAGAGATAAAAGATACTTGCAAGCGTCAGAAGGACGGCTGTTACAATTACAATACCTTTGTTCTGCATTTTTTTGATTTTTTATTTTTGTTATTATTATTGCTTAAGTTGTGGGAAAACCTGCTGTTCTTGACGAGCAGGGTCCGTGTATGACTTGCGTCGTTGAGACATTTAGCCAGTTAGCGTGCAAAGTTACTGATTTTCTCTCGTTTTGCGAAATTTATAGCTTTATTTCTTCTTCACAGGAATGTTTAATACGCTAATTATTTATGATTTAGACGTTTTGGGGATGTTTTCTTAATTCTATTCTTTGTTTCTCTCCAGCCAGCAAATGATAGGGTAGTGGTCGGATGCCTTTATTGAGTTGTCGACGCGGCATTGGTATGGTGTCCATGCGTCGGAACACATGATGTTGTCGATGCGCACGTAGAATCCGCTGTAGTGGTAGCTTATGCCGGGCCCGTTGGCTGTGGCAACGTAGCAGTCGGTAAGCTCGTTGGCTATGCGTCGGTGTACATAGGAGATAGGAGAATCGTTGAAATCGCCAGTTAGTATGATGCTTCTGCCAGGATGGCGTGCTATATACTCAGCCACGGCATCGGCTTGTGGAGCACGCACTGCTGCTGACGTAGCAAGACTGCGCCACAAGGCGCGCGATTCTATTTCGGCAGAGTCTTTCTCAAGCTTGCCCTTGAGCATAGCCTTGAATTGTGACCGCTGTTCGAGAGATATGCCTGTTGACTCGAAGTGGTTGACAATGACTATAGTAGTGTCGTTCTTGCCTGTCTTCAGGAAGAAGGCTGATGATGAGTTGGAGGTATTGGAGTGGTAGGATATGTGTTCCTTGCCTACGATGGGGAATTTGCTGTAGACGGTGAGCGAACCGTTGCTTGCTGTGTCGCGGTGGGCGAGAAATGCTTGCAATGTTGAGTCGATGATTTCGTGCTTGCGTCCGTAGGTACCTGCTTCCTGTAGGCACAGTATGTCGGGGCGCTCGTGTTTGATGTATTCCAGGATGTCGCTTGGTTGGTTGGTGTCGGTCCATGTAGAGAAGTTGAACACGTTGTACGACATAACCTTTATTGCTCCTTGTGGAACTTCAGTTGGGATGTTGAGCGGAGTGTAAAGACGCACGGGGAAGAATGCCACTAAGAGTCCGGCAAACGGTATTAATGCCCATAATTTCTTTACTATGAGCCAAAAGGCAAGAAAGGCTATGTTGGCAATGAGAAATACAGGGAATAAGAGTCCGAGATTGGCAATGAGCGGGTGGTCAACGGGATTGATGTGGTCGACATGTCCCACTGCAAGCATTGCTATTATGACGGCGATGTTGGCTCCTGCTATAAGTCTGAGAGTGAAGTCTTTCATATTTTTTGAAAAAGGAAAATTGACAATGGACAATTATGATGTGTCTTGTTATGACGGTGGTTGTGACACCTTGTTGCCATAAAAGATGTAATCACAATTTTCAATTGTCCATTGTCAATTGTAAATTAATAGTTTATTTTCTGCTGTTGTCGAATAGCCGTTGTTTTTCCTCGCGTGTCAGGCTGTCGTAGCCTGAGCGGCGTATCTTGTCTAGAATACGGTCTATCTCAGCTTGTTCAGCCTTGCGGCGGGCGTTGTAGTCCCAGTCGCTTTCGTGTCTTGTGTCGGATTGAAAACCGAAGTTGCTCGATTGGGTTGATGATTTGCCAAACGAGTCGGCAGAGCGGTGGGTGCGTTGCTCCCATTGTTGGCGCAATGAGTCGAAAAACGACTGTCCGCCTCGTCGGTTGTAATTGATGCTTGGGTTGCGTCGCCAGTAGCGTATGAGGAAATATCCGAACACCATGCCTCCAAGGTGGGCAAGATGTGCCACTCCGTCGCCGCTTGTTGTGAACGCCATGAACAGTTCGATGGCTGCGTAGCCCACTACAAACCATTTTGCCTTGATGGGCACGGGCAGGGGGAAGATGAAGATGCGCTCCTCGGGGTAGAGCAGTCCGAAGGCAAGCAGGATGCCGTAGATGGCTCCCGACGCTCCTACTGTGGTCCATGCGTTTAGGAATGTTGCGTTGCTCTCAGCCACAAGCATGGTTTGCGAGAAACTAAAGCCTGGTATCATATCGTGGGCAAGCATGTAGAACTGACAGAATTGAGCCAATTCTTGGAATAGTCCGGCACCAATGCCGCACACGATATAATAGAATAAAAATTTGCGTGGCCCCCATGTGGTCTCGACTATACGGCCGAACATCCAAAGAGCGAACATGTTGAAGAATATATGGCTCAGTCCACCGTGTGCGAACATGTAAGTGAAGAGCTGGTAGGCATAGAAGTCGGGCGCAAGTATGAAATGCAGTCCGAGGATGTTGTTGAGGTCGACGCCAAAATTGCCAAGCATTACTGTGGCAAGATAGATGATGAGATTGGCGACGAGCAGGTTTCGTGTAACCGTAGGAATGTTTTGCATAAATGATTCTTGTATATGAAAATAAAGACAGTAGCTCCGTAGAGGTGTGGGGTTGGAGTACTGATTTAATTGCAAAAGTACGAAAAAATCCCGTCATACCGCATAAAAAGGGGGGGAGTGCTGTTTTTTTTCGGGTTTTTATGAACTTTTTTCTGTTTTTTGTTTGATTTGTCGGGGGAATACTCTAAATTTGTGTTTCCTAATCAGATAAATACATGATATTCAAATTATAAACAATTAAATAATACATTCACAACTATGAACAAGACAGAATTGATCGAGAAGATAGCAGTAGGCGCCGAGATTAAGAAGGAAGACGCAAAGAAGGCTCTTGAGGCTACAGTTGAGGCTATCAAGAATGCTCTTATCGAGGGTGACAAAGTTCAGCTCATTGGCTTTGGCACATTCAGCGTTAGCGAGCGTCCTGCCCGTGAGGGTATTAACCCTGCTACAAAGGAGAAGATTACTATCGCTGCAAAGAAGGTGGCTAAGTTCAAGGCTGGTGCGGAATTGGCTGACGCTATCAAGTAATATCTCAGTTATTAAAGAGACATAGATAAAAACGGGAAGGTTGCATACAAAAAATATTGCAACCTTCCCGTTTTTTTCGTTGTTCATTTCAGATGTTATTCTTTATTACCGAATGCTGCAGCTTCGGCTGCAGCTATGATGTCTTCGCGGCTCTGCTCACGTGTAGATATGTGGCTGAGGTCGAATTCTGAGTCGTCGAGATCGAGATTGTCGGCTGCCTCGGTCTGTGGTGTAGTCTCGTTGTTGCTCTTTTGTTTTGTCTCAGAGTCGTTACAGTACATTGGCGAGCGGCGCTCGCGTTTCTTCTTGCCGTGGTTCAGGGCTTCTACGGCAGCTTCGGCATGAGCTTCTACTTCTGGGTTGGCGATTATGAAGTCTTCGGCTGTCTGTTCGGTAGAAGGGACGTTCTCCACCGGTTCCTCTTCCATCTTTGTGCGATTGGTTTTGGCAGCGAACACCATGTCAATGAATTGAGGTTCGCGGCGCAGACGCTCGAGTGTGAGCTTCGATGCCAACTGTTGACTTTCTTTTTTGCTGTAGCCCTCGCCCTCGCATCCTTCCACACCTTCAAGCATCACTTGATATTTGAAGATAGGCGATCCAGTCTTGTCTTTCTCCTGCGAGATAACGCGGAAGTCGATGCGCACACGGTTTTTCTGGCTCCATTCGATAAGCTTGCTCTTGAAGTTTACCTCCTTGTAAGCAACCTTGTCGATGTTTATCATTTGTGCCAATATTCGCTTGCGCATGAACTCCATGCAGGCGTCGTAGCCTCTGTCAAGATAGATGGCTCCGACGAGAGCCTCGAAGGCGTTGCCTCCCATGTAGGAGTTGTGCGATGAGGAGCGTCCGCTGGAGAGGATCAGTTGGTTGATGCCCATTTCCTGGGCGAGACGGTTGAGTGTGTCGCGCTGTACGAGTTTTGATCGCGTGTTGGTGAGGAAACCCTCGCGTTTGCCAGGAAAATGGCGATAGACAATATCGCCTACTGTGGCATCGAGGATAGCGTCGCCAAGAAACTCAAGACGCTCATTGTTCACAGGTTTGCCCTTAGCGTTGCGCTTGTACATGCTCTTGTGCATCAGCGCGAGCTTGTAGTAGCTGATGTCGTGGGGGTAGAAGCCTATAATCTGGCGTAGAGACAAATAAAGCTCCTTGTCCTTGCGGAAAGGGAGCTTCATTCTGTCGATGAGATTACTCAGCATATTTCTTGAATATTACACATGCGTTGTGACCACCAAAACCGAATGTGTTGCTCAATGCAGCACGTACCTCACGCTTCTGTGCCTTGTTGAAGGTGTAGTTGAGGTTGTAGTCGATTTCCGGATCCATGTCGTCTTCCTCGTGGTTGATGGTAGGCGGAACGATGTCGTTCTTTACTGCAAGCACTGAAGCAAGAGCCTCCACTGCGCCGGCTGCGCCAAGCAAGTGGCCAGTCATTGACTTTGTAGAGCTGATGTTGAGCTTGTAGGCAGCCTCGCCGAACACCTGCTTGATGGCTTTTGCCTCAGAGATGTCGCCCACGTGGGTAGATGTGCCGTGTACGTTGATATAGTCGATTTCCTCTGGCTTCATGCCTGCGTCATCAAGTGCGTTCTCCATAACGAGGCGAGCGCCGAGACCCTCAGGGTGAGAAGCTGTGATGTGGTGAGCGTCGGCAGACATGCCTGCGCCAACCATCTCTGCGTAGATTTTCGCACCGCGTGCCTTAGCGTGCTCAAGTTCCTCAAGGATGAGGCATCCTGCACCCTCGCCCATGATGAATCCGTCGCGTGATGCGCTGAATGGACGTGAAGCGTGCTCTGGGTCGTCGTTGCGTGTTGAGAGGGCGTGCATAGCGTTGAAGCCGCCTACGCCGCTTGCTGTGATAGCAGCCTCTGAACCACCGCTTACGATGACATTTGCTTTACCCAAACGGATGAGGTTGAATGCGTCGGCAAGAGCGTTGGTAGATGATGCACATGCAGATGTAGTGGTATAGTTAGGACCGTGGAATCCGTATTGGATTGAAATCTGGCCTGCTGCGATGTCGGCAATCATCTTAGGGATGAAGAATGGGTTGAACTTAGGACCTGCATCCTGGTGCTGTGCCCAGTAGCCCACCTCCTCTTCGAAAGTCTTGATGCCACCGATGCCAACGCCGAAGATAACTCCGATGCGGTTCTTGTCCTCAGTCTCAAGATCCATACCTGAGTCCTGAACAGCCTGCATAGCTGAAATCATTGCCAACTGTGCATAGCGGTCCATCTTGCGTGCCTCCTTACGGTCGATATAGTCGTTGACCTTAAGGCCCTTAACTTCGCAAGCGAACTGGGTCTTGAACTGTGAAGCGTCGAATAATGTGATAGGTGCTGCGCCGCTAACTCCGGCGACAAGGTTGTTCCAGGTGTCTTCGGCGTTGTTGCCCAACGGGGTAACGGCTCCGAGGCCTGTAACTACTACTCTTTTTAATTCCATTTAGAAAAATTACGGGTTATGGTTAAAAAATGGTTTATGGTTTATGTGCACCATAAACTATAAACCATAAACCTTATTATTTTGCGTTCTCCTCGATGTAAGCGATAGCATCGCCAACAGTGCCAATCTTCTCAGCCTTGTCGTCAGGGATAGAGATACCGAACTCCTTCTCGAAGTCCATGATGAGCTCTACTGTATCGAGAGAGTCTGCGCCGAGGTCGTTTGTGAAGCTTGCTTCAGGCTTAACGTCTGCTTCGTCTACACCAAGTTTGTCAACGATGATAGCCTTTACCTTTGATTCGATTTCTGACATAATTTTCTAATTTTAAAGTGTTTATAATATTAATTTCTTGTTTAAAACGGATGCAAAGGAACAAATTTTTATTCATATAGGCAAATATTTTTCTACAAAAAGTCATCCTGTGTGCACAAACACCCTATATATGTGCAGATTTTTGGGCCTCCAACATACTATATTAAGCCCAACTAACTGATTTTCCACAATGTATGTTGGAAGCCTTATATTCACTTACGAGGGAGTATATTGATCATAACTCCCTCGTTAAATGTTCCTATTCTTTAATGTTCTTTATAACGTCGAGTACTGAGCCGCCACGGTCGAGTACCACGCCAACAACCTTGTCGCCGAAAGGTAATGGGGCAGGGGTGCCAATGATGCGTAGAGCATGGTCGCGCAATTCTTCAAGTGTGATAAGTTGCAATCCCGCTGCACGCAGACGCTCTGCGATCTCCGGACGTGAAGGATTTACAGCAATGCCGTATTCTGTCACTACTACGTCGACAGATTTGCCAGGAGTGATAAGTGTTGTCACCTCATTCACGATGCATGGTATGCGTCCTCTGAGTAACGGACACACGATAATGCTGAGAGCAGAGTCTTCTGCGGTGTCAGGATGGCCGCCTATGGCACCGCGTATTATGCCGTCGCTGCCTACGAGAACGTTGACATTGAAGTTGACATCTACTTCGAGAGCCGACAGGATAACTATGTCGAGGTAGTGGGTGGCAGAACCTTTCTCCTGTGCACTGGCATATTCGTAGGAAGCAACTTCTTTGTGTCGTGTGTCATTCTTTAACGATTCGGCAGCTACCTTGTCGAACGATTGTACGTCGATCAGTCGCTCGATCAGTCCCTCCTCATGCATCTTCACCATATGGGCTGTGATACCGCCCAATGCGAATGAGGCCTTGATATTTTGGTCAATCATGCTTTGGCGAATATACTTAACTGCTGCAAGCGATGCTCCACCGGTGCCTGTCTGTATTGAGAATCCCTGGCGGAAGTATCCGCTGGCGAGAATCACCTTGGCAGCCTGCTTTGCAAGCAGAATGTCGCGCGGGTTCTTGGTGTCGCGTATTGCGCCTGATGCGATTTTCGAAGAATCGCCTACAGAGTCAACCTCAACCACATAGTCAACATCGTGTTCGGATATAGAGTTAGGAGTGTTCGGGTAAGCCACGAGGTCGTCGGTAAGGATAACAACCTTGTCGGCATATCTTGCGTCAGGCAGGGCATAGCCCAATGAGCCACAAATACTTTTGGCTTTCTCTGAACGTGAATAGCCGCATGCGTTGCCTAAAGGGTCGCATGATGATGCTCCGAGGAAAGCCACGTCGATATGCAATTCACTTGATGCAATAGCAGCACCGCGATTTCCGTGTGAACGGAAAATAACAGGTTTCTCCATGAGTCCGTGGGAAATCTCTTTGGCGAGTTCGCCACGAAGTCCTGATGTGGAAATCTGAGTGATAACTCCGTTCTTGATGTGCTCGATGAGAGGCTCGTGAACATCTTGAAGGCTCGAAGCCGCCAGGTGAAGGTTCTTGAAGCCCATGGCTGCGAGTTTGTCAACCACCATGTTCACCACCTTGTCGCCTCCACGGAAATGGTGGTGGAACGAGATTGTCATGCCGTCGCGCAGGCCAGAACGGCGTATTGCCTCCTCAAGTGTCACGAGTTTTGGACTCTTCTGCTGAAGATCCATGCGTGGTGTTACTTCCTTGAACTCGTGCTCTACATTATTATATATACTTTTTCCCATGGCCTCAGCCACCTGCTGGGCAATGACAAGTCTTTCTTTCAGTGTGCTCATACCAAATCCTCCTCTTTAATTACACCCGAAGCCAATGCAAGGTCTATCACGCGCTGGGCGCGGATAACCACAGGTCGGTCAACCATTTTTCCATTCACAGCAATCACACCCGAGCCTTTGCTCTCGGCTTCCTTAATGGCTGCGATAACAGCCAAAGCCTTGTCAATGGCTTTTTGTTTCGGTGTGAACACCTCGTTGATGATTTCTATCTGTCGTGGATTGATGATTGACTTGCCGTCGAATCCAAGTTGATGTATGAGTTCCACTTCCTTGCGGAATGTCTCCATATCGTTGAGATTGCTGTAAACAGTGTCAAGAGCATCTATACCTGCAGCGCGTGCAGCCACAACAATTGTCTGTCGAGCCATCAGCAGCTCCATTCCTTCGGGTGAGCGTTGGGTCTTGAGGTTGGCGCAATAGTCCTCGGCACCGAGTGCGATGCCCATCATTCGCTTTGAGGCTGTGGCTATCGCATAGGCATTCACCACGCCGAGTGTACTCTCGATTGCGGCCATAATCTGTGTGCGTCCGAGGCATCCTATCTCGCGTTCCACCTTTTCGATTTCGTGCTCCACCTCAACAACCTCCTCGGCAGTCTCTGTCTTCGGCATACGGATTACGTGTACACCAGCCTTTACTACAGCCTCGATGTCTTTTTTGCCGTAAGGAGTGTTTAAAGGATTAATTCTAACAACCATTTCGGTTGTACCGTAGTCAACCGATTTCAGCGCATTGTACACAAGTAGACGAGCTGTGTCTTTCTCCGCCATAGTCACGGAGTCCTCAAGGTCGAGCATTATGGAGTCAGGACCATAAATATAGGCGTCCTGCATCATGCCAGGATTATTGCCTGGCACGAACATCATTGTTCTTCTTAGTCTCATAAGCTTAAAATAGAAACCCCATTCACATGCCGTTGTTATGGCATATAATAAATAGGAATGTGGTTGATATTAAAGGATTAGTAATTAAATTAGTAAACACGTTTGCTGTAAGTACTTCCAGCATGTGGAGTCGCTTTGGTTTAGTCTTTCCACACGTCCTTGCCCGTTGCTCTGACGACAGCCGCTGTAGTGCGTGCGCGGATGGTGCAGTCGAGGGCACCTTTATCTGTGGCATGTACTTCGGCGCGAGTAATACCAAGTTCTGTGAGGGTCTCCTCTATCACATGACGAATTTGGTCGCCAAATTGGTAGGCAACGGAACTCTGTAATTGGATGTCAAGTCCCTCATGGTCGGTGGGGGCAATTTGAATCATGATGTCGCCAGACTCCATTGTTCCGGCAGTTGCTTGTTTTAGTTCCATAGGTTAAAGGTTTTTTAAAAGTTGGTTAGTTTTCACGTGGTAAAGTTACAACTTTTATATGATACAGCAAGCGTTTTTCTTGAAATAATTTGATGCCAAGCGACATTATGAAAGTAAGGGAAATAATGACTTGCTTGGATAATTGTTTGAAGAAAGTACCCTTATTTATCTTAATAAATATAATAAAAATACCATTCTGCACAAAAAAACAAAAAAACGAGTACAAAATGTTGCTTGTGTCAAATATATTATATAATTTTGCTGACAAAATGTAATCTAAAAAACAAACAAGGAATAATCAACAATAACAATGGACAAAATAGATAATCTTGACAAGAAAATCCTTAGCATTCTATCAAAGAATGCACGTATACCATTTAAGGATGTAGCTGCTGAGTGTGGTGTGTCGCGTGCGGCAATCCATCAGCGTGTACAGCATCTTATTGCTGGCGGTGTTATTACAGGTAGTGGATTCGACGTTAATCCAAAGTGTATAGGCTACAGTACATGTACTTATGTTGGCATGAACCTCGAACGAGGCAACATGTATAAGGACGTGGTTGAGAAGCTTATCGATATACCTGAGATTGTGGAGTGTCACTTCACAACAGGCTCATATACCATGCTTCTTAAGGTTTATGCCCGTGACAATGAGCATCTTATGGATCTCCTCAACAACAAGATGCAGATGATTCCTGGAGTGGTGTCCACCGAGACACTTATCTCGCTCGATCAGAGCATCAAGCGCGAGATTCCTGTGCATGTGGATGAGGCAGAAGATTAAGAGATTATAAACTTTTGAATAAAGTATTAAGACTAAGAATTTTTAGAATTAACTATTAAGAACTAAGAATGAGGGATTATGATAGGCATTGTTTGCTTGTGCTTTTAGGCACGTTGCAAGTAATGCTCATCCTAATTCTTCATTCTTAGTTTTGTTTTTAATATGAAATTTTTGGTTTTGCTTTTAATATATATGGAAACATTCGATATCTACAGTCATTTCAACCAGCTTTACACCTCTGCCCCCATAGCCCACGACAGTCCCGTTATTGGCATAACTACTAACTACGAGGGCTTTGATGCCACAGTGCGTTCAGCTTACTATCGTCAGATACTGCGTGCCGGAGGCACACCGCTGCTCATTCCGCCAGTGGCTGACCTCCCAACAATACTTTCCACTCTCGACACCGTGGATGCGGTGTTGTTGACTGGAGGAGGCGACTTCAATCCTTTGTGGAATGGAGATGAGCCATTGCCTGGTTTGCATAATATCAACCGTGAACGCGATTTGCCAGAACTTCTGCTCACACGCTTCGCCTATGATCGACAGATACCTATGCTTGGTATTTGCCGCGGCATACAGACTATTGCTATCGCCCTCGACGGACATGTGGTGCAAGACATTCCTCATACCGAACAACTGCTGAAGCATTCGCAGGATGCTGACCGTGAGGAGCCTACACACTCGGTGAAAATAATCTCAGACTCCATGCTCCATAATATTTATAATGCAGATCGTATATATGTCAACTCCTTCCACCATCAGGCAATAGATAATCCTGGAGAGCGCTTATGTATATCTGCATTGGCTCCCGACGGCACTATCGAAGCCATCGAGAGCAGCGAGCATAAGGCGGTGCTTGGTGTGCAGTGGCATCCCGAATGGCTTAGCGATGATGGGTTGCCTCTCTTCCGTTGGCTTGTCGACGAGGCAAAGCTTCAGCGTGAGGCTCGACGTTTTCATCAGCGCAACATTACTCTTGATTCGCATTGCGACACACCGATGTTCTTCCCGCAGGGCATACACTTTGAGCAGCGCGACCCGCGTATACTCTACGATTTGCACAAGATGCAGGAGGGTGGACCTGACGCTGTGACTATGGTGGCATATCTGCCGCAACCCAAGGAGGGTGAACTGTTCAAGGAAATTGCCCCTTTTGCCGTTGACGGTCCATGTCAATACGCCGACCTGATATTCGACAAAATAAATGAAACCGTATTGCGCGATTCAAGTTATATAGCCCTCGCACGCAATGAGCATGACCTTATGCTCAATAAACGCAATGGCAAACGCTCGCTTATGATAGGCATAGAGAACGGTCTTGCCATAGAGGATGACATTGCCAACGTGGAGCATTTTGCCAAGCGAGGTATAGTCTACATTACTCTTTGTCACAACGGCGACAATCAGATATGCGATTCGGCACGCCGCTCCAACGCAACTCATGGTGGAGTGTCGGAGTTTGGAGCGAAAGTGATAGCCGAGATGAACCGACTCGGACTCATGATCGACCTCAGCCATGCAGCCGAAAGTTCCTTCTACGATGCTCTCGACATATCATCAACCCCAATTGTATGTTCTCATTCCAATGCCAAGGCTCTGTGTGATGTGCCGCGCAACATTACCGACAACCAGATGCGTGCTCTTGCCGCCAAGGGTGGTGTGTGCCAGATAACACTCTACAATGGTTTCCTCACAACCGATGGCAAGGCTTGCATCGACGATGCCATGCGTCATCTCGAACATGCCATCAGCATTATGGGTATCGACCATGTAGGCTTGGGCACCGACTTTGACGGCGATGGCGGAGTGCCAGGACTTGCCAATGCCTCGGAGCTTATCAATTTCACCAAGGCAATGCTGCGCCGACGCTATTCAGAGGAAGACATGGCTAAGATATGGGGTGGCAACTGGCTACGTGTAATGCGCACGGTTCAGAATTATTAAGCCTTAAATACATGTTATGTCATTATTAATAAGTATTTTTGCACTCTAAAATATAAAACATACGACTATGGTAGAAATAAAGATAGTAAATCGTGGCAGACAACAGCTTCCTGCTTATGCCACACCATTGAGCGCGGGGATGGACTTGCGTGCCAACATCGACGAACAAATAACACTCCAACCTTTGGAGCGTCGCATCATACCAACAGGTCTTTACATTGCCTTGCCTCCGGGATATGAAGCTCAGGTGCGTCCGCGCTCAGGACTTGCATTCAAGCACGGCGTTACTGTGCTTAACTCGCCTGGCACTATTGATGCTGACTATCGTGGTGAGCTTGGAGTGTTGCTTGTAAACCTCTCTAACGAGCCTTTCGTCATCACCGAGGGTGAGCGCATTGCACAGATGGTTATCACCCGCCATGAACAGGGCAATTTCTGTATTGTTGAGGAACTTGACCAGACAGAGCGTGGTGAGGGAGGATATGGACATACGGGAGTGAAATAGAATAACAGTTAGATTATGTTTCCTTACAAGAACCAACTCTTTACCATCGGCATCATAGCTCTTATTGCGTTTGCGCCTGCTGTGGCAAGCCGTGTCACCGACACGGTTCATTCTGCAGACAACGGCTTGGCCGCACCCAATGGTGATACGCTGCCCATGACAGCCGACTCATTGATTGCTGCCACATCGCTTTTCGACCGCATGTATCTTGAGGCGGTACGATTGCAGCTTGCCGACAGCGACTCTGCTGCCATGCCGTTGCTCGACTCCTGTTTGAAACTTCGCCCTGAGGCTGCCGAAGTATATTACCGTCAAGCTCAATACTACGATCAGATTGGTAAGGACTCGCTCGCAACAGCCTCTATTGAGCGTGCGGCACAGCTTCAGCCAGGCAATGACATATATCAGGAGAGTGTAGCTAATAGTTACATCAGCCGCCACGACTTCGACAGTGCAATCAATGCATACGAGAGTCTTTATGCCCATCACCGCGACCGCAGCGATGTGCTCGACCTTCTCATACGTCTGTATAATGCCAAGAAAGACTATCAGCGTATGCTCTCAACCATAGAGCGATTGGAACAACTCGACGGTGAGAGCGACGAGCTGACATTCCTCAAGATGAATGTCTACGAGCAGCGTCATGACTCGAAGAATGCCTATCGCATGCTTCAGAAACTCAACGACGAACATCCCAACGAGCCTTCATACAAGGTGATGCTCGGTAACTGGCTCATGAACCACGACCGCAAGCCCGAAGCTTTCAAACTCTTTCAGGCTGCTCTTGAAGAGGACAAGGAGAACGAGTTTGCGCTCAATTCCATGTGCGACTACTATCGCTCTGTAGGCAATAACGAGGCAGCCGATCAGTTGCGCGATAATCTCCTATATAGTTCGAAGACAGATATTAAAACCAAGATTTCCATGCTTCAGCAGGCTATACGCGAGAATGAGAAACTTGGTGGCGACAGTCTGCCAGTGCTGCAAATATTCAATCGCACCATTGCCGCATCGCCCAAGGCGGTGGATATAATCAATCTCAAGGCGATGTACATGAAGCTGAAGAAGATGCCCGACGACTCTGTCAATGTGGCATTTGACCGTGCGCTTGCTGTTGAGCCTGAGAATGTCGTGGCGCGAATGAACATCATACAGAACCTTTGGCCCAAGAAACGATGGGACGAGGTGATACGCCTCAGCCGCGAGGGCACTCAGTATGCACCTGAAGAGATGGCGTTCTACTACTTCCTCGGAATTGCCTATTATCAGACCGACCGCGACGATGAGGCTCTCGACACTTTCAAGCGTGGTGTGGGTGAAATCAACGACAAGAGCGACCCTGACATAGTAGCCGACTTCTATGCAATAATGGGCGATATCCTCTACAAGAAGCACCGCCCTGAAGAGGCGTTTGCTGCCTATGACTCATGTTTGCAGTGGAAGGACGACAATGTGATGGCTCTCAACAACTATGCCTACTACCTCTCCGAGGAGCGACGCGACTTGAAGAAGGCGGAGCAGATGAGTCTGAAGACTGTGAAGGCAGAGCCTACCAATTCCACTTATCTCGACACCTATGCCTGGATTTTATTCCTGCAAGAGCGTTATGAAGAGGCACGCGCCTATATCGACCGTGCACTTGCCAACGAAAGCGACTCCACAGAAAACAGTTCCAACGGACCTTCTGCCGTTGTTGTGGAGCATGCAGGCGATATATACAGCAAGTGTGGCGACCAAAAGCGTGCAGTGGAGTTGTGGCAGAAAGCCATAAAGGTAGGAGGCGACAAGGCTGCGCTCGAACGCAAGATAAAGACTATAAAAGATAAAAAACAATGAAACGAATAATATTTCCACTCGTCACTCTCATACTCTTGCTCGCCTCATGTGCCAGTAAGAAGGTGGTAAGCGACAACATATCAACCTCAACTTTCTCCTCTGTAGCCAAGCATGAGAAGGCAGAGCAGAATGCATTCATCCACCGTGTGGCTGCAAATGCCATAACGGCTAAGAACATAGTGGCTTCAGCTGAGTTTTGTCTTGTTGCAGGAGGCAAGTCTGATCTCACTTGCGATGGCAAGTTATCAATGCGTCGCGACGAGATAATCCGTCTGCAAATGCTTATACCTATCATCCGATCTGAAATAGCGCGCATTGACTTCACACCCGAATATGTGCTGCTTGTCGACCGTTATCATAAAGAGTATATTAAGGCATCCTACAAGGATGTGAGCTTCCTCGCAGACAATGGCATATCGTTCTACTCGCTTCAGGCTCTCTTTTGGAATCAGTTGTTTTTGCCAGGTGAGAAGACTCTCAATGAGTCGCAGCTCAAGAAGTTTGTGTGTAACCTTGCTTCGGTAGCTACAACTGTGCCAGTGACATTCGCCAACGGCAACATAAACTATAAGTGGACAACCGACAAATCTACTGCGCAAATCAATGCCGCTGATGTGATCTATAGCAGCGTGCAACACGGCACATCGTCGCTTCATTGGACCTATAACAATTTCCGCAATGTTGCCGGCAAGCCTTTTCCACTGTCGCAACAGTTCACCGTGAAGACAGGTATCACAGGCAAGGAGCAGTCGGCACAACTGACCGTGAAGATGTCGTCGCCCAAGATTTCTTCGGATTGGGACACAAAGACAGAGCTGTCGTCAAAATACAAGAAGATAGAGGCATCGGACATATTGAAGAAGCTCTTTTCTATACAGTAAGAAAGGTTTATTTCGATTGTCAATAACAGATAATTGCCTTTAATATACAAAATCATAAAAATGAAACAATATACTATAATTCTTCTTGTTGTCGCCTTGTTCATCTCGTCTACCGGCACGATGATGGCAACAGAGTCAATGCAGAGCAAGAAAACGACTGCTACTACAAATAAAACCACTACTCAGCACCGACGCACCGCCACCACTAAAAAGGCTATACAACAGAACACAAGGAAAAAGACTGCCACGAAGAGGAGGCGCCAAAAGAAAGTTGTCAGGAAGCCAGACTATACTACAGACGAGATACGCGGCTTGCAGTCGAAACGATCTGCTATGCAGAAGGAGATAAAGAAACAAGAGGCCGCATTGCGTGCCAATCAGGCTGACGTGAAGAAGCGGCTCAGCGACCTCATGGTTCTCAACAGCGAGATAGACAAGCACCAGAAGAACATTGAAGGAATACAGAAGGATATCCACCATATCGACGATAACATAGGCATTCTTAACGCCCAACTTTCCACCTTGCAGCAGCAGCTTCAGGACCGTAAGGAGAAATATGTGAAGTCGATGCGCTATATGACGCGCAAGCACACGCTGCAAGAGCGTCTTATGTTCATCTTCTCCGCCAAGAATTTCGCGCAGATGTATCGCCGCTTGCGTTTCGTGCGCGAGTATGCGTCATGGCAGAAGGCCCAGGGCGAGATGGTTAAGGCTAAGCAAGTGCAGGTGAATGAGAAGCACGAGCAACTGCAGCAGGTCAAGGGGCAGAAGAACAATATGCTCTATAAAGGACAGCAGGAACATCGTGCCCTTGAGGGCAAGCAACAGGAGCAGCAGACTGTAGTGAACTCGCTGCAGAAACAGCAGAAGACCATACAGAAGGTTATCGCACAGCAACGCAAAGATGCTGAAGCCGTAAACGCCCAAATCGAACGCCTTATAGCCATTGAAGTGGAGAAGGCTCGTGTGCGTGCTGCCGAGGAAGCCAAACGCCGAGCTGCCGCCGAGGCTGCAGCAAAGAAGAGGCGTGAGGAAGAGTTGGCTCGACGCAAGGCTGCTGCCGAGAAGGCTCGTCAGGAGAATGAGCGTCGTCTGCGTGAGGCTCGTGAGGCTGAGGCTCGTGCAAAAGCTGAGGCAAAAGCTGCTCAAGAGCGTGAGGCTGCTGCACGTGCCGAGGCTCAACGCCAGAAGGATGCAGAAGCTAAGAAGAAGGCACAGGCCGAGGCTCAGGTTGCCGCACAACGTGCCGCAGAACAGAAGGCTATAGCCGAACAGAAGGCACGCGAGGCCGAGGCTCAGCGCGAGGCTGTGGAGCGTAAGGCTAAAGCCGACGAGCAACGTCAGGAAAAGGAGATTGCCGAAGCCAAGAAGAGTGTCGAGGACAGTCGTACAATGTCGTCGATCGACCGTATGATGTCGGGAGGTTTTGAGGCAAACAAGGGCCGGTTGCCAATGCCTATCACAGGTAGTGCTCGCATTGTGAGCCATTATGGACAGAATTCTGTAGCCGGACTTAGAGGTGTGACTATCGACAACAAGGGCATCAACATTATGGGACAGCCTGGTTGTCAGGCTCGGTCCATCTACGATGGCGAGGTGAGCGCGGTGTTTGGCTATAGTGGCACCTACGTTGTTATGGTGCGCCACGGAGCCTATATCTCTGTATATTGCAACTTGCGTTCTGTAAATGTTAGTCGCGGGCAGAAAGTTTCCACACGTCAGGTTCTCGGTTCTGTGGCTCAGGACAATATCTTGCAGTTCCAGTTGCGCAAGATGCAGAACCGTCTCAATCCAGAGGCATGGATAGGACGCTGATAGATACTTAAATTCTTAAGGTGTATAAAATGAGTAAAGTAAGAAACAATATTTTAATAGTTTTTTACTTTACTCTTTTTTGTCTTTATTTTATTATTTCCTATTTTAAAGAGGGTTTGTAAGGTATATCCTATTTTATCATTTTTCTTAAGTATTATAAGGAATAGAAAATGATTTTCTCTTTTTAAGCTTCACATTGAATTATATTTGTATTGAAGTCGGAGTACTTATTATATGTAAGTCGCGTTGTGGGAAAGGAATCTCGATATGATGCTCGTTGAGCGTATTGTATATAGCCTCCTTCACGTCGCCCGTCTTGCCGAATTTCTCCTCTACAAGTACCCAATAGGTAACGAAGAGATTGACGGAGTTGTCGCCAAACTCGTCGAACACCACGCTGATAGGCTTGCTTGTGTCGATTATGTCGCGACCGTCGGCTGTCTTAGCCGCCTGCGACTTCACAGCCTCGATGAGCATTTGTCTTACCTCGCCCACGTTAGAACCGTAGGCGATGCCCACGGGCACCTTTACAAGCTCGTAGCTATGGTTCTTGGTGATGTTCTTGAAGTTCTTGCTGAAGAGCGAACTGTTGAGAAATGCAATCACGCATCCGTCGGCTGTGAGCACCTGAGTGCTCTGATAGGTGATGCTGTCCACCTTGCCTCTGATGCCGTCGCACTCGATGAAGTCGCCCACGCGCACACGTCCGGTCATAAGCGAGATGCCGTAGAAGAAGTTCTCAAGCAAGTCCTTCATGGCGAAGCCGACACCCGTTGCCAAGCCAGCCGAGATAACCGACACGGCTGTGGACGGTATCTTGAGCATCTTCACAGCAATGATGGCGTATAGGCCCCAGCAGAAGATAGCGATGACGTTGTTGGCGAGTGTGAAGTTGGGCTTGCCGTTCACCACAATATTCGACTTGTGGTATTTGTGATAGAGCGACTTGATGAGATAGTTCAGGTAGCGGAACACGAAGAACAGCGCCAGCACCATCACGAGCTTCTGTATGGAGAGCTGCACCACGCCCTGCACGTTGAGGAAGTCGAACTGGAAGATGCGCCACACCGTGTCAGTGAGGTCGAACACGTCGGCTGCCCACCATATTGACATCAATACTGAGAAAACGCTGATCACAGGTACCATAGCCATATAAATCATGTCGTAGAACCACGTGACGTTGATGTGCTTGTCGTGGCTCACGTTGATGACGCTCAGCAGCGAACCGCGCTTGGCCTTGGTAGCCTCCTTTTCCGAGTGGATCTTATGCGACAACCAGCGGTGCTCGTACACTTCGAGGAAGTCGTAGATGCATGTTATTGTTTGTATGCAGCTGAGCTGGAACATCCACCAAATGAGCACCTGCACAGCCAGCAGCACGTAGCCGTAGAGGGCAGAGGCTGTGGAGAATGCCATGAGCAGCAGCGAAATCCAAGTGTAAAAGATGTCGTAGCGCGGGATGTTGCGGTTGTGGCGGCGTATCACGCTCCATTGCCAGAGGGTGAACACAAGCAGTATGGGCGGGAAGATGAGCGTCACCAGGTTGTTGGGGATGAACATTATTCGGAACGTTATGACGATGAACGACATGAGCATCACTGGGGTGTAGATGCGGAATCCGCTCTTAATTTGCTCGCCCGACAGACGTACAAGTAGCGAGAAGAAGATGGCGCACAAAAGCCAAGCATACTCGATGAGTAGTTTGGAGGCCATGAGGAAGAAGTTGTGGTACATGAACGTGCGTACCACCATTATCGACACGGCAAAGATGAACATCGCCACGAAGAGAATGAGACACACCTTCTTCTTCATGAAGCTCTCTGTGCGGAAACGCTTCGGCACGAGCCAGCGCACGAGCACATTGCTGAGCAAAGTCGCCATGATGATGTAGAAGAGCACAAACACGGAAAGTCCGAAGACTATCGGACCGCGCCACTGTGAGTAGACCTGGCGCTCTGTGCCGTTGGCGGTCTTCACCTTCTCGGTGTTGTACTTCTCGTTCACGTCGGCCTTGGCGTTGTGGTAGGACATAGGCATGGAGCCGATGACCTCCAGATAGTTTTGGTCGCCGTTTACGAAGATGTTGTGCTGAATGTCGTTGTAGCGGTTGAGTGCATAGTCGTTCACCTTTTTCAGATTCTGCGACATGTGCTTGTAGTGTTCGTTGTCCTTCACCACCGATGCGCGTATTTTAACGATGTTGCGGCACAGGGCTGTGGCATAGGCGAGACACGCCTTGCGGTCGGCCTGTCCCGCCTTGTCGAGCATGAATGGCAGCCGCATGGGTTTACCGTCCTTTGTCTTAATGAATTTCGGCTTGTTGTTTTTGGTTTTGTCTTTGGCTCTGTTGATGGATGGTGGGATGTTGGCGAGAGTCTCTATTAGATATTGGTAGCGCTCAATCTCAGCATCCATGCGCACCATAATCTTGTCGTAGGGCATGCGTCGCTGATTGAACTCGCGGTACATCTCCGTCGCCTCATGGCATGCGTAGGTCATGTCGAAGGTGAAGTCCTGCTTCTGCGAGTAGAGCATCAGGGCTATTTGGTCGCTTCGTTGCATGAGTGATATCATCTGCTTGTGCTGTATCTCGTTGTAGGCTAAGTAGCGTGATATGTTCTGTCGTTGCTCGCTAAACGAGGTTTCGAGTTCGGCACGAAGTACGGAGAGGGTGGAAGCGAGGTTTTTCTCTTTCAGCACGGCGCCAGCGTCGAGGCATAGGCACAGTGTGGCGAAGAGGCATAGAAAACGCCTCATGAATTTCTTGTACATAAAATGATTTGAATATTTGAGTCCACTTCAAAAAGAGGGTTCTATTTAAATTAAACAAATGTCTTGGTCGGTTTTAAACCTACCTTGACGGTAACTAATCCTGGCGGTAAGTTAACGACAAAAATGTTCAGACATCTTTCAAAGTCGCTATTACAGCCATATAACGCCTCAAAATGAGGCTATTCGCTCTTTGATTTAATTATTTTACCATTTGGAGACTTAATTTAGCATCAAACCAGAATAAACGGCGCACGTTTATCCAAGCACATATAGCAATTGCTTGCAGAGTGTGCTTGATAAGTGTGCGGTATTTGGTCTTGTTGTTCCTTGTATGAAAGCTGTATTGGAATATACTGGCTTCGACATTATTGCGTTTCTTGCGTTCCTCAAAAGGGATGGAATCAACCTTCCGTCGAACCTCAGCCTTGTCCACCTGCTCCTTTGTGAAATATCTCCATGACATCCTGCCATTGGCATCCTTCAAACCTATCTTCCATCGATTGGCTTTAACAGGGATGGCAGTCTGAACTTCACCAGTATGCTTGTCTGTAACTTCCAAAGTTTGCTCTTCTGTCATGTTAAGGTCAAAACGTGAAGTCTTGCCCTGTAAGCCATTCGTCAAGTGTCACCATACCAAGGGCACGTCTATAAAGCAGGTTGAAGCGGCATTGCTCATACAGCTGTTCGTCGCTGCAGCCACAGCCCTCCTTCAATATCATCATGGCAATGAGAACTCGAATGGGAGCATTGGGGCGACCGACACGATTATCCTCCCGTTCCGTTGTATAGAGCGGTTTGAATATTTCTTCATCAATCTTAGAAGTCACTTCTGTATAAAACTTGTTGTGCCAAGCTGTTTGGTCATCATACTGACGAATTTCACGCTCACACATCAATCCTGATGGAGAACTAAACATGTTGAACTGTTTGGTCTTGGAACTTTTCTTGAACATAGCTTAATGATATTGTTTGAGACAACAAAGGTCATAAGAAATCTCCAATTTACAAAATTTCAAAGAATGAATCTATGTTAAACTTATAACGAGGCACTTTTTAAAGTGGACTCATATTTGTAATGGTGTAAACAGGAGTTTTTTTAACGTAGAAGGTCGAGCGGTTTCTCGCTCGACCTTTTATGTTAGAAAAACAGATACTTATATTTTCATCCCTAAATGCTCTTCACCACGATAGCTATGGTTTTAAGCCTGATGTAGTTCTCAGATACATACATAAGCCCGCCGTAAGGATTGTTGGTGCCCCAGGAGTTCTTGGCTATGTAGTAGCGTCGGCCATTCTGGTCGTGTGCAATACCGATGATAGCCATGCAATGGTCGTCGGTGGTGCGCCGGGTCTCAAACGCCTTCTGTCGTTCTTGCTGTGTGCAGGGGCGTTCGTCTGCAAGCTCGGCTATGCCGTGGGCGAAGGAGAATCCCTTCTCCGACACGTCGCCTTCCCAGCAAACGGGATGTCCACGTCGTATTGCCTGTTCCATACGTTTCATCATTACGTCGATAGGCACGTTGTAGAAGAACTCGTCGCTGTAGTTGTCGGGCACCTCAAGCACAAACGACTCGCCGAAGGGATGGTGAGTGAAACTTGTCATAGCCATGTATTCGCCACGCATGCACACGCTATGGGCAAATTCCTCGGGTGTGTATTCGGCTCCAAGCATGTAGACCTTTTGGGGTAGCGCACCAATGCGCTCGTCGAACAGGCGTTCGGCACGCTCTGCAAGCTGGCTCATGTCCATCGATGTGTTGGAGAGCAGGGCAACGCGCTTGGCAATGGAGTTGTAGTTGAGCGACGGAGTGTTGTAGGAGTCGTAGGGCATAGCCCCGTATTCGTTGAGCAGACGCAGCAGCAGCGGCATGGTGCCTCGCAGAGTGATTCGGTCGTAGCCTCGCGAGAGGAAATGGCAGCGAGCCTGTTCGGCAAGCAGTTGGCGCGTGACGTAGTCGACGGAGAGGTTCACCGAGTCGCCCATCATTATATGTTCGGTCTCGATGGTGGCGAGCATGGAATAAGCCCAGCACAGCGGACTGCGTCCTTGGTCCTTCACGGGTGTGTAGCGCAGCATCACCTCGGTGGTGAATTTGCGTGGCTTCCGCTTCTCTTCCTGCTGTTTACCCCAGGGCATGGAGCAGGAAGCAAGAAGTAAGGCGGATAGTAAGAAGGATATTATTCTGTTCATATTATTCTGGTTGATAGGTGGGTAATGTTATTTCACCACCGACTTCATCTGGCTCTTCACGCCTCTTGCTCCTACAAGGAATGCCTTGGCAGAGCCAAACTTCAGGTGCATGTCGAGCCGCACGGGCACGTGGTTGTCGTCGTCGGTGACGAAGAATCTCACAATTTCTTTATACTTGCCATCCTCCTGCTCCTTGTAGGCGAGTTGCAGGCAGCGGTATTTCACTCCGTTGTCGGCTTTCACTGTGGTCTTGCCCTTGTATTCGATCATGGCGGGTGTGATGTGTGTGCCGTCGGTGATGGGGAAGCTCACGCATGTGCCCTTCTTCCATCCCTCGGGGTTGAAGGAACGGGCGCGTAGGAAAATGCTCAGCATGTCGTAGGTGCAGTCGTTGCGTGTCCACTCCTTGTGGACGTGCTCGCCGTTGTGGCGCAGGCGGTGCTGCTTGATGTGCACCTTATTGGATGGATAACTGAAGAAAGCCTCGTCCACAGTATAGCGTTTGCCCTCTTGCGCTCCTTTGCGGAAGTAGAGCGGCTCCAGGTCGAGGGTGTTGTAGCAGAGTAGCGTGTCACGCATAATGAAGAATTTGTCGGCCTTAGATGATGTGCGCGTGATGAGCGATGCTCGGTAGGCGGGCTTGCCGTGGTAGTGGTTCTCCACGGTGTTCATGGTGGCGTTGCCCACTTTCACCCACACAAACTTCCAGTTGAAATAGAGGTTGTAGGTGAGAAACTCGCCCGACTTGAATGCGGTATTCTGGAATTTGCATTGTGCCATCGAAGGCATCAGACTTGTCATAAACAAGGCTATTGTGAAAAGAAGCTGCTTCATAAAGTATAAAGTTATTGGTTATAATCTTAGAACGGGTAAGCTATTCCCATCTTGCGTGCTCTCTCGATGTTGCGCTGACGTATCTTGCGTTGTTGCTCGGCTTTTTGCTTTGTTATCTTGGCAGGCTTCTGCTTGTCAAGAGTTCGCTGCGTGGGGTCCCAGTTGAGAGTCACGTCCCATTTTGCCTTGCATTCTATCTCGTCGGGATAGTAGTACATCATCTCGGGCTGTAGTCCTGCGGCATAGTCGCCGGTGTCCCACACTCCGTTGTTGTTGTCGTCGGCAAACATTCGGGCGTAGTAGCTGCCTGGCATGATGTAGTAGAACTGTGCCGTGCCGTCGATGGCCGTAGTCCGCTTTATGGGCTCGCCTTGCTGGTTGAGCAGTTCCACCACGAAGTGCTTGCCATCCTGTTGTGGCAGAGTGAAGACGAGCGAGCTGTACTCGTCGAGCGAGCGCACCTTCATTCCTATCTTTATGCTTGGAGTGACGTATCCGTAGATGTCGGCAAACGCCATAGAGTCAAGCTCAAGGCTGTATTCCGTGTCGGGTTGCCATTCGGTTCTCAGCTCATAATTGCGCATCGACTGTATGGAGGCGTGGGTTGTGTCGCCTGGTATACGTTCGGTTGTGGGGCGTATTCTTGTGGGAATGTCATACCACAGCGAGTCGTGCTTGGCGTAGAGATGTATCTTCGACGTGTCTGCCAGGGCGATGGGTCGGTCGAAGCTGAAGACGAGTTGGCAGTCGGGGTCGATAGTCGACTGTGTGTTTACGCGCAACTGCAACTGCTTAGGCGGCATCACCGAGTCGTAAGGTTCTCCGCGCTTGCGTTTCTTCTCCTGCTTCTTGTGCCAGTCCTCGTATTCCTTGGCGGCATCCTTCAGTCGGCGTGCGTAGGGCCGCTTGGCAAGCAGCTGCAGGGTGTCGCATTGTGTCACGAGCGCGCCGAGCGTGTCGGTTGTGCGGTAGGTCATGGCGATGTTCAGTGTGTCCTGGTTCACGAGCATGGTGTCGCGCAGCCAATAGCTGATAGTGTCGCGGCGCACCGAAGGCTCAATGATGAAGGCATCGTCGGCGTTGAAGTTGAGAGCCTTGATTTCGGGCATCTGAGTGTCGCCGTAGCTGAAGAACAGCGTGAAGTGGTCGGCCTCGTTGCGCTCGGCCTTGAGGAAGAAGCGGTCGGTGACGGTTTCGTTGAACGCCCTCAGCACAATGTCGTCGGGCGTGAATCGCGTGTAGCCCACCTGCTTTATGTCCTTGATGTGTAGCGAGTCGATCCAAGTGGTGTCCTGTCGTGTGGCATTGCCGAACGACGGTGTGATGACATCGTGCGAGAAGGCAATCTGCTCGCTCTTCTGCGAGAACCGGTAGTTGGCGTCCTGATCTTGTAGGGCATAGATGCGGTAGTTGCCACGGGCAACGCCACGTATGATGAAATGTCCGCGTGAGTCGGTGCGCGCCACTCTCAGCATGGGCTGCTTGATGAAGCATGAGTCCTCAAGCTCGGCGTATAGTCCCACGAGTATTCCCTTCACTGGCTCGAGATTGTCGGCTTGCAGCACGCATCCCGCCACCTCGAGTGTGTCGATATGGTCGCCAGTGGAGAAACTGTAGGTGTAGTTGCCGAGAGGGTTGCCCTCGTTGTTGTCGCTGATGGCGTCGGAGAAGTCGATGGTGTAGGTGGTGTTCTCGCGCAGCGAGTCTTTCAGCTCCACCTCGATGCGCTTGCCAGTCGACTTTATTTCGGCCTGTTCCAGCTGTGGCGGCGACACCACAACCTTCTCCGATGCGTTGTCGAGCTTGATGAACTCGTCGAAGTATATGCGCACCTTCTTTGCTCTTGCACCAGTGCCGCCGTCGGCAGGTTCGGCTCCGATTACGCTTGGCGGCGTCTCGTCGTACCAGCCTCCGTCGGGTCGTCCCATGCGGGCGCATGAGGCTACGAGCAGGGCGAGCAGAAGTACTATAAAGTTGTTTATCTTCATATTGTTGGTCTCTGTTTTTTGTTTGGGGATTCCTTCGGTAAGCGTTCGGGATTCCTTCGGGATGCGTCCGTGTGTGTTCTGCATCAGAAGTGTCCCGAAATCAGCAATGCCTTAATAGTAAATATCAGTTCATCGCAAGAATCTCGTCGATGTTGGTTCGGTTGTTCGAGAGTCGCGGCACTTTGTGCTGTCCTCCGAGCTTGCCTTTCGAGCGGAGCCAGTCGTCGAATAGTCCGCGGCGTGCCACAACAATCTCAAGGTGTTGCAGGGTGATGTCGTGGAAACGCTTTGCCTCGTAGTCGGAGTTTATCTCCTGGAGTCGCTTGTCGAGTATGTCGGCAAATTCGCTGATGCTTTCCGGTTCCTTAGCAAACTCTATGAGCCACTGGTGGCGGCACTTTGCGTTCTGGTCCATGAACACGGGTGCGGCTGTGTATTCCTTCACCTCTGCCCCCGTCTTGGCGCATGTATAGGCGAGTCCCTTCTCGGCGTTGTCCTGTATAAGCTCCTCGCCGAAAGCGTTGATGAAGTATTTTGTGCGTCCGGTGATGACAAACTTGTAGGGCCTGCGCGAGGTGAACTTCACGGTGTCGCCTATCATGTATCGCCACAGTCCGCACGATGTGCTTATGAGCATGGCGTAGTTGCGTCCCACCTCCACGCCTTCGAGCGGCACGATGTTGGGGTTGGGCGAGTCGAATTCGTCCATGGGTAGGAACTCGTAGAACACGTCGTAGTCGAGCATCAGCAGCATCGACTTGTCCGTCGGGTCGTTCTGAATGCCGAAGAATCCCTCGGATGCGTTGTAGGTCTCCATGTAGTGCATGGATGGCGATGTTATGATGCGCTCGTATTGCGAGCGGTAGGGCGTGAAGGCGATGCCTCCGTGGAAGAATACCTCAAGGTTGGGCCACACTTCGTTGATGTGCTCCTTGCCAGAAATCTCAAGCACCCTCACCAGCACGCTGAGCATCCACGATGGCACGCCCGAAAGGTTGGTGACGTTCTTCGTTAGGCATTCGTGGGCTATGCGATCGCGCTTGAGCTCGAAGTCGGAGAGCAGCGCAGTTTGCTTTTTAGGCACACGTATGAGGTTGACGAGTGGGTTGATGTTCTCTATGAGAATGGCGCTGAGGTCGCCTACAAGCGAGTCGGGGAGATTGTAGTTGGGCGAGTGTGATCCGCCGAGAATAAGTCCCTTGCCGTCGAACATGCGGCTCTTGGGGTTGTTCTGCAGGTAGAGAGCCACTACGTCGGTGCCTCCCTGATAGTGGATATGCTTCAGTCCCTCGTCGGACACGGGTATGAACTTGCTCTTGTCGTTGGTTGTGCCCGACGACTTGGCATACCATTTCACGGTGCCGGGCCACAGCACATTCGACTCGCCGTGGCGCATACGGTCAATGTCGCCCTTTAGTTCCTCGTAGGTGTTCATGGGTACGTTGCGCACAAAGTCCTCGTAGAAGTTTGTGGTTGAGAACAGGTGGTTGCGTCCATACTCTGTGTTGGCTGCCGCGTGCAGCAGATGTCGCAGAACCTCGTGTTGTAGAGATTCCGCGTCGGTGAAGTGGCGTTCCAGCTTGTGCTGTCGGGGAATGAACGCATTGCGTATGATGCCAGTTAAGCTCATTGAATTATCGTTTGTTCTAAAAAATCTTTAAGTTGCAAAATTACCCAAAACAAGCGAGAGAATGCGAGTTTTTTCAACTTTTTAACTGAATATTATACTCAATACTGTTATCAACCAGCATACGAGTGAGAAAAGCACGAGTTGTAAAGGATTGGAGTGGCACAAATGTTTTTCGGCAAAAGATACATTGCGATTTAAGATATACGAAAACAATGGTGCAAAACCTCCTTTTGGTTTAAAAAAATCCCAATTGTTGCTGATATGTGCATTTTTTTTGTAAATTTGCAGCGTTGTTCTTTAATTTAATAAGGACTAATACAGTAAAACATCACATCGTAAAACCAATTTATGAAGAAACTATTACTTTCAGCTATCCTTATCGCAGCTGCGGCAACTGCAAGTGCTGTGCCGGCAAAGCGTGGACAATGGCAAACTATCCAACTCGCCACTGGCGGCACCGTGCGTGTGCAACTCGTAGGCGATGAGTACATGCACTGGCTTCAGGCTGAAGACGGATCGCGCTATCAGCTTGATGAGGCAACCGGTCTCTACAGTAACATCACAGCAGAGCGCAATGAGCAGCTCGTGAAACGTGCCACAGCACGCCGTAGTCCGTTGCAGGTTGGCGCAAAGCGTGCCGCACGCATCGGACATCCTTCCGACAAGAGCGTGTTCCAGGGCACAAAGAAGGCCCTTGTGATTCTTGTCGATTACAAGAACAGAAAGTTCCAGGAGTTCAACAGCATCGAACTCTATAAGGAGTTGGTGAACGGTGTCAACTACACCAGCGAGAAGGCCATTGGCTCTGTGCGCGACTACTTCAGAGCGCAGAGTGGAGGCCAGTTTGACATCGACTTCGATGTGGTTGGACCTTATACCATGAAAAACAACTATTCTTACTATGGCAAGAACGACGCCTATAGCAATGACATGCATGCAGGAGAAATGATAGCCGAGGCTTGCTTGGCTGCTCATGAAGATGGTGTAGACTTCTCGCAGTACGACTGGAACGGCAACGGCGAGGTTGACCAGGTGTTCGTGTTGTTTGCAGGTAAGGGTGAGGCCGACGGTGGCTCAACAAGCACCATTTGGCCACACATGTATTACCTTAAGGACAGCGACTACGGAAAGGTGCTTAAGCTCGACGGAGTGAAGGTGAACACCTACGCTTGCAGCGCTGAGCTTAACGGCAGCGGCTCGTGCAGCGGTATCGGCACATTCTGCCATGAGTTCTCGCATTGTATGGGCTTTGCCGACCTCTATGATACAGGCTACGGCGGATGGTTTGGCATGAACCAATACGACCTTATGGATATGGGCAGCTACAACGGCGAGGGATTCATTCCTGCCGGCTACAGCGCCTACGAGAAGAATGAGTGCGGATGGGTAACTCTGCACGACATGACCGACATTAAGGGAACCGTGAGCGTAGACGGACTGAAGGCTCAGAGCGAGGGCGGCGATGCCTACATCATCAAGAACAAGATGAACGAGGAGGAGGCTTACGTCGTGGAGTATCGTAAGAACACAGGTTGGGACTCTTGTCTGCCCGACGAGGGTGTGATGATTTCGCACGTGGACTACGATCCTGCTATTTGGGACTACAATGTCCCTAACACATACAACGGCAATTATGTGTCGAACGGTAAGTATATGACCAATACACATCAGCGCCTCACTCTCTTCCACGCCAACAACCGCGAGACGGTAAGCAACGCGCTCTATCCATACGCCGACAACAACAGCCTTACTGCCAGCACCAAGCCGGCTGCCAAGGTGTACACAACCAACGCTGACGGCTCTAACTTCATGCACGTGGAGATTAAGGACATTGCCATCTCGGGCGACAAGGAGTCGGCTTCGATGACTTTCGTTCAAACGCTGGCCAACACTCCGCAGGAAGACGTGCTCTACTCGGAGACGTTCAGCAAGTGTGAAGGCGAGGGTGGCAACGACGGATTGTGGAGTGGCGTGTCAGGCACTACCTCTCCTGTGTTCGATGAAGGCAACAAGGCTTGGACAAGCTCCAACACCAAGATTTATGCGGGCAACGAGTGTCTGCGTCTCGGTACCGCTAAGTTCTCTGGCACAACCACATCGCCCGAGATACTGATGAATGGCGAGGCTACAATCACATTCAAGGCTGGCGCATGGGACTCAGAGTCTGATGGCACAACACTCAAGCTCTCTGCCAAGAATGCAACTCTCTCCGACGACACATTCACCATGAAGAAGGGCGAATGGACCGAGTTCACAACCACCCTCACGGGCAAGGGCAAGGTGGCCTTCACCTTCAACTCCGAGAAGGGACGCTTCTTCCTCGACGAGGTTAAGATTATGTCTGGCGCAGAGACAGGCATCAACTCCACAATAGCAACTGGCGACAAGACCGTTAGCGGCTACTACACTCTCGATGGAGTGAAGATTTCGACTCCGCAGAAGGGTATCAACATTGTGCGCTACGCCGATGGCACAACGCGCAAGGTTGTTGTGATGTAAGAATGCCAATGCAAACATTTGATGAATAATTGACAATATAGGCAACCCGCTAAGGCAATAGGGGCAACCCGAGGCAACTTTAATTTAGTCGCGCTTTTCGTAGAAAGTGGCTGAAGAGTTGTGTCGGTTGCCTCTATTGCCGTTTTTTTTATGCAAAACAAATTTGTTTTGGTGTTTTATGTCCCGCCGTGGGCGTTATCTCGATTTATTGATGTACTTTTGCAAAACTAAAATTTACATTATTTATATATGGTACTCAATTATATATGGATAGCCTTCTTCCTCATCGCCTTCTGCATAGCCACCGTAAGGCTCGTGCTCATGGGCGACACCGAGGTGTTTCCGGCAATCATCAATTCTACTTTCGATACGTCGAAGACAGCCTTTGAGATATCGCTCGGACTCACGGGCGTGCTCTCGCTGTGGCTCGGAATAATGAAGATAGGCGAGAAGGGTGGGGTGGTGAACGCCTTGGCGCGCATGCTCTCGCCCGTATTCACAAAGCTCTTTCCCGACATTCCTAAGGGGCATCCCGTCACGGGCAGTATATTCATGAACATAGCAGCCAATATGCTGGGTCTCGACAACGCTGCCACTCCGCTCGGACTGCGCGCCATGGAGCAGCTGCAGGAACTTAACACGAAGAAAGACACAGCCACCAATCCGATGATTATGTTCCTCGTGCTCAACACGTCGGGACTGACGCTCATCCCTGTATCGATTATGGTCTATCGCGCTCAGATGGGAGCAGCACAACCTACCGACATCTTTGTGCCCTTGTTGCTTGCCACCTTCTTCTCCACGCTTGCCGGAATTGTTGTCACTTCGCTATACCAGCGCATCAATCTCGTCAACCGCACCATGCTCCTCACGCTCGGAGTAATGTCGGCCGCAATAGCAGCCATAATATGGGGATTCTCGCAAATGGACAAGTCGCAGATGAACGTGGTGAGCACGTCGGTGGCAAACATCCTGCTGATGCTCATCATCGTGGTGTTCATACTTGCCGGTATGCGTAAGAAGGTGAACGTGTACGACGCTTTCATCGAGGGCGCAAAGGAAGGATTCGCCACAGCCGTGCGCATCATTCCGTATCTTGTGGCTATACTTGTGGGCATTGGCGTGTTCCGCGCGTCGGGAGCCATGGACATGCTTATCGACGGCATAAAATGGCTTGTCGCGTCGCTCGGCGGCAATACCGATTTTGTGGGAGCCTTGCCTACAGCTCTTATGAAGCCGCTCTCGGGCAGCGGAGCCAGAGGCATGATGGTGGACGCGATGACCACCTACGGAGCCGACTCGTTTGTGGGCCGACTGGCATGTGTGTTCCAAGGCTCCACCGACACCACGTTCTATATCCTTGCCGTTTATTTCGGCAGCGTGGGAGTGCGCTACACAAGGCACGCTGTGGCTTGCGGACTGCTGTCCGACCTTGCCGGGGTGATAGCGGCGATAGCTATATGCTATATGTTCTTCGCATAAACCAATAAAAACAATAATAGAGAAAAGAAACAATGGCTAATTTGAAGAGTTTGGCAAAAGATACTGCCATCTACGGTCTTAGCAGCATCGCGGGCCGTTTCATCAATTATCTGCTGGTGCCTATACAGACGACAGCATTTGCCGCGAGTGGCGGACAGTATGGTGTCGTTACAAATATCTACGCCTATACGGCACTCTTGCTTGTTGTCCTGACATACGGCATGGAGACAACTTTCTTTCGCTACGTCAACAAGACCGACGAGAATCCGCAAACCGTCTACTCCACCGTGCTTATCTCGGTAGGCTCCACGGCAGCCCTGTTCGTGGCACTTGTATTCGCCTTTCTGCCCCAGATAGCCACGTTCATGAAATATCCCGACCATGAGAGTTGGGTGGCTGTGATGTTCGTGTGTGTGGCGATAGACGCCTTCAAGTGCATCCCGTTCGCCTATCTGCGCTATCAGAAGAAGGCAATAAAGTTTGCCTCGCTGCAGTTGGTCAACATCGTGCTCAACATCGTGCTCAACCTCCTGTATCTCATCGTCCTGCCAGCCATGAAGCTCAATCCATTCGGACTCTACGACGAGCATTTTACGGTGGATGTGGGTATGGTGTTCTACATCAATCTCGTATGCACGGGTGTGGTGCTGATCTGCTTTTGGCGCGAGCTTACGGGCTTCTGCTGGCGTTTCGACAGCAAGTTGTGGCGACGCATGCTCCGCTACGCATGGCCTCTGCTTGTGCTCGGGATTGCGGGCATCCTTAACCAGACTCTCGACAAGATAATCTTCCCCTACCTCTACGAGGGCGTGGACGAGAAGACGCAGCTCGGCATTTATGGAGCCGCCACCAAGATAGCCATGATTATGGCGATGATAACCCAGGCGTTCCGCTATGCCTACGAGCCGTTCGTCTTCGGCAAGGCGAAGGACAAGGACAACCGCGACACCTACGCCAAGGCAATGAAGTATTTCATCATCTTCACCCTCCTGGCGTTTCTCGTGGTGATAGCCTATCTCGACATTCTGCGATTCATCATCCCCAACGAGAGCTACTGGCCCGGACTCAGAGTGGTGCCAATAGTGATGGCAGCCGAGATAATGATGGGCATCTACTTCAACCTCTCGTTTTGGTATAAGCTCATCGACAAGACCATCTACGGAGCATGGTTCTCTGCCGCCGGATGCGTGGTGCTTGTGGCTGTCAATGTGCTGTTCGTGCCCAAGTACAGCTATATGGCTTGTGCATGGGGCGGAGTGGCAGGCTATGGCACGGCAATGGTGCTGTCGTATCTTGTGGGTCAGAAGAAGTATCCCATCAACTATCCGCTCAAGTCGATAGCCGTGTATGTGGCAATCACAGCCCTGTTCTATGTCTGCATGAACCTCGCCAACGAGCATCTGTCGCAGCTATGGGCTCTCGCCGTGAACACCGTGCTCATCGTAATGTTCATAGCGCACATCGTGTATCATGACCTGCCGCTGAAGGGGCTGCCGGTTGTGGGCAAGTACTTTAAGTAGAATAGTTGTGGACAGACATTTTTCAAGTAAATAGTTGTGAGCATATATTTTCAAGTAAACAATAAATCAACAATAATATAAAAAAAACAAATCAATGAACAAAAAGAACCTCCTTATCGCAGCCGCCATGCTGTTGCCTGGCACTGCCGCTCATGCCGACGAAGGTATGTGGACGCTCTACAATCTGCCAACAGCCGTGTATGAGCAGATGAAGACTTATGGTTTCCAGGCTCCCTATGAGAAACTCTATCAGGGTGAGGATGCCATCATGAAATCGGTTGTCAACTTCTCGGGCTATTGTTCGGGTGTTGTGGTCTCACCCGACGGACTCGTGTTCACCAACCACCACTGTGGCTTCGAGGCTATCCGCTCTCACTCCACCGTGGAGCACGACTACATGCTCAACGGTTTTTATGCCAAGACCTACGCCGAAGAGTTGCCCAACGAGGGAATGTTTGTGAGCTTCATGGTGGAACAGAAGGACATCACTCCAGAACTCGAGAAGCGCGGCATCAAGGAGATGAACAACGAGCAGCGTGCCAAGCTACTCAACGAGGTGGAGAACGAGATGATAAAGGAAGTACACGCCAAGGACCCAAGTCTCGACCTCGAGATCAAGCCGTTCTACGAGGGCAACAAGTATTTCGCCACTACCTACCGCACATTCAACGACCTGCGACTGGTATTCACCATCCCGAAGTCAATGGGCAAGTTTGGTGGTGAAACCGACAACTGGATGTGGCCGCGTCAGACTTGCGACTACTCTGTATTCCGCATCTATGCCGACCCTAAGACCAACGGTCCTGCCAAGTACTCTAAGGACAACGTGCCCTACCACCCGAAACACTGGACTAAGGTGTCGATGGACGGCTACAAGGAGGGCGACTTCGCCATGACCATCGGCTATCCTGGCTCTACCGAGCGCTATCTCTCAAGCTACGGCATACGCCAGATGCGCGACGCCGAGAATGCTCCGCGTGCCCAGGTGCGTGGTGTTAAGCAGGAGGTTATGATCAAGCATATGCGTGCCGACGAGGGTGTGCGCATCAAGTACGACTCTAAGTATGCTCAAAGCTCCAACTACTGGAAGAACTCATTGGGTATGAACAAGTGCATCGACTCTGTGGGTATCATCCGCCAGAAGGCCGACTTCGAGGACCGCATCATGGAGTATCAGAAGTGGACAGGCTACCTCAAGGGCAAGCTCGACTTCGAGAAGATGGCTCAGCTCTATGCCAAGCAGTTGGAGGTGACCAAGGAGTTCACAGCTCTGCGCGAGACATTCGGCCGCACATCCGAGTTTAACTCACGTGCCGAGCGTCTTGCCATGATGGTGCCGGCAAAGGACAGCAAGGCAGCAAAGAAGGGCAAGTCGACCTACGTGTTTGAAGACAACAGCTCTGAATGGGATGAGGCTCTCGACAAGGACGTGCAGGCTGTGCTCATCGACAACTTCCGCAAGTATGTGCCTGCCGACAAACTCCCTGCTTTCTACAAGACTATAGAGGAGAAGTTCGGCGGCGACTCTCACAAGTATGTCGACTGGCTCTACGCTACATCAGTAATTATGAAGTCGGGCAAGAAGATCACTCTCACCGAGAAGGCTCTCGCCAACGACCCTGGCTACCAGTATGGCAAGCAGCTCAATGAGATGATGGACAATTGCCGTCGTCAGCTCACTCCTCTGCGCGAGGAAATCGATAATCAGGAGCGCTATCTCTGTGACGCCAAGGTGCGCATGGAGCAGGAGTTGCCCCACTACTCTGACGCCAACTTCACCATGCGTCTCTCCTACGGACAGGTGGGCGGCTATCTGCTCGCTGGCAATCCTTCGGGCTACTACACCGACGCCTCTTCTATCGTGCGCAAGATGGAGTCGGGCGAGAAGGGCACCATCGACTACCAGGCAGAGCCCATTATGAAGCAGCTCCTCTCTGCCAACGACTTCGGCAAGTACACCGACAAGACAACCGGCAAGATGCAGCTCTGCTTCCTCACCAACAACGACATCACAGGCGGCAACTCAGGTTCGCCAATGTTCGACGGCAAGGGCAACCTCATCGGTCTTGCCTTCGACGGCAACTGGGACTCTCTGTCAAGCGACATCTGGTTTGACAAGCGTCTGGCTCGCTGCATTGGTGTAGACATCCGCTATGTGCTCTTCCTTATGGACAAGTGGGGACATGCCGACCGCTTGCTCAAGGAAATGGGAGTGAAGTAAGCATAAAAATGCACATTAAATAATGAGGATGTGTCAAAACTCGCTAATCGATGACTATCGGAAGATGGTCTTTTATAGAGTTTTGACACAACCTCACTCAAATAAATCAACGTATGAAGAAGATATTATTCTTTCTATCCGTTTTATTATTCTCACCACTTTTAGCCTCGGCACAGAATACCAGCGAGCACAACTTCCAGGTGGCAAAGAACCTCGACGTGTTCAACGCCATCTACCGCAACCTCGACCTTATGTACGTTGACACGCTCGATGCCGACAAAGCTGTGGGTACTGCCATACGGGCTATGCTCGGCTCGCTCGACCCCTACACCGAATACTATCCCGAGGACAAGGTTGGCGAATACAAGACTATGATGACTGGTAAGTATGCTGGCATAGGCTCAATCATCAGCTACAGCTTCACACGCAAGCGTGTCGTCATCAACGAACCCTATGAGGGTATGCCCGCTGCTGAGGCAGGACTGAAGAAGGGAGACGTGATTCTCAGCATCGACGGAGAGTCGATGGAGGACAAGACCACGGCTTATGTCAGCGACCATCTGCGCGGCGATGCTGGCACAACAATGGTGCTGAAGATTCTGCGTCCGTCTACTGGCAAGAAACTCACGTTCAAGGTGCAGCGCCGTGCCATTCAGATGGCCTATTTGCCCTACTATGGATTGCAGCCCGATGGCATTGGATACATCAACTACAACCAGTTTGTCGAGAACAGCGCCAAGGACGTGCGCCGTGCTTTTCTCGACATGCGCGGTAAGGGAATGAATGGCTTGGTGCTTGATCTGCGTAACAATGGCGGCGGTTCGGTGCAGGAGGCTATACAGATTCTCAACATGTTCATACCTAAAGGTAAGCAGCTGCTTGAGATGCGCGGCAAGGTGAAGAAGGCCCACCAAACATATAGTACAACAGTTGAGCCTATTGATACAGTCATGCCTATCGTGGTGCTCGTGAACGACGGTACGGCAAGCGCGAGCGAGATTACGAGTGGTGCCTTGCAGGACCTCGACCGTGCCGTGGTGCTCGGCACACGAACTTATGGCAAGGGACTTGTGCAGGTGCCCGACGTGCCATTGCCATACAACGGCAAGCTCAAGCTCACAACAGCCAAATACTACATCCCCTCGGGACGCTGCATACAGGCACGCTCCTACAAGCATACCGACAACGGATATGTGGCAAAGGCTGTGGCCGACTCTCTTACTCATGAGTTCCGCACGGCTGCCGGACGCATCGTGCGCGACGGTGGTGGCATCAAGCCTGACGTTGAGGTGCAGCCCGACTCTTTGCCTAATATAGCTTTCTATCTGTCGCGTGTAGACACTACCGACATCATGCTCAACTACGAGATTGACTATATAGCCAAGCATCCTACAGTGGCCAATCCATCGGAGTTTGAACTTTCGGATGCCGACTACGAGCAGTTTAAGCAACTTGTGATAAAGAGTGAATTCACCTACGACCAGGTGAGCGAGAAATATCTCAAGGATCTTGAGAAGCTGGCACGCTTCGAGGGCTACTACGAGGATGCCAAGCCTGAGTTTGAGGCTTTGTCAAAGAAACTGAAGCACAACATAGCCAAGGACCTCGATTATCCTTACAATAAACAGAAGATAAAGGAGATGATAGCTTCAGACCTTATGTCGGCATACTACTTTGAGCGTGGCGCGATAGAAAACTCTTTGCGCAACGACAAGCAGATGAAAGAGGCTGTGAAACTTCTAAAGGACGCTGAGGCTTACAAGAAACTGTTGATGCCTTCGGAAAAAAAGAAGGAAGAGCCTACAGCAAATGCCAAGACATCGGCTAACCAACAAAAGGCTGAAAAGAAAACGACAAAAAAGAAATAAGTACGTTCGTGATGCTTCAATAAACCTATGTTCATCCTTCGATTGATCTTCGTTCCTCCTCCGTAGTGAACTCGATCTTCATGTGTTCAAACATAAGAGGAAAAACGAAGGCATAACGGAGATAAAACGAAGGATTATCGAAGGATGAACGAAGAACGAACGACTTCTGAACAGAGAAAAATAAGGGTGTAAAGGAAGATGTGTGTGCTATTGCAAAAAAAAAACGTAAAACATGAAAGCAAGGTATTTATTATTAATAATGTTTGTGCTCTGCACTAACGTGCTGTGTGCACAAGGCAATCGCCAGCCGACGGTCAATCCTGAGGACCGCGATGTCGACATGGATGTGCCTACGTTTGTACCTATGGTGAAGGTGAGCAAGGCTCTTGTGGGTGGCGACAGCATACAGTATGTCGAGCTTAACCCTCTATACGTTTATCCGCAGCCCACGTTTGCTGATGCCAAGCAACGCCAAGCCTACAACCGCCTTGTTGCCAATGTCAAGAAGGTGCTTCCTATTGCCAAGGAGGTGAACGCCATTATCATCGAGACTTATGACTTCCTGCAGACCCTGCCCAACAAGAAGGCCAAGGATGAGCATATGAAACTCGTGGAGAAGGACATACGCAAGCAATACACTCCGCGCATGAAGAAACTGACCTATGCCCAGGGCAAACTGCTCATAAAACTTGTCTACCGCGAGTGCGACTCGTCTTCCTACCAACTCATTCAGGCGTTTCTCGGTCCGATACGTGCCGGATTCTATCAGGCCTTTGCAGCCTTGTTCGGTGCATCGCTCACGAAGAAATACGATGCCGAGGGCGTAGACCGCTATACGGAGCGAATAGTGAGGCAAGTGGAGGCGGGGCAGTTATAGAAGGGCATGAAGAAGAACGCCAACTTATTAAAATTCCTTTAAAAACACCCCTACATTACAAATATATGCAAATCTTTCAGTAACTTTGCATCCGAAATTCAGGATTTACATTTTTAGGATTAAGCTGTACATAAGTCTTCAAACAGGTTTTTGCCAATCATACAGGCGCAAACTTTTCATGGCTGGGGAAGACAAACGAAGCAGCTCATTTTAGAGTTTGGATCCGCCTCTCTATATTTTTTACATAGCAAAACATTTAATATTGAAGACATTTGAAGAATTGGGCGTAAGCGAGGAGATTCGCCGCGCCATCGAGGAATTGGGCTTCGAGCATCCAATGCCTGTCCAGGAAGAAGTTATACCCTATTTGCTCGGCAACGGCAACGACGTCATCGCACTCGCACAGACCGGAACGGGCAAGACAGCAGCTTTCGGTATTCCGCTTTTGCAGCGCACCGACCCAACCGACCGCACAACACAGGCTATCGTCATCTCGCCAACACGCGAGTTGTGCCTACAGATAGCCGACGACCTGAAGTCTTTCTCAAAATACATTAAAGGCATCAATATCGTGGCCGTATATGGCGGCACATCGATCATCAACCAGATACACGCTCTGAAACACGGAGCGCAGATTATCGTAGCCACTCCAGGACGACTCATCGACCTCATGCACCGCGGCGCAGCTAAGGTGTCGGAGGTAAGGAACGTTGTGTTGGATGAGGCTGACGAAATGCTCAACATGGGTTTCTCCGACAGCATCAACGAGATATTTGAGGCTGTGCCTACCGACCGCAACACTCTGCTCTTCTCGGCCACTATGAGCAAGGAGATAGAGAAGATAGCCAAGGGTTATCTGCACGACCACAAGGAGATTGTTGTTGGCTCGCGCAACGAGGGCGCCGAGAGCGTAAACCACATATATTATATGGTGAGCGCAAAGGACAAGTATCTTGCACTTAAGCGCATTGTCGATTTCTATCCACGTATCTACGGCATCATCTTCTGCCGCACCAAGGCTGAGACCCAGGAAGTGGCCGACAAACTCATACGCGATGGATACAACGCAGAGCCTTTGCACGGCGACCTCTCGCAGCAACAGCGCGACATCACTATGCAGAAGTTTCGCCAGCATATCACGCAGCTTCTTGTTGCCACCGACGTTGCAGCTCGAGGTCTTGATGTTGACGACCTTACTCACGTAATCAACTACGGAATGCCTGGCGATGTGGAGAGCTACACCCACCGTTCGGGTCGTACCGGACGTGCCGGCAAGAAGGGTACATCCATCAGCATCATCCACACCAAGGAGCGTGGACGTGTCCGTGAGATTGAGAAGATTATCGGCAAGCAGTTTGTCGACGGAACTCTGCCTACACCACAGGAAATTTGCTCAAAGCAGCTCTTCAAGGCTATCGACGAGATAGAGAAGGTTGACGTTGATGAGGACCAGATAGCTCCATTCATGGACGACATCAACCGTCATTTTGAGTATTTCGACAAGGAGGATATATTGAAGAAGATAGTGTCGCTTGAGTTCGGCAAGTTCCTCAAGTACTATGCCAACGCTCCTGAGATTGTGAAGCCTTCGGCAGGACGCGACCGTAAGGACCGATCTGAGGGACGCGACGGCAAGAAGCGCGAGAAGCGTGCTCCAGAGGCAGGCTACCGTAGGCTGTTCATCAATCTTGGCAAGGACGACGGTTTCTATCCGGGTGAGGTGATGCAGTTCCTCAACCGCAATGTGCATGGCCGTCAGGAAGTGGGACATATAGACCTGCTCGCACGTATATCTTATATCGAGGTGCCAGAGCAGGATGCCGACAAGGTGATGCGTGCTCTCAATGGTGCTACCTACCGCAATCGCAACGTGCGTTGCAACGATGCTGACGATACATCTGCCGCATCCTCATCTGAGGGCAAGCGCGGAAAGCGCGACGGAGGCTCTCGCACAACACGCCGCAAAGACAATGACGACTTCTCGCGCTATGAGAAACGCTCAAAACGTCGCAACGAAGACGATGGACGCAAACGCAGTCAGCGTGGAGCTTCGCGCTATGAGAGTGGACGCAAGGATGATTGGCGACAGTTTATCGACAATCCCGATATAAAGCTCCGTGGAGAGGAACCTGACTTCTCGGAAGAGGGATGGGCACGCCGCAAACCACGAAAGAAATAACTTGAATAGGGCACACAACAAAAAAGTTAAGGACGAATTGCCAAAAAGAGACTCTTTTTTTTGGCAGTTCGCCCTTTTTCACTTATTTTTGTAAACTGTAGATAGAACAAGTCTACTCGTTACACCCTAAATGCTAATATTAACAAAAACTCTAAAACGAATATGTCATTCTCAGAACTTTGTAACAACATTTTCAACAAGGCTATTGTCGACTACCACATCAAGGACAATATCGAGACGCCTATCAACAACCCTTACGAACGCGACGAGATAGAGAACCGACTCTACCTGAAATGCTGGATTGACACCGTGCAGTGGCATTTCGAGGATATAATCCGCGACCCGCATATCGACCCTGTTGAAGCTCTCTCGCTCAAGCGTCGTATCGACCGTTCAAACCAGGACCGTACAGACCTCGTTGAGCAGATTGACTCTTATTTCCGTCAGAAGTACAGCGATGTGAATGTGTTGCCAGACGCACGTCTCAACACAGAGTCGCCGGCATGGGCTGTCGACCGCCTCTCTATCCTCGCACTCAAAATTTACCACATGCGCGAGCAGGTAGAGCGCACAGATGCTACTGATGAGCATCGCCAGAAATGTCAGGACAAGCTAAATGTGCTGCTTGAGCAGCAACGCGACCTTTCGCTTGCCATCGACCAATTGCTCGACGACATTCAGGCTGGACGCAAGTACATGAAAGTATACCGTCAGATGAAGATGTATAACGACCCGTCGACAAATCCGGTTCTTTACAAGAAGAATTAATAATTTAGAATGAAAACCGACCATCTCCTAATAATGCGCTTCTCGGCCATGGGCGATGTAGCTATGCTTGTGCCTGTGGTCTGCTCTTTGGCGCGACAGTATCCCGACTTGCGCATTACTGTGCTGAGCCGCCCGTTCGCACGCCCATTTTTCGAAGAGCTGGCTCCTAATGTGGGATTTATGGAGGCGGATCTTAAGGGCGAGTATCATGGGGTGTCGGGACTTAACGCCCTTTACCGTCGGTTGGTGGCGAAGAATTTCACAGCCATTGCCGACATGCACAACATCCTGCGCTCGTCTTATCTACGCATGCGCTTTAATCTTGCCCGCTACCGTGTGGAACATATCGACAAGCATCGCCGTGAGCGTCGCCAGTTAGTTTCAGGCAAGGATCACATTCTGCAACAGCTACCCACATCGTTTGAAAACTATACAGATGTGCTTGAACGGTTGGGATTCCCCGTAAAGTTGGAGTTCGATTCTGTTTTCCCATCTACAGGAGGCAATCTTCGGCTTATCTGCGAACGTGTTGGCGAGAAAAAGATGTTTCAGCAGTGGATAGGCATTGCTCCGTTTGCCGCTCATAAGGGAAAGATTTATCCTACGGAGAAGATGGAGCAGGTGATAAACGAATTGATTCGCCGCCATCCTTCGTGTCGTATATTCCTTTTTGGTGGAGGAGAGCATGAGTTCAAAGTGCTCAACGATTGGTGCTCGCGTTATAAGAACTGCCTCAACGCTTCGGCTGTGCTCGGCTCTCTGCAGCAGGAAATGATTCTCATGAGTAATCTCGATGTCATGGTGTCGATGGACAGTGCCAATATGCACCTGGCTTCAATCTGTGGCACACGTGTTGTAAGTGTATGGGGAGCTACTCATCCGTTTGCAGGATTTATGGGTTGGCATCAGAATATGGATGATGCTGTGCAGCTCGACATGCCTTGCCGTCCGTGCTCAATTTATGGCAACCGCCCTTGCCGACGTGGCGACTATGCCTGTCTTATGGGCATAGAGCCTGTGACGATAGTGGAAAGAGTGGAAACTGCACTTAAGAAATAAATAGTATCAAGAGCTAAGGAATAAGAAGCAAGAATTATGATAACTGTTAGTTAGGCAATGTGTTATTGGCGTGTAGTGCCACACATTGTATATCATAATTCTTAATTCTTATTCCTTAATTCTTTTAAACCCTTTGACTTCGCAAAAATAAATTAAAAATCTTGGCGTATCGGTAAAAATGCCCTAACTTTGTATTCGCAAAATTATATATAATACGTAGTTTTTAATGTCCAAGTCTTATCTTTTAGCATTTACAGCTGCTGTGAGTATGTTGCTCACATCTTGCTTCAAGGACGAACCGCTTAATGCCGAATGCGACATTGAGCAGGCTTATCTCCACGCTGACGAACCTTCGGAGATATTCGCGAAACTTACCGACAGCATTGCCACAACAAATGAGACGGCACGTGTTGTCACTTTCAAAGTGCGCAAAGGCACCGACCTTTCGGCTCTTGCGCCAAAGTTTATGATTACATCTGGAGCCACAATTTCTCCAGAAAACGGATCGGTTCAGAATTTTTCGAAGGGTGGAGTTATTTATACAGTTACTTCAGAGGACCGCGCCTATAAAAAGAGCTACTTGGTAAGATTTAACGATGGCGGCTATTTCCCGTCGGAGCTTGACTTCGAGCATTTCTTCCTTGAACCCGACAAGAAGAAGTATTACATGTGGACTGACATCGACGAGAATGGTGTGGAGATGCTCAATTGGGCTTCTGGAAATGCTGGTTTCGCCATTGTCGGTGGCAAGGCCACTCCCGATGGCTATCCCACAACTCCCTACGACGATGGATTGGATGGCAAGGCGGTAAAACTCACCACTCGTTCTACGGGCAAGCCTGGTGCGGCATTCAAAATGCCTATTGCCGCTGGCAATCTGTTCACAGGTTCGTTTAACGCCACTACTGCAACGATGCGCCCACTTGAGTCAACACGTTTCGGAGATGGTCCTTTCTGTATTGTCGACAAGAAGCCTGTAAGATTCAAGGGGTACTACCAGTATACTCCTGGAGAGACTATCACCAATCGTCAGGGCGCAACGGTGGAAGGCATCGACCAAGGCGACCTCTATGCTGTACTTTTCAAGAATACAACGGCCGACGGTAAGCAGTTCTGGCTTGATGGCACAAACGTTAAGACGAGTCAGCAGATTGTAGCTCTTGCCTTGGCTGGACCTGTAGACAAGACCGAAGGTGGATGGAAGGAGTTTAATGTAGCATTTGATTACATTGCCAACTTCGATCCTCAGCTACTCTCCAATCATGGCTATAGTCTGGCTGTAGTGTTCACATCAAGTTGCGGAGGAGCCGACTTTGTTGGAGCTGTAGGCAGCGAATTGCTTGTCGACAAGGTGAGAATAGTGATGGAATAGTGGACAGGAATATAACAGACCTTTAATATACGAAACAACAAAGATGAAAAGATACATTATTTCTGCCACTCTCCTCGTGCTTTTCGCTGTGCAGAGTTTTGGCATAGACATATTCGACAATCTGCGCTATCAGGTGCGTCTTGGCTACAATCTTGGCGGTACCGCTCCTGTAGGAATGCCGGCAGAGATTCGTTCGCTCGACAAGTTCAAACCTAAGGCAAATCTTCTTGTTGGTCTTGACGCCTACAAGCCGTTGACCGACAAATGGGGCATTATGGCTGGTTTTCACTATGAGAACAAGGGTATGGAGACAGATGCACGTGTCAAGAACTACCACATGGAGATGCGCTATACCGACAGAACCATTGAGGGAATGTTCACAGGAAATGTAGTTACCAAGGTGGAGGAATGGATGGTCACAATGCCATTGCAAGCTACTTATGATGTTTCGCAGAATGTGCGCTTGAAGGCGGGTCCATATTTCTCTTATGTAATGTCAAATGATTTCTCGGGTTATGCCTACGACGGTTATCTGCGTGAAGGCGATCCAACAGGACAGAAAATAGAGCTTGGTCATGGTGAGGGTGATCGTGGCGACTACGACTTCACAGATGACTTGCGCCATTGGCAGTTTGGTGTGGATGTGGGTGCCGACTGGTATTTCTCTAAGCATCTCGGCATGTATGCCGACTTGTCGTGGGGACTCTCTGCCGTGTTCAAGAAAGACTTCAAGACAATTTCGCAGAAGCTATATCCAATATATGGTAGTGTGGGACTTATTTACAAACTGAAATAATTTTTTCAAAAAACATTTATTATTATGAAGAAGATTTTAATCTCAATGTTCGCTTTGGTTGTAGCGATAGCAGCTAATGCTGCCACAACAGTAGAAACAACTATTTTTCATGGTAAGCTCGGCATAGACATAACAGGTGGAAAACCTGACATGGAAGATGCAACTGACGCTACCATTACAGTAAGCCAGATGGATGACGACACATATACTTTTGTGCTCAATAAGTTCTCTTTCGGCGAAATGCTTATTGGCGATGCTACTGTCAGTGGGCTAACTTATGAGAAAAAGGATGGTGCTATGATTCTTACAGCAACCGACAAGGAGGCACCTATCACAAACGGTGGTGAGATTGCAGAGCTTATAGGAGGAAAGGTTAACATGACGTTGACAGCCACTATCAAGAACGGTCAGATGATAGCCGACTTAGATAAAATTGAAGTGTATCTTTCAGGACCTGATGCTGACCCGCTGGTTGTAAGTGCCCGTTTTGAATCAACTTCTTCTGAGACAGGCATTGATACTGTGACAACTTCTGGTAAATTGTCACGTGTTTATGATATCTCAGGTCGTGAACTACCGGCTTTGAAGAAAGGTCTTAACATTGTGAAGACTGAGGACGGCAAGACCGTGAAGATTATAAAGTAAGGGCGATTCTTACGAAAGCTTGTTTAAACGACTATAGAAATAATAGAAAACAAATTATAGTTTAGCATTAGGAGGTCGGGTGAGGAATCACTCGACCTCCTAATGCTAAACATAATAACCCAAAACATTCCTAACAATGAACGTAAAGATAGAACCCTCGTGGCATGACCACTTGCAGTCGGAATTCTCGCAGCCATATTTTGCACAGCTCACCGACTTTGTGCGCCACGAATATTCCACACAGACTTGCTATCCTCCTGGAAAACTAATATTCAATGCCTTTAACCTCTGCCCGTTTGACAAGGTGAAGGTGGTTATCATAGGACAGGACCCGTATCATGAGCCAGGACAGGCTCAGGGACTAAGCTTCTCTGTGGCTCCAGGTGTTCCTTTCCCGCCATCTCTTCAGAATATTTTCAAGGAGATACAGCTTGACCTTGGCAAGCCAATCCCTCAGACTGGCGACCTGACTCGTTGGGCACAGCAAGGAGTATTGCTGCTCAATGCCACTCTTACAGTGCGTGCCCATCAGGCTGCTTCGCATCAGCGTCGTGGTTGGGAGACTTTCACCGATGCTGCCATACGTGCCCTGTCAGCCGGCAAAGACCATGTGGCGTTCATTCTGTGGGGTGGCTATGCACGTTCAAAGGCATCGCTTATCGACCGTTCCAAACATCTCATTCTTGAGTCGGTGCATCCATCACCACTTTCAGCCAACCGTGGCGGATGGTTTGGCAATCATCATTTCTCGAGTTGCAACCAGTGGCTTTTAGAGCATGGCGAAGAACCAATAGAGTGGTAAAGGCTTAATGATAGTGGTAAAGGCATAAACAAAAGTGCTATTACCGTGGTTAAGTCATAAAGAAAAAGTGTTAAGTCAAAAGATAAAACAATAAAAAAGCAATAAATCCAATGATTTTAGAAATATCCAATATCCTTGTTTCTTCAGATATTATCACAGAGCAGTTCTGCTGCGATCTCGACAAATGTCATGGTATTTGTTGTGTGGAGGGCGACGCTGGAGCACCAGTCACCCTTGACGAGATAGCAGGCATCGAAGATTCGCTCGACACCGTGTGGAGCGATATGTCAGCCTCTGCACAAGCTGTAGTCGACAAGCAAGGCGTGGCCTATACCGATCGTGAGGGTGACCTTGTGACAAGTATTGTAGGTGGCAAGGACTGTGTGTTCACTTGTTATGAGAATGGATGTTGCCTATGCGCCCTTGAGCGTGCCTATCGACAGGGCAAGGCCTCATTCATCAAACCCATCTCATGTGCTCTCTATCCGATACGCGAGAAGAAAATCAACAACGACATTATAGCCCTTAATTATAATAGGTGGGATGTGTGTCGCGATGCTGTGAAGAAGGGTCGCGAACTCGGGCTTCCAGTTTACCGCTTTCTTGAAGGTCCGCTTGTGAGACGTTTTGGCAAGGAATGGTATGATGAACTGTGTGTGGTGGCAGAGGAACTCAAGCGTTCGGGAATACTATAGTCTTGTGCTATTTTTACAAACTCTGTCAGAAGCCCCAAAAATCATTGCCAAAAAGTTTGCTCGTAACATAAAAATATGTATCTTTACACCGTGAAATCCAAGTCCGCATTGCCTATGTGTTTTGTGCGGACACAACCCTAAATCTACTAATATTCTATACTATAAACATATCAAAAAGTAAGCAAACGATTATGTCATATATGCCTATTACGCTCCACGAACTTCTGGCGAGTCGTGACTCACGCCATGCCATGCAGCTTAGGTTGCTGGCAGAAAACCCGGGAAAGACACTGGTGTGCCTTACTGTTGTCATGCCAGGAAGCGTGAAGCGTAATTCGCAGTCGCTCACCGTGGCACATGCCGCTGTTGAGGCCATGTGCAAGGCTTTCTGTCCCGAGGAAGACTGTCTTACGGAGCGTGACCTTGCAACAGGCTATGAGGCATATCTTCTCACTCCTATGCCGATGCTTGATGCAAAGCGTGTGGCGGTGAATATAGAGGATGCACATCCTCTCGGTAGGCTCTTCGACATCGACATCATTGACAAAGATGGAATGCCTGTGTCAAGGGATAGAGTAGGAGGTGAACCTCGGCGTTGCCTCGTATGCAACCGCGAAGCGAGATATTGCATGAGGATGCGATGGCACACACAGGAAGAGATATTGGCAAAGGTCAATGAAATTGTGAATGAATATGGCAAGTGTCAAAGGAATGTTGACATATTATAATATTTGTATAGTCTATGTGAATTTTAAGAATTAATATGTATAACTAAAAATATAAACAACATTGGAAATGCACGAACTTCATCCAGCAATTCCCCGCCAATGCCGTCGGATAGAAGAATTTCTTCAGGGCAACGGTTTGCGCTACGACGACGTAGATTATTACGCCGTCCTCATCGACGAGTCGTCAGATGAGATTATTGCAGGAGGAGGACTTAAGGGTGGAGTTATAAAGTGTGTGGCTGTGGCAGACGGACACAAGGGCGAGGCTGTGGCAAACCAAATTGTGTCGCATCTCATAGCCAAGGCGAATGCTGCAGGACACCAGTGTGTGAAATTGTATACCAAGCCACAAAACCGCCCGTTGTTTGAGAGTCTGTCGTTCAGATTTCTTGCCGAGGCTCCCGAGGCAATATTGATGGAGACGGGAGTTGGTGGAATAGGAAAGTATAGTGAAGAGTTAAGAGTGAGGAGTAAGGAATCCAGTAGCTATTCGTTAACAGGCAAAGGCAGCACCGACGCAGCCAAATGGTCTGTGGGTGTGATAGTGATGAATTGTAATCCCTTCACCCTTGGACACCGTTATCTTATAGAGCGGTCGTCAGAGTTGGTTGAAAGATTGTATGTTGTAGTCGTCAGGGAAGACTGCTCAATGTTCTCCTACAGCGAACGTAAGGCGATGGTGAGCCAAGGCGTGAAGGACTTAGGGAATGTTGTCGTAGTTGACGGTAGCGACTACGCTGTGAGCGCGACAACATTCCCAACTTACTTCCTAAAGCGTATTTCCGACGCTACCGATACACAGATACTTCTTGATCTCAACATATATATGCGCCACATAGCCCCTGCTCTTGGAGCTACAGTGAGATTTGTAGGGTCTGAGCCTGCCGACCCTCTCACTCGGCGCTACAACGAACTTATGCGCCAGCAGCTTGGCGACGACCATATTTGTGAGATTCCACGTATGGAGATGGATGGCAATGCTGTCAGTGCGTCGCGTGTAAGACGAGCCATTGAGAATAATAGTCTGTGGGAAGCTATAAGACTTGTGCCACCCACCACTATACCTTATATAATAGCACACCTTGCCACACGGGCCTTGCAGGCTGAACTTGACACCACTCCCAAGCCTGGACTTGTGGACAAACGCGACAATGGAGCACATCATGACATGGACCATGCGCTGATGCAGCGGAGCATACGTGCTCTGCATCCTTACTTCGTTAGTTTGGCTCAGCTCGGATTCTCCTGTCCACACCCACGACATGAGGATATAGTGAGGATAGGCATAGAGGCTGAGCATGCTATGTTTGAAGCCACGGGAGGTGTGAACACCTACAAGGGCGCGCTCTTTTCAATGGGATTGGCGGTGGTGGCTGTAGGAAGTGCGGTATTATGTCATAATCCACGCATTATAAGTTCCTTAATAGCTGCGCTTGCAAGTGAGTTTCCTGCCACTAAAGGCACACATGGCAGCAAGGCAAAGAAGAACGTTGGTTTGAAGGGGGCTCTTGAGAATGCCAACGATGGTTATCAGCAGCTCTTCAAAGCTTGGCTTCCGTTCTACGAAAACTGTTATGAGAGTGGCGACACACATGCTCTCCATAAGACTCTCTTGCGTATAATGTGCGATCTTGATGACACAAACATTGTCTACCGCACATCACTTGAGACCATGCTCAAAGTGAAGGAGGAAGCCCGACAGACGCTCAACATCTTCTCCATTGCGGCTCTTGAGGCAATGAACAGCGATTTCATACGCCGCAACATCTCTCCCGGCGGAAGTGCCGATATGTTGTCGCTTGTTGTCTTTTTGTATACTGTTATACGCAAACAGTAAACTTTTTGCGTTAAATATTCCGTATAAATCAATAAAAGACACAAAAAAGAAAGAAATAGTAACAATCTATATTGCTAACTAATAAAAAAGTAGTACCTTTATTCTTCGTAAACTAAAAACATTGACATTATGGTTGAACTTATTAATCATGGAGTCTATCTCCTAAACGGAACTGAAGTCTGCGACGAGTATCAGGGCATGACCCCCGATGAGGCTCGCGAGAACACTATCACATACGGAATTCTCCGTTCACACGATGTTGACGGGGCTAAAGGAAAGAAGATGCGCATTCGCTTCGACGCGATGATGTCGCACGACATCACTTATGTGGGCATCATTCAGACAGCTCGCGCCAGTGGTTTGGAAGAATTCCCCCTGCCTTATGCCATGACCAACTGCCACAACTCGCTTTGCGCTGTAGGTGGAACAATCAATGAGGACGACCACGTATTCGGACTCTCAGCTGCCAAGAAGTATGGCGGTATCTATGTGCCTGCCAACCAGGCTGTCATCCACCAGTATGCAAGAGAGATGATGGTGAAGTGTGGCAACATGATTCTTGGTTCCGACTCTCACACACGCTATGGCTCACTCGGCAACATGGGTGTAGGCGAAGGCGGTGGCGAGCTTGTGAAGCAGCTCCTCAAGAACACTTGGGATATCAACGCTCCTGAGGTTGTTCTTGTATGGCTTGAGGGTAAGCCTAAGAAGGGTGTCGGTCCTCACGACGTTGCCATCTCGCTCGTTAAGGCTACATTCGAGAGTGGCGTTGTGAAGAACAAGGTGCTTGAGTTTGCAGGTCCTGGCGTTAAGGAGTTGCCTATCGACTTCCGCAATGGTATTGACATCATGACCACCGAGACTACTTGTTTGAGTAGTATCTGGGTGACTGATGACGAGGTGAAGCATCACTACGAGATTCACGAGCGTCCGCAGGACTTCCGCGAGCTCAAGCCTGGCAACGTGGCTTACTATGATATGATGATTCGCATCGACCTCTCTTCGCAGGAGTCTATGATTGCATTGCCATTCCATCCGTCGAACGCAGTTACTATACATGAGCTTCAGGCCGACCCTGTGGGTATTCTCACACGCATTGAGGAAGATGCCAAGAAGCGTTTCGGTGATAAGGTTGATGTTCATCTCGTTGACAAGGTTGTTGATGGAAAGGTTTATGCCGACCAGGGAATCATCGCTGGATGTTCAGGCGGTACATACGACAACCTCGCTGAGGCTGCTGCCATTATCAAGGGCAAGAGCATAGGCAACGACTACTTCACGGCTTCTGCTTATCCGCAGTCAACTCCAGTATCTATGGCTGTCACACGCGAGGGCATCACTGCCGACCTCATGGAGGCTGGCGTAGTGATGAAGCCTGCATTCTGTGGTCCTTGCTTTGGTGCTGGCGACGTACCTTCAAACAATGGTTTGAGTATCCGTCACACAACACGCAACTTCCCCAACCGCGAAGGTTCTAAGCCGGGTCAGGGCCAGCTCTCATTGGTAGCTCTTATGGATGCACGCTCTATCGCTGCTACAGCAGCCAACGGTGGTGTGATTACTGCAGCTACAGATGTTGAATACGAGAATACACACAAGCCATACCAGTATGACGACAAGATCTACAAGTGCCGCGTATACAATGGCTTCGGCAAGGCTAAGCCAGAGACAGAGCTTCGCTATGGTCCTAACATCAAGGATTGGCCTAAGATGTATCCGATGCAGGAAAACATGCTCGTAGAGCTTGCTGCCGTTATCCACGACCCAGTGACAACTACCGACGAGCTTATTCCTTCAGGCGAGACAAGTTCTTATCGCTCTAACCCATTGAAGCTCTCTGAATTTGCTCTCTCTCGCCGTGTGCCTGAGTATGTTGGCTTGAGCAAGGAGATACAGAAGCAAGACCTCGCGCGCCGTGAGGGTAATGTAAGCGAGAATGTGGCTGAGGCTCTCAAGGCTGTTGGCGCAACAGCTGATAATACATCATTCGGCTCTTGCGTATTCGCCAACCGTCCTGGCGACGGTTCTGCACGTGAGCAGGCTGCCAGCTGCCAGAAGGTGCTTGGTGGTGATGCCAACATCTGCTACGAGTATGCTACAAAGCGCTATCGCTCCAACTGTATCAACTGGGGTATCGTGCCGTTCACAATCGCTAAGGACGTTGAGTTCAACTTCGAGCCAGGCGACAAGGTGTTCATACCAGGTATTCGTGAGGCAATGCTCTCGGGCAAGGAGGAAATTGACGCTAAGGTAATCACCAAGAATGGTGTTCAGCCTATCCACCTCTTCTTCCAGAACTTGACAGCCAACGAGCGTCAGATTTTGGCAGACGGCTGCTTGATGAACTATTATGCTTCGTCTAAACGCTGAAGCAATCAGAAATCTTGAGTTTTGAATTGTAGGCTATGTCGATTGTGAATTATCCAATTTGGAATTGGCGGGACAATTCAAAACTCAATACTCAAAACTCAATAAATAAAAAATTGCCAACGGCAACAATTCAAAAAGTCAAAACTCATAATAAATATTACTATGGCACAGAAAATTCAGATGACTACTCCTATCGTTGAGATGGATGGCGACGAGATGACCCGTATATTGTGGAAGATGATTAAGGATGAGCTTATTCTTCCTTATGTTGACCTCAAGTCGGAATATTACGACCTTGGTCTTGTTAAGCGCGACGAGACAGGCGACCAGATAACAAAGGACGCAGCCGAGGCTACAAAGCGTCTTGGCGTTGCTGTGAAGTGTGCTACCATCACACCTAATCATCAGCGCATGGACGAATATAAGCTTCATCAGATGTGGAAGAGTCCTAACGGCACTATCCGTTCAATCCTTGACGGTACTGTATTCCGTACTCCTATCACCATCCCGAGCATCCATCCGGCAGTGAAGAATTGGGAGAAGCCTATCACTATCGCTCGTCACGCTTATGGCGATGTATATAAGAGTGTTGAGATTCGTGCCGACGAGCCAGGCGTTGCCAAGCTCATATTCGATGGCGAGAGTGGCAAGCACGAGGAAGTGGTTGTACACACATTCAAGGGAGCTGGCGTGCTTCAGGCAATGCACAACACCGACAAGTCAATCCGTTCGTTTGCTCACTCTTGCTTCAAGTTTGCTCTTGACACCAATCAGAGCCTCTGGTTCTCAACCAAGGATACCATCTCTAAGAAGTATGACGCACAGTTCAAGATTATCTTCTACGATGTATTCGAGGAGTATAAGGACGAGTTTGAGAAGCGTGGATTGGAGTTCTTCTATACTCTTATCGATGATGCCGTGGCTCGCGTTATCCGTTCGAAGGGTGGCTTCATATGGGCTTGCAAGAACTACGACGGCGACGTGATGTCCGACATGGTTTCTACAGCATTTGGTTCGTTGGCAATGATGACCTCTGTGCTCGTTTCGCCCGATGGCAAGTATGAGTATGAGGCTGCTCACGGTACAGTTACACGCCACTACTACAAGTATCTCAAGGGAGAGGAGACATCAACCAACCCGATGGCTACAATCTTCGCATGGAGCGGTGCATTGCGCAAGCGTGGTGAGATGGACTCATTGCCTGAGCTTGTGAACTTTGGCAACCAGCTTGAGGCTGCCTGCTTCGACACTCTCAACGAGGGCATCGTGACAAAGGACCTCGCAGGACTTATGGAGGGTGTTACTCCGCAGACCAAGACTTCTGCCGGATTCATCGCCGCAATACGCGAGCGTTTGGAGAAACGACTTGGATGAAGGGTTAATTGACTATTGACAATAATGATTTGTTTGTTTTTTTCTACTTTTGATTGATGTGGCAGACAAATCGCTTCGGATATTTGGATGAACCCAAATATGAGCAATAAATAAGTAGGAGGTGGGGTTGATATAATCCAATCTCCTACTTATTTATTATGCATATATTATAGATATAATAAGATTTTAATCGTTTCTTTCATCTTTTTTCTATATTTTTGCATAGATTATCTAAACAATGCAACTTATGGACGAAATAAACTTATTATACCTTATTTATGGCATGTGCATAATGTTCCATCTGATGATGGGATGGGTGTTCTGTTGTAGGAAAACAGGACTCGTGAAGAAGCTCATAGGCTTGCTGATGCTTCTTGTTGCTGTGCAATATGCCAAGGACCTTGTGTTTATACGAGGTTTCTATTCCGACGACCAGCTTATGGAGCGCATAGCATCGAGCATCGACATTGTCACAGTGCCGCTATACGTGCTTATACTGATAGAGTTTTGTCGTCCCGGCTGGCTCACGATGCGTATGGCTCTGTTATTTGAGCTTCCATTCATGGTGCTCTCGCTGCTGTTCATGACGATGCGGTATCCCTTCTTATTTAATGCAATGGTGGCTCTTTCTGGTGCCTACGGTGTTGGTTGCGCTATATGGACTTTGTGTGAGTTGCCCCGCTATCATCGCCGATTGAAGGAGGAGTATTCCTACGACGAGGACATAAACTTGCATTGGATGCGCGGAGTGATGGTGCTATTCTTTGTGATATTGATGATATGGGTAGTGGGAAATGTCTACGCCACACCTTTCACCGACATACTCTACATGACAAGTTCGCTCATAGGATGGTCGGTAGTGTGCTATTTCATCAACAAGCAAGAGATAGTGCTACAGGATGTGATAAACTCCGTGTCGTCCGTTTCGCAATGTGATGAAGAGACAATACAACCTCTTTCACGGGCCAATTGTAAAATTGCCTATCCCCTTTCGCAGTCGAATGAGTCTATGGGTGCTCTTTCGCAGACATCAGGCGGTACAAAACAACCCCATTCGCAAATAGTCGACGAGGATATGGAGTCGCTTGATAAGCGGTTGAAGGATATTTTCGAGCATGACAAGGTGTATCTTGAACCTAAGCTGCGACTCTCGGAACTCGCTGTGCGCCTTGGCACTAACCGCACTTATCTAAGCCAGTATTTCAATCAAAGTTGTGCTCAATCGTTCTATGAATACGTAAACAACTATCGTGTACAGTATTCCATGCAGCTCCTTCGCAATACAAGCTACAACCTTGATGTGGTGGCATCAATGTCGGGTTTCAACTCTATGTCGACATTCCGTCGTGCCTTCTTACATGTCAACGGCATCAGTCCGCAGCAATATAGGGCTTGCAATGTATTATAATAGGGTTTCAAATTGTAAAAATCAGCGTGTAATAATACAAAGTTACATGTTTTTTATGATTTGATACAATGTATTTACTTTATGACACAGATCTTTGGGAATAAATTCTTAACTTTGCGGTGTGTAAAAAATTATATCATATTTAAGAATATGAAGTGCAAAGGTTAATAACCAACCCAAAAACATCACGATATAAAGGTTATAAAGTAAAAAAAGCAGTTTGTAATTGTTTGATAATCAAGAAAAGAGTGGTGACCGCTTGGCAGTGATGCCGGGCGGTCTTTTTTGTGTGTATGGTCGGTATGAACATTGTCTAATGTGGTGAAAATTACGAGTGGGTCATAAATAGCGTGAATTATATAGCCAGTCAATTGAGGTATATCCGATATTCAGAATGATAAAACAGAAGCAGTCTCTCAGTACCGTTCCCAGTACCATTGAATTGGTACTGGAGTTTCATACGGCTGGTACTGGAGTTTCATATGGCTGGTACTGCAGTGTCACTCAATTGGTACAGTGACATCATTATTATGACGTTTACTTCCTATTTGCACGGCAGCTTGTTCACCAATGGAATCACTCATCAAGTCAAGGATGATGACGGAGGAAAGCGAATAATATCGCATCACTAGTAATTTAAAATCAAATCTTTCATAGTGTTTTGACTGATGAATTGTTGTTAAATGAGGCAACTTCAAAAAGAACTTTGTATAGTTCTAAAATCGGTTGCCTCAGTAACACCTAATAAAATCTTTTTTACCTTGTTATTATTATTCCAATACTGGGATGCTAATGGTAGCCGGTTTTACTCCTTTAGACGAAACTATAAATTTTATTTCGCCTGGAGCATCACCACTTCGTACAATCGCGGTCACCGCTCCACTGAATAAGTCCATTTCCGGCTTCTGGAAGGGCAACAAGCATGTAGGATCACCGTTAGCCGTAGCCTCAAATGTACCATTGCCTTCAACTTTAAATTTTACCCTGCGATTGTCGGTTGGAACGATATTGCCATCTTTATCTGCGACTCGAACTGTCAAGTAGACCAGATCTTCGCCATTGGCTGACAATTCTTTTCTGTTTGCACTGACAACCAAATGATGAGGCTTCCCGGTAGTGCGGATAACTTTTTCATCAACCTTATCACCATTGTTATCATATGCAACAACCTTTATTTCACCGGGTTCATATTTGACATCGCTCCACATTAATCTATAGCGGCTCATAAGATTGGCTGCATCCTCTGAACGGTGTTGGAGTGTGTAATCATTATACTCCTTCCATCCATCCCTCACTTTGCTTGCATGGATAGAGGTGTCCTTGGATTTACGACCTTGCGACACTCCGTTGACAAACAGTTCGGCTTCAGGATAAGAGGTATAGACCATTACCGGGGTAATTTTCCCTTCGCGTCCTTTCCAGTTCCAATGGGGCAGGACATGTAGCGTTGGAGAGTCTTTGCGCCACTGAGAGCGGTAGAGATAATAGATGTCTTTAGGCAGACTTGCTAAGTCAAATATGCCAAACATACTTGAATGATTTGGCCAGGCATCGGTATCATAGGGCGAAGGCTCTCCAAGATAATCGAAACCGGTCCATACAAACTGACCAATCATCCAAGGATAATCGTCATCAGCAGCAAAGTCGAGATCGGGGACGTTACTCCAGTTGCAATATTCTGTTCCATAACCGGATGACTGATGATTTGCATACAAAGCATCTGCCTTCGGCTCAACAGGGAACATATATTGTCCTCTTGAAGAAACTGTGGATGCGGTTTCTGAACCAAGCACTATCTTGTTAGGTAAAAGATTGTAAGCCATCTCGTAATATTGAGGTTTATAGTTAAAACCAGGAATATCAAGAGCGGCTGCATATCCGTTATCGAGCACAGACCCTATCTGATCCATGCCACAGGTGACAGGACGTGTCGGGTCAAGCCTATGCACAAGTCTTTGAAGCATCTGAAGTTCGCCCATGCCCGGTTGTCCCCATTGCGACGGCACCTCATTGCCGATGGACCACATTACTATAGATGGGTTGTTCCGATACTGTTTAACCATGTTGGTTACATCACGTTCAGCCCACTCTAGAAACACTTTTCCGTAACCATTTTCAGATTTAGGACGAAACCCCCAGTCGTCAAATGGCTCCACCATGAGCATCATGCCTTCTTCATCACAAATTTTCACCAATTCCGGTGCGGGCATATTGTGTGATGTGCGTATAGCATTTGCTCCCATTTCCTTTAACAGCTTCACCTGATGACGCAATGCAGACTCATTGACAGCCGCTCCAAGTGGGCCAAGATCATGATGATTGCAGACACCTTTAAACTTGGTTGAAACACCATTAAGGAAAAATCCTTTTTCAGGAATGTATTCCAATGTGCGTATTCCGAAACGAGTTTCATAAGTGTCTACAATTTTACCGTCAAGTAAAAGTTGTGTCTTGGCCGAATATAATTTGGGAGATTCCGTCGACCAACGCTCCGGATTTTCTATGATAAATTTCTGAATCAATTCCTGACCGCGAGCACGGTATTTCGTTGTTTCTTTTGCGACCTCTACACCCTCCGGTGAATAAATTGAAGTGCTTACATCTATGGTTTCTCCGTAAGGCCAATCATTAAATTGGCGCGCGCCCACAATTTCCATGCGCATATCCACCTCAGCAAGGACATCTTTTACTGTGGGAGTTGTAACGTAAGTTCCCCATACCGGTATATGCACTCGATCAGTCTCTACAAGATGAACATTGCGATATAGTCCTGCCCCAGGATACCAACGCGACTGCTTGTCGAAATTTTCAAGTTCTACAAGCAGCTCATTTTCACCTTGATGGATAAGAGAATCTATGCCGACATAAAAAGAGTTGTAGCCGTATGGCCATGTAATGGCATGACGGCCGTTGACAGAAACTTTCGCATTGCTCATAGCTCCGTCAAAAACCAGAGTATATTGCTTTGTTTCAGGATCAGAAATGTTGATTATGCGTTTGTATGCACCCTTGCCGATAAATGGCAGACCGCCTGTTCGTCCTGTCTTCCAAGTAGCTTCCTTCTCATTGTTTTGCTCAACGACTACACACTGTAGGTCATTGTCTCTGCTAAAAGGTCCGCTTATAGCCCAATCATGAGGAATGCACACTCTCTCCCAAACTTCATAAGAATCGACTCCCCCATGCTTGAACTCCCATCCGTCAGTGAGACGAGATATGGTTCGTTGGGCATTAAGAGGGATAGCAATGGCTCCAGAAAGAGCCATCGCTATCAGTATTAGATACTTCTTCATTGGTGTTATTTTGTTTTGAAAGCGTCCAATGCAGAAGTTGGGGCATCGTTATCGAAGCAACCGAGCTGGTATCCGTCATTGTAACCTGCCGGTGCTTGCGGTTCCCAATAGAATATGCCTTCCACGTCAGTGTTCATCATCTTTGCAATCAATTGATTGCAAGCCTCAGCCTGGTCATATGGCATACCAATTTCACAAATCATCACAGGTTTATTGAATTTCTGCTTAACGTGCTTGATATTGGCTATACAGTCATTTGCGACTTTCATCCAGCCGCCGGTTTCACCTTGCTGTTCAGCCCAGTAAGGATATAGCGACATACCAATCATATCATATTTGCCGCCATTGTTTTCAAGGGCATCAAACATCCGGTCGTAAGCCCATTGATTATTGCCACCATCCAAATGGACAATACATTTCACGTCAGGAAATACACCCTTTGCTGCATCATATCCGGCATTGTTAAGAGCAGCATATTGAGCAGGGTTCTTATCAATGTCTCCCACAGGCAGCATCATTCCCGGGGTCGTTTCATTGCCTATCTGCACCCACTCCGGTGTAACGCCTGCATTTTTTAATGTAGTGAGAGTCTCGGTTACATGAGCTGCCAAAACAGTCTTTAATTCGTCAAAGGGAAGATTCTTCCATGCTTCAGGCATTTCCTGATGCCCTGGGTCTGCCCATGTGTCGGAGAAATGAAAGTCTATCATTGTCCGAAGTCCAAGGTTTTCAGCCCTACGAGCTTTCAGAACAACATCATCGACATTGTTCCATCCATCTTTGGGATTTACCCAAACACGGAGACGGATGGAGTTAACTCCGCAATAGTTTTTGAGTAATTCCATGCACTCCATTTCCTGTCGTTCCTCTCCAGGGGTGAAGAACTTGCGACCTTCTGATTCCATCTGGGTAAGCCAGCTTACATCAGCTCCCTTAGCGAAGCCGGATTCTTTTTTCACTATTTTTTCTTCCTGTCGTGGATTTGTGACAGGTCCATCTTCCGTGCATGCGCTGCAGAAGAATGCCACGGCCAACGCAGCTGAGGCTATTATTGTTGTCATTTTCATTGATCCAATCATTTAAGAGAGTAAGAGTATGTTTGTTTGCCCAGATCAACAGTGAGAATATATGTTTCTCCAATTGTAAGGGCGTTGTCTCCATCAAAGCCGGTTGTGGCATCTGAATGTCCCAAATGCAAGACTCCGTTTCCTCCACCAAAGAAAAGTCCCCAGTTGTTGTTAATGAGAACCTTCACTCCCCATGGAGTTTCTTTCTTTTTCACAAATTCAGCAGTGAATATTTCGGGGTTATCTGCAGATTGAGTCATAGGATGTTCTGTCCAGTCGTCATTCAATCCAGTGAATGTTACCGTTTCTATTCTAGTCAATGCGTAAGTCAAATCCTTCATGTGGAAGTCCATGACATACAAGCCTTTTTTAGGGGCAGGAATATTTCCGTCAGACTCGGCAAGTATTAAAGAACCACTTAATCCGGTTGAACCATCGGCTGCTTTGTATGCTGTTCCCCAATCAGCTTGAGGATACGCACGGTAGCCCCATTCGGAATCTACCCAATGAGCACCGCCATAGCTCAGAGTACTTTCATCGTAGAGAGTGATGTAATCGTCAAAGCCATCCCAATTAACTACTCCGGAGAAATAGAGATATGGCTCTGCTGCAGGCTCTGGTGCACCTTGACCCGCAGCGATGGTTAATGCCATCGGATTTGAAAGATCGAGCACAAGATTTGTCTCGCCAGCAGGCATGTCCACAGATATGGAAGTTCCTTTCTCACCAAAGGTCAGGTTTTGGCTATTACCTCCAAATCCAACAGTTTTGGATATAGCAGGTCCCATATCAGTGGTTTCTTTGTTGTAGAGGCTACCTTGTCCACTAATGGTTATCGTCACAGTGGTGGCCGTTGAGAGTTTGACGGGGAGCGTCCATTGATTCGCTTTCATATTATATGTCATCTCTCCGTCTATGTCTCCGGTTACTTTCAGATTGTCTATGTGAAGTCCACTCCACCAGCCTTCAACAGTATTGAGGGTTGTGAAATAGCAGCCGGCAGGATCTGGGAACCAGAAATTCCAATGATCTTCCGCAGATGAAGCATGGAATGTTTTACCGGTTTCACCCAGGTTGCCCCATACAACATTATTAGCCTCGCGGAACCACCAGTTGGTCCAACCATTTACACCCATGAAGCCTTGATAAATTCCATTCTCTTCGGGCGATGCCAATTTCATTGCGGTTTCGTTCCAGTCTTTATCAAGCACGGTTCCGAGAATAAGGTGAATACGATAAGACTGTACCATCACCTTTATTACCGAGGAGTATGATGGAGTCATATTAGCGGCTATTACAGAACGGATGCGAATATAGAGCGGTGCCTTTTCATCCGCTGTGTAACCGAGGCGACCAAGAAGAGAATTGAGTTCTTCGCATAAGAACTGGCGAGAGCGCACGCCCTTCTCAACACTTAAATCAATGGTTGATGTGAAGTTCTCATCTTTTGAAAGTTGGATAGTCTCTTCAGCAGCGTTTATTGGTCCTTGGAGAAGGCAGTCACTTAATGCGAGTTGACCATCACCATTCCAATATATTGTCATGGCCAGAGCCTGTGGGTTATCAGGCGTAAGTATTATATCGCCAGAAGCGCCACTAAGCGTAACGTCATTAGATGGTAACACGTACACTGGATCTATATCACTCTCACACGAGGCTAAGCCAAGTGCTATGATGCCGGACAGTAATGATGTCCGAATTATATTATTGATTCTCATGATTCAATTATCGATATAACGGGTTAGTAAGATTCGGATTCGCAGTTAAATCTGTGTCAGGAATCGGATAGATGTTGTATCTTGCGTTTACAGCACGTCCGTCTAAAACACCGCCTTTCCACTGCCAAATATATGAGTCTGTAGTGAACTTGTCGAATCTTACGAGGTCTGTTCTTCTTACAGACTCAAGATAAAGCTCACGTCCTCTTTCATCAAGCATAAAGTCAAGCGTGAAATCGGCATCAGATATTTTTCCACTCTCGTCATTGTTGTATGCACGCATACGAACTTTGTTGACAAGTTCAAGTGCTTCTGTTCTGGATATACCTGCGCCACCACGTAAAAAAGCTTCGGCAGCCATAAGATAAACGTCAGCCAAACGTATCATAGGGTAATCTGTTGAGCAACCGGTTGCTGCTGAATTTGAAGCAGCAACACCGTCATCCGTTAAATTTGAGAATTTTTCAAAGAAGTAGCCCTCTGATTGATTGTCAATTGCGCCTGTGAAATATTGTTCTTGACCATCAGTGTAGAACATTGCGCGAGAATCAGCAGTATTTGCAATATCCCCAAACTTCTCAACTATTTCGCCGCGAGCACGGAACATGCCCCATCCGTTTGTTAAGCCGTATTTGGCTGGATCCTGAGTGCTGGAGTTTCCACAAGACCCACATACAAGGTATGTACCGCCACCCCATGTTACAGAAGTTGTAGCATCGCAAACCATAGCGAACAATATTTCATTGGTTCTTTTATGGTTGTCAGCATTAAACAGTTTAGCATATTCCGGTTCAAGATAGAGCGAAGGATTCGAAATCACCTTATGGCAAGCGGTGATACATTCGGTGTAATACTTCGTGTCTATGGTGCCACGATATATCGCACTGTTGAGATAGAGACGAGCGAGGAGTGCCCATGCGGCAGGTTTGCTGGCGCGTCCGTATTCATTTGTATCCGGGAGAGAAGAAGATGATCCTTCAGATACAAGTTCCTTCAATTCGCTTTCAATGAAATCGAACAATCCAATTCCATCGTATGCTTCTGGAATAAATCCGGTCACTGGTGTGTTTTCATCGACTTTAGGACCCTTCCGGTATAAATCCAACACCATCCAGTAGCTGAATGCTCTCATAAAACGGGCTTCTGAACGGAAAGATCTAATTTCTTCTTGTTCCGAAGATGTGAACTTGGCAAGCTCCTCGTCTGAGCAGTGACGCAGGAATTCATTGCAAAGGGTGATATTGAAGAACAACCAGTAGTAAGAGTCCGACACCCAAGAATCTTTGGAACTCCAATTAATGTATGTCAGATCTACAAGGTTATTACCGGACAGCCAGGTATTAGCCACTTCATCTGTAGCAGCTTCCTGGAGATTGAAATATCCTCGAGAAAAGTCCTGTCCGTTGATTGTCGTTAAGTCTCCGTTATCGCCTCCCTGTCCTTGGCCAGCCAGCACATATGATGCATAGATTTTTGCAAGGACACTTTTATAGTTGGCCGCCTCTGCATAAACATCATTTGATGTTGTCTCAGTGACAGGCATTTGGTCAAGGTCGTCTGTACAGCTTCCGAGAAGCAGACCAAGAGCCAAGAAAATGCTTGTTAATATATTTGATTTTTTCATTGTTCATTTTTTAAAAGTTAAGGCCAAGAGTTACAGAATAAGTTCTTGGACGAGGATAAACCGCTGTATCGACTCCATTAGAGGTTTCGGGGTCTACTCCTTTATATTTTGTTATTGTAAATACATTCTGCACCATAGCTGAAACATGGAGATTCAACCCTTTGTAAATCTGGCCGAAATCATAAGCAAGCTGAATATTATCCATCTTAAGGAAGGATGCATTTTCAAGATAATAGTCGCTTAAGAATTGTCGTCTTTGGAAACGGGTGTCGAGGAAACTGCGATTGAGGTTATTGAGCTGATAATCGTTATAGCTCATAGTTTCCCATGCGCCTGTATTCATGGCCATACCATTGAAAATATATCCTCCAATGTTTGCTCTGAGAGAGGTTGACAATGACCATTTTTTATAACGGAGATTGGTCGAGAGACCCAAAATCCAATCCGGAGCGGGTGAATGACAATGATAACGGTCATTATTCGTAATCTGACCGTCTCCGTCTAAGTCAGCATATAGTCCTTCTATAGGACGACCGGTTTCCTGATCATAGAGCTGCTTATAAAGATAGAATGAGTATGGCGCATAGTCAGTAGAGAACACCTGCATTTGGTAAGCGTCAATCCATGGACCAACTTCTGTGTCTGGACTGGGGGCTCCTGGTGTAAGAGTAAGATTCTTGATTCTAACTCTTTGCCATGTTGCGTTTGTGGTTACAGACCAAGACCAATCCTTATTGCTGATAAGATGAGCGGTTAATGCAAGTTCAAGTCCTTTAGAATCTACATTGCCAACATTTTCCAGCATAAGTTTATCAAAGTTCGTTCCTGCCGGCACTGGGACTGTGGCAAGAAGGTTCTCAGTCTTACGTGTGTAGAAATCAGCTGAGAACGTAAAACGGTTATTCAGAAACGCTACATCGATACCATAGTTCCATGATTTGGTTGTCTCCCATTTCAAATCAGGATTATAGGCTTCTGGACGATATGTGTACACCGGATTTCCACCAAACAAGTATTGAGCGCCATCCAAGCCAGGTGTATATACAGGGATATATCCATAGTTGGTTATACCATCCTGTTGACCCGTAACACCATACGATGCGCGGAGTTTGAGGTCATTTACAAAATCCCGAGCAGGTTCAAAGAAGTCTTCCTGAGAGATTCTCCAAGCTAAAGCCACTGAAGGGAATGTGCCCCAGCGGTTATCCTTGGAGAAACGAGAAGATCCATCCCTACGTACTGTAGCTGTCAAAAGATAACGATCCATTAACGTATAATTCAATCGACCGTAGTATGAAATCAGTGAATGGCGTTGGTCTGTGGCAGCTGATGTCGATTGTTGTACACCTTCTGCATTCAATACGGCATAGAACGGAGTCGTGTATTTCCAATATTGATAGTCATAGCCAAAGGTTGCATCAATATTCGATTTTATAACTTCGAAATCACGATTATAATTGGCATAGATTGTCAACAACTTATTGTAATTCTTCTGTGGTCCATATTTATAGTCGCGACCTCCGGTTGTATAGTAGGAAATAGCCTCTTTGGGAACATAGATATTTCCTTCTCCCTTAGACCAATCATAGCCTCCAGTCGCATGAAGTCTGAGACCTTTCACCCAACGGATATTCCAATCTACATCTATATTTCCGATAACCCTATAAACATCAGATGTAGACTTATACTGATTAAGACGGCCAAGGGCATTAGCCAAGGCTCCAGTTACAGGAATACCATTGGCATCTATCGCTTCATTGTAACCTCCAAATGAATCATTACCTGAATAAACGGGAATTGTAGGGTTCAGAGTCGCTCCACCCCAGATTGCTCCGGTATCAGCGAATCTGTTTTTTGAGTATGTTCCTTTAAGGCTGAATTGGAAACGAAGCTCATCACGGAAGAATGAAGGCGTTAGATTCAAATTACCTGTAAATCGTTTTGCATTGTCAGTTTTAAGAATACCTTCCTGATAATATGCTCCGGCAGATACTCGGAAAGGTAGCCATGATGCGGCACGTCCTGAAACGCTAAGATTATTGTCGGTACCAAATGCTGTCTGATAAATCTGATCGTTCCAGTTTGTACGGCTATTGCCTAACAGCGATTTCTGATGGTCTGTCCCAAGTTCATTGACAATGCCGATAAACTCGTCGGTAGACAGCATATCAGATGTTTTAGTTTTGGTGGATAGTGAGTTTGTAGTTTGGAATGATATTTTTATGCCATCGCCCTTTCCTTTTTTAGTGGTAATGATAATGACACCATTGGATGCGCGGGAACCATATATGGCAGTAGATGACGCATCTTTAAGAATGGTCATACTTTCTATATCATTAGGATTGATTAGGCTGAGAAAATTTCCTGCACCGCTTACAGACCCACCAACTTCCATTGGTACTCCATCAAGTACGATAAGGGGATCGTTGGAGGCATTCAATGACGCGCCACCGCGTACTCGTATTGTAGAGCCTGAAGTAGGAGAACCCCCTCCATTTACAATTTGTACGCCGGCAATTTTTCCATTAACAAGTTCCTCCGGTGAAGAAATCATACCTTTGTTAAAGTCTTTTTCACTAACAGTCGAAACTGAACCTGTAAGGTCATCTTTCTTACGAACGCCATAGCCGATTACCACAACTTCATCGAGTAATTCCGTATTGGCTTTCATGGTGATATTCATAACATCTGAGGTGATGTCCACTGTCAGGTTGTCATACCCAACATACGATACCATCAGCTGCTTTGCCGTTTTGGGAACATTCAGCTTGAAATTTCCATCAATGTCCGTTGATTCACCAATCGACTCTCCGACTACTTTAACGATTGCCCCGATTAGTGGTTCTCCAGTCTCGTCAATAACAGTACCCGTAACTGTCCGTTGATTTTGTGCGAAGGCCGAAACGGGTATAAGAAGAATCGCAAGGACAACGCCCCACAATAGGCTCCTTATTTCGGTAGCACGAATTGCTTTGTTCATAGAAATGTTATTATTGTTTAGTAATATCTTTAATATTTAGGTCAATACATGTTATTAGCCATCTCTGTAAAGTTAAAACAATCTTTTTACCTTAGAATCGTACCCGGTTATGTGATGCAAAATTAGATATAATGAATGATATGGATGGACTGAAATTGGACAAATGATACAACATTTCGGACTTTGTAATTTTCATTCGTCCATATTGTAAGTTTTTGTCCTAAATCTTGCCTACTTTTTCATTGTCAGATTGATACATACTTGGCTTAACGCCAAACTGATTCTGAAAACACTTTGCGAAATAGGATGGCGTTTTGAATCCGACCATATAACTTATTTCTGCCACGGTAAAACGGCGTTGACTGATAAGCATGGCTGCTTTCTGCAATCTCACGCGTCTTATGTAATCCAATGGTGTCAACCCCATATACTTTTTGATAAGGCGGTATAGCTGTTTAGAATTGATTCCAGCCTTTTCGCAGAGTAGATTTACGTTCAAATCAGGGTCTGATACATTCTCCTCTATGATTTTTGCGATTTTAGCCAGCATCTTTTCATTTACTGATTCCGCCTCTATTGGCTTGACTTTTGCCTGGGCTATAGTTTGAATACGAACTGTTTCCTTAATATCTGTTCGTGCTTTTAAAAGCTGACGTATTCTCCCTAAAAGCGCCATTGGCTCAAATGGTTTTGCCATGAAAACGTCAATTCCGATCTTTATGCTTTCGTTTTCGGTTTTATTGTCTGATTTTGCCGTCAACATTATAATCGGTATTGATGAAAGTCGGGGATGTTGCTTAATCTGCCTCACCATTTCTATGCCTGTCATTATAGGCATCATTTCATCCACAATAAGCAAGTCTGGGATAAATGAAGCTGCAATCGCAAGCCCAGAACGTCCATTTTCTGCCGACAAATATGTATAATCCTTTTTAATTATTTCAATGATAAAGTTGGATATCTGAATGTTATCCTCCACAATAAGAACCTTTGGCTTGTTAGAGTCTGATACCGATTCTTCTTTATGTGATTGCATCGCTTTGTCAGAGATTGGAAGTGTCACTACAAATGAGGTTCCTTGTCCCTCTTTACTGTAAAGCGAAATATTGCCCTTCATTAATTCAAGATACTTTTTTATTAGATACAGTCCTAATCCAGTACCTTCTTTTAACTTAGATGTTGATGGAGCTCTAAACATCCTCTGAAACACAAGTGATTGGTCTATGTCAGAAATGCCGATTCCATCATCAGACACTACAATCTCCACTTCGTTCTCACCCTTTGTGATTCCACATGATATTGTTGCCCCTTCATCAGAATATTTGCACGCATTGGATAATAAATTGGTGATTACAGACTCAAATTTAACGGCATCCGCTTCTATAAATATCTGAGGACAAGAGGAGTGGAATATAAACTTTTTCTGTTGATAATTTTCTTTGAATACCTCAAAAACGCTTTTGCAAAAATCGACTACGTCAAAAATTGAAAAAATTAACAAATTTTCGTCAGTATCTTCTAAATGTTGAAGTTCCAATGTTCGATGTATCATATTATTTAATCTCACAGCATTATCATACACTGTTTCAAGACTTTTTTTGCTCTCCAGATCGGTAACTTTCTCTTTCATCAAACTTACCGGCCCTATAATCATAGACAGCGGCGTTTTCAAATCATGTGAGATAGTGGACAGAAAAGACAATTTACGTTCAACATTTTCCAATGCTGTCTGACGTTCCTGCTCATTAAGGTCTCGTAGATTTTTCTTCTTCATATACCAAACCAACCAATATACGACAGCTATTACTATGAGAACATACAGGAGGATAGCCCACCAAGATAATGCCAAGGGGGGCTCTACTGTAAGTGGTATAGAAATTGGAGCGGCCGGAGAGCCTATGGGTTTAACAAGAATGTGGTATGTCCCCATTTTTAAGCCCGAGAGTGTTATTGTATTTACTCCTTCAGGCATTACAATCCATCCGTTTAAAGTGTCTTTGGGGGATTCTGCTAGTTTATACATATAGCGCTGAACCGATTCCGGAGAGTAATCTAAAGAGCTGACAACTAAAGTAATGTTCCCTCCATAAGGAATCGTGATTTCTTTCACGCTTTCGCTCAGATCGGCCAAACGAAGTTCGTCTGCTCCGCGGGCGCTAATTACCATTTTTATCGTCTTATAGTCTCCTGATTTCCCGTTGATATCATTATTGACAACAATAATTTCATCAGTTCCTCCAAGAAAGACTTTATTACTTACTGTATCTTCATATACTGCTGTGTATGATTTTTGTGGAATAGGCAACAACGTTGTTTGCAATGTATGACCGTCGATTTTCCAAACATTGCTTTGGGTTGATACCCATACATTTTCTCCAACGCTCCCTATGGCAAGTACAGTTTCGTCGCTGTTAGTATGTGGAAATTTTACTACATCGTACTTACCATTGTCTTTGAATACAACTGCTCCGCCTTTAAAAGCACACCAAATTTGACCATTATTATCTTGACATATATTAGTTGGATAACCTTTAGTCATGTTGAAAATATCGTACTTATCAACTTTTTTTGATACTGGATTATATTTTGTGAGGATATTGTCCCGAAACAAAAGAATCCATATATTGCCTTTTTTATCACGAAGCATATCATTTATCAAGTCATTTGAGAGACCTAAGTCCTTAGAAGTTTTGGCATCTACATTGATGGAACGATTTGCTATAATATACTTTTCTGAAGTGTTAAACTTGTTCTTTTTCACATAATGAATGCCATTCAGGAATGTGCCAATCCAAAAATAATCGCCATCTTCCACTAAAGAATAAACCCATTTAGACACATGTTCTCCCTTTTCATCAGTTACATAGAACACATCAAAGTTGTCCAGATTTGTATTGTATCGATTAATACCGGCATCCGTTGCAAGCCATATCACATTATCTTTATCCTCGTGAATTGCGCGTACCTTATTGTGAGATATCGCATTAAGCGTTTTGACATGTCTGTAACTATGAGGTGTAGAGTCATAAGCGAGCCTGATTACCCCGTTGTTTCCTCCCAACCAAAGATTTTTTCTGGAGTCTCGATAAATCGAATGAATTTCATTCCCTTCACCGGAATGAGTCAGTGCGCCAAGTTTAATCGTCCTAATTACATTGGAATTTGAAGCGATTGAAAATCCTCTCTCATGCCCAGCCCAAATATTATTTTGTTGATCAACGTGCAAGCACCATATTTCATTGTCCCCCAAACTTAGTTCATAACGAGAATCGTGTCTATAATGATTCGCATTATCCTTGTATAAGTCAAAGACACCATCATCTGTCCCGACAAGAATGTGACCATTGTCTCCTTTGGCAAGACTTTTTATATTGTTACTTCCTAAAAGTGCTATATTTTCCCAATGTTCGTTTATAGGGGTATATTTGTACAAAGCCCCTTCGCCACCTATGAGAATGCTTTCTTTATCATTAGATTCTAGAAGACAATTCGCAAATAGCGATGTTTGGAGATGGTTGGAATTGCTAATACGAATTTTTAATGGCCTAAATTTTTCTGATTGAGAATCCCAGCGTGCCAGTCCATCGAATGTACCAACATAAATTATACCACGACTATCTCGAAGTATAGAATATACGGATCTGTGAGGCAGACCAATAGAGTAATCCCTTATGTCATTTTGCTTCAAATCGAGCTTGCTAATGCCATTCAGTCCTCCTATCCATAAATTTGAATCCACCAAGAGAAGCGTCCTTATTTCTTTCGGAGTGGGAATCGGGCAATTCTCAACCTTTCCCGATGCATAGTCATACAACAAAAGTCCATTATTACTGCCGATGTAGAGTTTGTTGTTATTTTCAAGTATGGAATAAATTTGGGTGCCGAATAGCTCGGTTTTGCCAACAGGATGGGTGGAAGACCCATCATAAAAAAACAATCCACTATTAGTGCCAAGCCACATTATGCCATGACTGTCCTTAAACAGACAGTATACAGCTGTTTTCTTTCCATCGACAACTATGTTTTTCCATGACAAATCAAATACTGGAAGTTGTGAAGCCGAGAACGATTCACATGGGGCAAAACACACGGTCAAAAGAAAAATTAAGTAAAAAATGATGTTTGATTTAGTGCTTGTATACATTATGCATTCTGTTATTAAAATATTTGCAAAGTTACAAAATTTTCGTGACACAAGTCCTATCAGTTAGCCCAATACGATGCAACAAATTAGACAATACATACATCATTTCAGACTTTGGTACAAAAATCCCCTACAACAGTATGTATTTCCTTACAGGCTCTGTCGCAGGGGGTGGGGATTGATGATGTGATTGAATTATTCTTCGCCGAATTTTTTAGCGAATTTCATCCAGGTGTCATTTGTTGATATATTGTATTCTCGATCTTGTTGCCAACCGTTTATATACTCTTGACTTGTCCAAGTAGAATCTGAAAGGAAATAGTATTTGCCTGACTGATTCTTGCTCAAATATGTGTCGAAGTAATAGGTAGAAGAACCTTCAGCGGCCTGCTTCATCGGTATAATCTGCCAGTTGCCAAATCCATCGTCTGTGAAATCTCCGGTAATATATCCCTTTTTATCACTGCCGGCTTCCCACATATTCACCTCAAACGTCACCTTAACATTGTTATCTTTATAGGCTTCCATTCCTCCATGGGTCAGAAGGTTATTGTTGAAGTCGAAGAATGCAACATTTTCCCAATTTGAGCCTACGCCCCATAGCGTTTGGTTGTCAGCCGACACCCAGAATGGTTCCCACGCACAGAAACCTGCGCCTCCATTGGCTAACAATGCCTCTTTCACTTCAATTATGAAGTCTTTTTGCAATTGCGGACATGGCGTTTCAGGATTACCTCTATCTGTCCTTCATCTGTTGGCGGAATCTCCACCACATCATTATGCCCGCTGTGGTGAGTCCGAAGGGGAATGCCATCCACACGCCTACAAGTCCATAGCCAAGCACGAAGCCGCATAGATAGCCTACGGGCAGCGAGATTACGAAGAAGGCTATGAAGGCAATGACCATAAGAGGCTTAACGTCGGCAATGCCGCGCAAGGCGTTGGCATAGTTTATCTGCAAGCCGTCGCCAAACTGATAGATGAAGAATGGCAACATGAGTGTGAGCACAGTGGATGAAACCTCTGTGGAATCAGTGAACCATCCGCCTACGTGATTGCGCAACAAGAATATTATTCCGGCGAGTAGCAACTCCAGTGCCACCATCACATGCAGTCCTGCCAAAACTGTGTGGCGCGTGTTGTCATGGTCGTGCTGTCCGTTGAAATAGCTTGTGCGCACGGCGACGGCAGCTCCAAGACCGTAGTAGACCATAAAGGTGAACTGCGATATTGTGATCATCACCTGATGGGAAGCCAAGGCTATGGTGCCGAGCCATCCCACCATAATAATAGAGAGCGAGAACGAGGCCGTCTCCATGCCCATCTCCAGGGCTATCGGAGTGCCAAGTGATGATAGGCGCTTGACCAAAGGGCGCGACCATCCTAAGCTGAAGAATCCCTCGCGATAGGGGCGCATCTTCTCCTGAGAAAGGAAAACGGCGAGGAATATGCCCACCATTATTATGCGCGACACGAGTGTAGACACACCTGCACCCACCACGCCCATTTCTGGCAATCCCATCTTGCCGTAGATGAGCAGATAGTTGCCGAGGATGTTGAGCATGTTGCCCGAGAGGAGTATCCACATTGAGGTGCGCGTCTCGGTGATACTGTCGGTGAATTGCTTGAAGGCATTGAACAGCATCACGAAGGGCAGTGAGGCAAGCAGCACTAAATAGTAGGGACGCATGTAGGGCAGCAATTCTTCTGGCTGCCCTATGTTGCCGAGGTTGAAATAAAGCACCACAAGGACCGTCATCATGAGTGCGGTAGCTAAGGTGTTGGCAAGCAGCGAGCAACGCAGAGCTTGTCCTGCTTCTGGCAGTTCCTTGCGTCCGAAGAGTCCGCCTACGACAGGTGTCAGTCCGTAGGAGAATCCCGTGCCGGTGATAATAACGAGATTGATAATGTTGTTGACAAATGATGCGGCTCCAAGTTCGGTGGTGCTGTGGTGCCCAACCATCATAGTGTCGGCGAAACCAAGCACAATCATTCCCATCTGTCCAATCATGATTGGCAGGCCGAGAGAGAGGAGCGAGCGGTAGTGTTCGGGATAAAATTTCATAACTGGGTGCAAAATTAGTAATTAAAATCCATATTATATACCTATTGTGTAGAAAAAGCCGTAGGTTTTATGGTTGTGAGTCGTCATATATTATTAACTTTGCACCCGATATTTTAAATTGATACAAATATGCTTGAATTACCCAAAGACCCGATGATGCTCTTCAGTGTCATCAACATGCGTTTGCGCGACATCTATCCCTCACTCGACGCTTTGTGCGACGACCTCCATGTAGACAAACAAGAAATAACAGACCGACTTAAGGCTGTAGGATTTGAATATAATGCCGAACAGAACAAGTTTTGGTGATATTTGATTGCTGAAATTGCTGTCTGAGAAGGTGAATGATAGGGTAGAAACATGTGGATTATTGTCAAATTTGAGGAGAAGTGAGAAAATTTGCCATGATGATGAAAAAAATGACGAAAAAGTTTTGCGGTTTCCAAAATAATAACTACCTTTGCACCCGCAATCAAGAAATAACGATAGCAAAAGTAAAGCTTCAATAGCTCAGTTGGTTAGAGCACCTGACTGTTAATCAGGGGGTCGTTGGTTCAAGTCCATCTTGAAGCGCAAACTACAAGCCTCGTAGGTCACACGACTTACGAGGCTTTTTCTATGTATGCTCAGCATGAAGTATGGCTTAGTGCTTCTGCGCCAATTGAGTGTTTTTATTGTTTGTTAAAGCACCCTTCAGATATATTATCACTCCATATTCCGTATGAACTAAAAAACTCTCTCGGCAGGAAAAAATAATTCTCTCGGCAGGAAGTAAAAAAGAAAGAGGCCGAACGTCACCGCCCAGCCTCCACGAATAAATGTTTAACTATTAAAAAATCTATTTACTGAAATGGTAATTAATCTGTTTCTGTTGTTTCGCGCTCTTTATAGATTACGTTGTTAGCGCCGCTTGTAATCTTGAGAGCCTCGGGGTGCTCATTGATGAATGAGTCGATGTGGCGCACGCGCTTGCTTTCTAGAATCTCATCGACAGCAATGAGGATGCCTGTCTCCTCCACGTCGCCAAAGCCATAGTTGATGGCTGTGCCGAAGAGTTTCATTGTGGGCGAGAGCGACATGTAGGCGTTCACGAGCGGCGGAATGTTGTAGCCCAAGGCTCGCACCTCGCGGTTGAGGATGAGATAGTCCTTCTTGAAGTCATCCTCGCAGAAAAGCTTGCGCAGCTCCTCTTCTGGAGTCTCGATTTTGAGCGGCTTGAGCGGAATGATAAGATTGTCCTTGTCGTCGAAGTGCTTCTTGAGAAAGTAGAGAATCATGTCTCTGCCGCGTCGGATGTATGAGGGATACATGGTCATTTTGCCGAAGAAATACTTCACGTTGGGCTTGATAACGGTGAGCGCACCAAGTCCGTCCCACAGGTTGTCGAGGGCAAAGAGGCTCTTTGAGCCGCGTCGTGTGCTTTGGTATTCGAGCGTCACGAACGAGCGTCCAAGCTCCACGGTGTAGGGCATGTAGTCCTTGATGAACTTGTCGGAGAAATGGAACATGTGGCTTGTGGCAAGCTTAGGCTGTCCGTTGTCGTCGAGTTCCCAGTCCGAACCAAGCAGATAGCGGTAGCCTCCGATAATCTCCTCAGCCTCAGGGTTCCACACTATGAGCTGTTTGTAGCAGTTGGCGCATGTGTCAAACTCGTCGATGTCCATCGGCTTGCCCGTGCCGCCTCCTGCCTCGCGGAATGCTATCTCGCGCAGACGTCCTATCTCGCGCATTACGTTGGGTGCGTTGTGTGCCGTGATGACGTAAATCTCGTTGTGGCTTTTGTTGGTCATTCGGAGTTGTCGCTCGGGAGTAAGCTCACTCTTGAGCAGTTCCTTGCTCACTGGTTCTATTATTGGCTCTTCCATTCTGAATTTTTGATTCTTAATATGTTATTTTCCTTGCGCGGGAAGTTCGTACACTTTGTCCTCCACCCACTGTGCCCATTGCTGTGGCGAGCGGCTGCGGTCGAACGTCTGCCATGGTATAGGCTTGCCGATGTGTATTGTGAAGTGCTTGCCCACGTTGCGGTACATCTCGTCAACGAGGAATATCATAGCAAGGTTGAACGGCAGGAATCGGTCGCTGAACTTGGCTATGCGGTAGAAGCGGTTTGAGTTGGCTCCGCTGAAATGTATAGGCACTACGTCGCGTTGGCATTCCACGCTCTTCTTAATGAATGTCTTGGTCCATGGGATGTCGTGTATGGAGCCGTCGGGTTGTTGTCGGCTGTTGAGTCCTGCCGGGAACATGAGCATGTGGTTGTCGCTCTTGAATCCCGCCTCCACCATGCGCGGAAAGTCGCGGCTGTTGCGTCCGGTCTTGTTGATGCCTATGCATACGGGGGCAAGTCCGGGAAGGTTCATGAGCAGGTCGTTCACCAGATAACGGAATCTGCCATTGTAGTGTCGCCCGATGATAGCTCCGAGTGCCACACCGTCCTGTCCGCCAAGCGGATGGTTTGACACAAAAGTATAGAGTCGTCCGTCGTCTGGCTTAGGCAGATTATCCTTGCCAACAATCTCTATGTCCATCTGCAAGTAGCGCACGCATTCCTCAAGCCACTCCACGCCCGAAAGATGGCGCGAGTTCCATATAAACTGGTTCACTTGGTCCTGATGGATGATGCGTTTTAGCCACGCCACGGCAAAGCCCGGCACGTATCGCGCCTTGGCTCCCATCTTGCTTTGGAGTATCTTGTCTATGTCAATTGTATGTTCTGAAATCTCGTTCATTTTTCCACAAAATGCTATTTCTCTGCAAAAATAACACATCTTTTTCAGATACATTCAATTTAGCTTAAGAAATATACCTTTTTAATAATTTTGATATATAAATGTAGACTCGTATGCGGATTTTTATGTACCTTTACACCCAAATACGCATATATATAATGTACAAAGACACGATAAATCATACAGCCGACATAAAGACTTGCGAGGGTTATCATGTGCCCGTGTTGCTCGACGAGAGCGTCAGTGGGCTTGAGCTTAAACCGGGTGGAGTGTATGTCGATGTTACCTTTGGCGGCGGTGGCCATTCACGCGAGATTCTTTCGCGCCTTTCTGCTGACGCCCATCTCTACAGTTTCGACCAGGATGCTGATGCCGAACAGAACATCGGCGAGCCTGACGAACGGTTCACGTTCGTCAGGAGTAATTTCCGATATCTTAAGAATTGGATGCGCTATTATGGCGTGGAGCAGATTGACGGTCTCCTCGCCGACCTTGGCGTGTCGTCGCATCACTTCGATGATGCCGAGCGAGGATTCTCATTCCGCTTCGACGCTCCATTGGACATGCGCATGAACAAGCGAGCAGGACTTACTGCCGCCGACATTCTCGCCACATACGACGAGGAGCGTCTTGCCGACCTCTTCTATATATACGGAGAGATGAAGAACTCGCGCCGCATAGCTGCTGCCATCGCAAAGGCTCGACAGCAGACTGAGATAAAGACCACGAAGGATTTTCTCGCTGTGGTGGAGCCAATGTTCAAGCGCGAGCGCGAGAAGAAGGACATGGCCCGACTGTTTCAGGCTCTGCGCATAGAGGTGAACCATGAGATGGACGCTCTCAAGGAGATGCTTGCTGCTGCCACAGAGATGCTTGCGCCTGGCGGAAGACTCTCGGTGATAACCTATCACTCGCTTGAGGACCGCATTGTGAAGAACTTCATGAAGGCTGGCAACGCCGAAGGCAAAATCGACCAGGACTTCTTCGGACGCATCAATACGCCTTACAAGACTGTGGGCAAGCTTATCATCCCATCGAAAGAGGAGCAGGTGCGCAACCCGCGAAGCAGAAGCGCAAAACTGCGTGTGGCTGCAAAAATTTAAGTATTAAGGAAAGGAGTAAGCAAAATGAAAGAAGAAAATACATCCTCGCCCGACCCGCGCGAAATACTCAAGCATCTTGAGGCAACGCCCAACGAGAGCGTGGATGAAGATGAGCCGCCTTCGTTGCGCACTATCATACGCGAGACCACAGAGGAGGACATGCCCATCACCAAGAATATCACACTTAAGAAAATCCTTGGTGGCGACATACTAAGTGCCGATGTGATACGCAAGCAGATATGGCTGGTGCTGCTCATCTCGCTCTTCATTGTGGTGTATATTTCCAACCGCTACAAATGCCAACAGAACCTGATACGCATAAGCCAGCTCACAGAACAGCTGAAGGACGCGAAATACCGCGCTCTGTCGAGCAGCAGCGACCTGACACAGCAGACACGTGAGAGTATGGTGCTCGAAAAACTGCGTTTCGAGAAAGACAGTACGCTGCACATTGCCACACAGCCACCATACATTATTAATGTAAATGATTCAGAGAGGAAATGAGCAAGTTTGACAGTAAAAAAGTGATGCCGCGCTACAGCTTCCTTGCCATCATAATGACGATTATAGCTACAGCGGTGCTCGGACGCACTCTGTATATTATGACTGCCAAGCGCGACTTCTGGATGAAGGTGGCTGATAGAGTGAAGGTGGACAGCGTGGTGACTCCGCCCGTGAGAGGCAACATTCTAAGCTGCGACGGACAGCTTTTGGCTTCGTCGCTGCCGCAATACAAGATGTTTGTCGACTTCAGGGCTATACACGCTGCGGGCAAAGACTCGCTGTTTGAGGTGAAGCTCGACTCTATAGCCGAAGGACTCAACGCAATATTCCCCGACAGCTCTGCCGCCAAGTTTAAGGCTCATCTGCTTGAGGGCTATCATAAACAGAAAGCTCACTGGGCTGTTTGGAACCGGCGTGTGAACTACAGCACCTACGCCGAGGTGAAGAGTCTGCCGATATTCAATCTTGGCAAGAACCGTGGCGGATTCCATACCGAGGAGTATAATGCACGCAAGCAGGCATACGGTTCGCTTGCTCTGCGCACCATAGGCAAGATGTATGGCGAGATCGACTCGGCGCAATGCGGACTTGAGCTGCACTACGACTCATTGCTGCGCGGCGAGACTGGAGTGAGCCACGGACGTAAGGTGCTCAACAAATTCCTGTATCTCACCGACCAACCGCCAGTGGATGGTGCCGACATTGTCACCACTATTGATGTGTCGATGCAGGACCTTGCCGAGCGTGCCTTGCTCGACGAGCTTTACAAAATCAACGCCAACGTGGGTGTGGCGATAGTAATGGAGGTGAAGACGGGCGACGTGAAAGCCATTGTCAATATGACGAAATGTGCCGACGGAACATTCCATGAAATAAAGAACCATGCTGTGAGCGACCTGCTTGAGCCTGGATCTGTCTTTAAGACAGCCTCTATAATGGTGGCTCTCGACGATGGATTGGTCGACACTACAGCATTTGTGGATACTGGTTGTGGTGTGTGGCCCATGTATGGCAGAGAGATGAAGGACCACAACTGGCGACGTGGCGGATATGGCATGCTGAAATTGCCGCAAACGCTGTGGGTAAGCTCCAATATCGGTGTGAGCCGCATCATCGACGACCGCTACAAGGACAATCCTGAGAAATATGTTCAGGGAATACGTCGACTGGGACTTGCCGACGACTTGCATCTGCCTATCCCAGGCTACTCGCCTGCCAAGATACGAATGCCTCGCAAGGACTCGCGCGGAAAACAATATGTCAACTGGAGCAAGACCACACTGCCATGGATGAGTATTGGCTACGAGACACAGGTGCCGCCAATCTCCACGCTTACATTCTATAATGCTATTGCCAATGGGGGCAAGATGATGCGCCCGCGCTTTGTGAAGGAGGTGAGAAAGAATGGTCAGGTGATAATGACATTCCCGCCAGAGGTGATGCGTGAGCAGATTGCCAAACCTACAACGATAAATAAAATCACACGAATCCTGGAACAAGTGGTGAGTGTGGGACTCGGCAAGAAAGCGGGTTCGCCATCATTCCTTGTGGCTGGTAAAACCGGTACGGCGCAAATCTCAAAGGGAGCGGCTGGATATAAGAGTGGACAAGTGAACTATCTCCTCTCGTTTGCAGGATTTTTTCCTGCCTATGAGCCACGCTACAGTTGCATTGTGTGCATACAGAAATCCGGACTTCCGGCTTCGGGTGGCGGCATGAGCGGCGTGGTGTTCCACGACATTGCCGAGGGAATCATGGCGCAGAGCCTTAAGCTTGAGGCTGCTGATGCCCGCGACTCTCTGTCGATATTCATTCCTCAGGTGAAGAATGGCAATATACTCGCTGCTGACTATGTGCTCACTCATCTTGGCTTCGAGCCAAATACCAATTGGAGTGGCAGTTATGCCGACGGCAATCCTATATGGGGACATGCAGCAGAGACTGGTGGCAAGACCATCGACCTGCAGCGTGAGCCTCTTGGTGACAAATCGCAAATGCCTGATGTTCATGGTATGGGAGCACGCGACGCGGTATTCCTAATAGAAAGCCGTGGAATAAAGGTGAAAATCAATGGACGAGGAAAAGTTGTGGCGCAGAGCATTGGTCCGGGAATGAATGTGAAGAAGGGAATGACCTGCGTGTTGAAAATGGAGTAGGATGAACTCCTTAAATTTTAAAATAAAAACAATAATTCTAAATAAAAACATGAAACTCAAGGAATTGCTCAATGCCATCCCCGTTGTTGCCGTAATCGGTAATGAGGATGTAGAAATCACTGGTGTGAACATCGACTCGCGCCGTATCAAGGATGGTCATCTCTTCATTGCTATGAAGGGAACTCAGGTAGACGGCCATAAATTCATACCCAAAGCCGTGGAACTTGGAGCAAAGGCTGTGCTTTGCCAGGACATGCCCGAGGAAAAGAAGGAAGGCGTGACTTATGTTCAGGTTGAATCTACCGAGGATGCAGTAGGCAAAGTGGCAACCACTTTCCATGGCAATCCATCGAGCAAGCTCAAGCTTGTGGGAGTGACTGGAACTAATGGCAAAACCACCATCGCCACATTATTATATAATATGTTCACGAAGTTGGGCCATAAGTGTGGCTTGCTCTCTACTGTGTGCAACTACATTGTGGACGAGCGCGTACCTGCCGACCATACAACTCCTGACCCAATAGCACTCAATGAGTTGCTCGACCGTATGGTAAAGGCTGGATGCGAGTATGCTTTCATGGAGTGCTCGTCGCACGCCATTGCCCAGAAGCGTATTGGCGGACTGACCTTTGCTGGTGGAATATTCACCAATCTCACACGCGACCATCTCGACTATCACAAGACATTCGAGAACTATCGCAATGCCAAGAAGGCTTTCTTCGACTCTCTGCCCAAGACTGCTTTCGCCATTACCAATGCCGACGACAAGAACGGAATGGTGATGGTGCAGAACACCAAGGCTACTGTAAAGACCTATTCCACACGCTCTGTGGCTGACTTCAAGGCTCGCATCATCGAGTGTCATTTCGAGGGAATGTATCTTGAGATGGATGGTCGTGAGGTGGGAGTGCAGTTCATCGGCAAGTTCAATGTGAGCAATCTGCTCGCCGTTTATGCTGCTGCCGTAATGCTTGGTGTTAAGTCGGAGGATGTGCTTGTGGTAATGAGCACTTTGCATAGTGTAAGTGGACGACTCGAACCAATCCACTCTCCCGAGGGTTATACCGCAGTTGTGGATTATGCCCACACGCCTGATGCCTTGGAGAATGTGCTCAGTGCCATTCACGAGGTACTTGACGGCAAGGGACATGTAATCACAGTATGTGGTGCCGGTGGCAACCGCGACAAAGGCAAGCGTCCGCTTATGGCTCAGGAGGCTGTTAAGCAGAGCGACCGTGTTATTATCACAAGCGACAATCCCCGTTTTGAGGAACCGCAGGAAATTATCAACGATATGCTTGCCGGACTCAACCCACAGCAGATGAAGAAGGTTATCTCTATCGTCGACCGCCGCGAGGCTATACGCACAGCCTGCATGATGGCTCAGAAGGGCGATGTGATTCTCATTGCCGGCAAGGGACATGAGGACTATCAGGAGATAAAGGGAGTGAAACATCATTTCGACGACCATGAGGTTGTGAGAGAATTTATGAATTAGGAGTTTTGAGTTTTGAATTTTGAATTGTCGGCTGCGCCGCGATTTTGAATTATTCAATCTTGAATTGAGAATTCATGCATTCAATATTCGAAACTCAACATTCAACAATCAACATTCAATATTCAAAAAATGCTATATTATCTTTTCCGCTTCCTCGAGCAATACGGTATAAGTGGTTCACATATGTGGGGCTATATCTCGTTCCGCTCGTTGTTGGCACTCATTCTTTCGCTTGTCATCTCGGCATGGTTTGGCGAGCGATTCATCAAGTATCTCAAGAGTAAGCAAATCACTGAGACACAGCGCGACGCGTCAATCGACCCGTTTGGTGTAAAGAAAATAGGTGTGCCGTCGATGGGTGGCATCATCATAATAGTTGCAATACTTGTGCCTGTGTTGTTGCTCGGTCGTCTGCGCAACATCTATCTGCTGCTGATGATTATCACTACGGTGTGGCTTGGATTCCTTGGTGGCATGGACGACTTCATCAAGATTTTCCGCCGCAACAAGGAGGGTTTGAAGGGCAAATACAAGATTGTGGGTCAGATAGGTATCGGACTCATCGTTGGCTTGGTTCTATGGGCTTCGCCAGATGTAAAGATGAACGAGAACCTTGCTTATGAGAAGCAGGGACATGAACTTGTGGTGAAACACCGCACAGAGGCTTGCAAGTCGCTGAAAACCACAATTCCCTTTGTCAAGGGACATAACCTCGACTATTCGCGCATAACCAGCGTATTTGGTGAGCACCGTGTGGCTGCAGGGTGGATTCTGTTTGTAATCATGACTATCTTCGTAGTGACTGCAGTCAGCAACGGAGCCAACCTCAACGACGGTATGGATGGCATGTGTGCAGGCAATTCGGCAATAATAGGTGTGGCATTAGGCATATTGGCTTATGTGAGCTCGCACATCGAATACGCCAGCTACCTCAATATTATGTACATTCCTGGTTCCGAGGAACTTGTGGTGTTCCTTTGCGCTTTCATAGGTGCACTGATAGGTTTCCTATGGTACAACGCCTATCCAGCCCAGGTGTTCATGGGCGATACAGGCTCGCTGACAATCGGTGGCATCATAGCTGTGACAGCAATCATCATCCATAAGGAGTTGATGTTGCCTATTCTCTGTGGTATCTTCTTTGTAGAGAGTCTCAGCGTCATTGTGCAGGTGTACTACTACAAACTCGGCAAACACCGTGGTGTGAAGCAGCGTATCTTCAAGCGCACGCCTATCCACGACAATTTCCGCACTCAGCAGTCGCAGCTCGACCCTGATTGCAAATACCTCATCAAGCGACCAAAGGGTGCAATACATGAGTCGAAGATTACAATCCGATTCTGGATTACTACCATCATATTGGCTGCACTAACAATAATAACACTGAAGATAAGATAATATAGTATGAAACGCATAGTAGTTCTCGGTGCCGGCGAGAGTGGAGCCGGTGCCGCCGTATTGGCAAAGAAAGAAGGATTCGACGTGTTCGTAAGCGACATGTCGGCTATCAAGGACAAGTATAAGAAACTGCTCGACGACCACGGTATCGAATGGGAGGAGAAACAGCACACTGAGGAGAAAATACTCTCTGCCGACGAAATCATCAAGAGTCCTGGCATTCCCAAGGAGGCTCCCATGGTGAAGAAAGCTATAGACAAAGGCATTCACATCATCAGCGAGATTGAGTTTGCCGGACGTTACACCAACTCAAAGATGATATGCATCACAGGCTCAAATGGCAAGACCACAACAACCTCGCTCATCTACCACATCTTCAAGACTGCTGGTTACGATGCAGGGCTTGCTGGAAACATCGGACGCTCGCTTGCTCTCCAGGTGGCGGAAGATCCACACGAATACTACATCATCGAGCTTAGCTCGTTCCAGCTCGACGACATGTACGACTTCCATGCCAACATTGCCATCCTGCTTAACATCACTCCCGACCATCTCGACCGCTACGACTACTGCATGCAGAACTACGTGGACGCTAAGATGCGCATCATTCAGAACCAGACACAGCAGGACTCATTTATCTACTGGAATGACGACCCCGTAATCAAGCGCGAGCTTGAGAAATACGACATAAAGGCAATACAGTATCCATTCTCCGAACTCAAGGAGAAGGGCTCTATCGGCTACATCGAGGAAGGCACTTACAAGATAGAGAAGCCTACTCCGTTTAATATGGAGCAGGAGGAGCTCTCGCTCACTGGCAAGCACAATATCTACAACTCGCTTGCGGCAGGTATCGCTGGAAATATCTCCGGAATCAAGAAGGAGGTCATTCGTCAGAGCCTTAGCGACTTCCCTGGTGTTGAGCACCGTTTGGAGAAGGTGTGCAAGGTAGGCGGAGTGCAATATGTCAACGACTCAAAAGCCACCAATGTCGACGCTTGCTGGTATGCTCTCGAAAGCATGCGCACACCAACAATCCTCATCATTGGAGGCAAGGACAAGGGCAACGACTACAACGAGATAAAGGAACTGGTGAAGCAGAAGTGCAAGGCTCTCGTTTATCTCGGAGCCGACAACACCAAGCTCCACAACTTCTTCGACGGCATGGGCATCACCGTGCGCGACACCCACTCTATGAAAGACTGTGTGGCTGCTTGCTACGAACTTGCCGAGCCAGGCGATACTGTTCTCCTGAGTCCGTGTTGTGCAAGCTTCGACCTCTTCAAGAACATGGAGGACCGTGGTGAGCAATTCAAGAGTCTTGTCAGAAGTCTGTAGGGTTAATTATCATAATTACCACTAAAAGAAATGATAAACAAAACATTAGGCAACATATTCAAGGGCGACAAGGTTATATGGATGGTGTTCTTCTTCCTCTGCCTTATCAGCGTGATTGAAGTATACTCGGCTTCTGCCCAGCTCACATATAAGGCAGGCAGCTACATAGCACCGATGATAAAACACATCGGACTGCTATGTGTCGGAGTGTTCTTCACCGTGCTGACGCTCAATGTGAAATGCAGATATTTCAAGGCTCTCACCACGCCAATGTTGGCATTATCGTTTGCCACACTTGTATGGGTTTACTTTGTGGGTGCTTCCACCAATGGAGCACAACGATGGATTCCTATATTTGGCATACAGTTTCAGCCTTCCGAAATAGCCAAAGGCACTATGGTGCTTGCCACTGCACAGATATTGAGCGCGTTGCAGACCGAAAACGGAGCCGACAATAATGCTTTCAAGTATATCATTACTGTCAGTCTCGTTATCATACCGCTCATCATGCTCGAGAACCTATCCACAGCTTTGCTTCTGTGCATCGTCATATTCATGATGATGATGCTTGGACGTGTTCCTATGCGCCAGCTTGGCAAGCTGCTTGGACTCACCGTGCTTTCGGCGGCATTGCTTGTGGCAGCTATCATGACTTTCGGCACTGACGAGACCCAGGAACAAGCCCCCAACAAGCAACTCACCGAACAGGTGAAGACTCCTGAAAAGAAGGACAAGAACGCACTTGAGAAGGCCTTTCACCGTTTCGACACATGGAAAGCCCGTATCGACAAGTTCCTCACCCACAAGGAGGTTACGCCAAAGGAAATAGACCTCGACAAGGATGCTCAGGTGGCTCACGCAAATATTGCCATTGCCTCGTCGAACGTGGCAGGCAAGGGACCAGGCAACTCCGAGGAGTGCAACTTCATACCACAGGCCTATTCCGACTTCATCTTCGCCATCATCATCGAAGAGATGGGCATTGAGGGAGCATTCTTTGTGGCTTTGCTCTACATCATCCTGCTGTTCCGCACGGGACGAATAGCAAGCAGGTGCGAGAATAATTTCCCTGCTCTTCTTGCTATGGGCTTGGCATTGCTGCTTGTCACACAGGCTCTCTTCAACATGTGTGTGGCTGTGGGGCTCGCTCCAGTCACCGGACAGCCTCTGCCGCTTATCAGTAAGGGCGGAACATCTACTATAATCAACTGTATCTACATAGGCATTATTCTCAGCATAAGCCGCTCGGCACAAAAAAGGCCAGAGATAATAGAGGAAACCAACATTACCTCTGCACAGCAAGCTTAAAGATGCACTACTGCAATGTGAAGTCCGAAAAATCGTCGCCACAGTAATAAAAAAAGCACAATAATCGGCATTGTCAGAAAAAATGAGTAATTTTGTGAGTTGAAAGTAATGCGAACAAAACCCATGAACAAATGGAAAAGGAATTAAGAGTCATCGTCAGTGGCGGAGGCACGGGAGGACACATCTTCCCGGCAGTGTCAATCGCCAACGCAATAAAGTCAAAACGCCCTAACGCCAAGATACTTTTCGTTGGAGCTATAGGCAGAATGGAGATGCAGCGTGTGCCAGCGGCAGGCTACGAGATAGTGGGATTGCCAGTGCGTGGATTCAAGCGACCATTGTGGTCGCCTGCTAATATAGGCGTGGCTCTCGACTTTTTCAAGAGCAAACACATGGTGCGCAAGACCATACGCGATTTCGCCCCTGATGTGGCGGTAGGTGTAGGTGGATATGCCAGTGCTGCCACGCTCGACGCTGCCAATGCCATGGGTATTCCTACTCTCATCCAGGAACAGAACTCCTATGCTGGTGTCACCAACAAGCACCTTGCGCCAAAGGCACGCAAGATTTGCGTGGCTTACGAGGGAATGGAACGCTTCTTCCCAGCCGATAGATTAATCATCACCGGCAACCCCGTGCGACAGAACCTTATTGAGACAAGCATCACACGCGAGGAGGCCGTGCGCAGCTTCGGTCTCGACCCCGAGAAGAAGACTATACTGCTTGTGGGAGGAAGCCTTGGAGCACGCACCATCAACGAGAGCATGTTACAACATCTCGACATTGTGGAGAAAAGTGGAGTGCAGTTCATCTGGCAGACTGGCAAGTACTACAGTGCTGCTGTTGCCGAACAACTCAAGAACCATCATGCGCTGCCAATGCTCAAGGTGATGGACTTCATAAGTGATATGGGAGCCGCCTACAAGGCTGCCGACCTTGTGATAAGTCGTGCCGGAGCAAGCTCAATCAGTGAGTTCTGCCTCATTGGTAAGCCTGTAATCCTCGTGCCATCGCCAAACGTGGCTGAGGACCACCAGACAAAGAATGCAATGGCTCTTGTCAACAAGAGTGCCGCACTCTATGTGAAGGATGCCGAGGCTCCTGACTCTCTGCTGCAACTTGCGGTAGACACAGTGAAGGACGACGAACAGCTTGCGCAGCTCGCTGAAAACATTAAGAAACTTGGTAAGCCCAACTCTGCCGACGTCATTGCCGACGAGGTGCTGAGAATAGCAAAAAAATAAGTATAATAATGGAACTCAAAGATATTAAATCCGTATATTTCGTCGGTGCCGGTGGCATTGGCATGAGTGCGATAGCACGCTATTTCATACGTAAGGGTATTGTCGTGGCTGGCTACGACAAGACTCCATCGGAACTTACCAACCAGCTCGAACGCGAGGGAATGCTTCTGCACTATGAGGAGAATCCCGATGAGATACCACACGCATGTCGCAAACCCGCCTCATGCCTTGTGATTTACACTCCTGCCATACCTGCCGACCACAAGGAACTCGTTTATTTCCGTGAGCATGGCTTCACTATAGAGAAACGTGCACAGGTGCTTGGCACCCTCACCCGCACACACAAGGGACTCTGTGTGGCAGGAACCCACGGCAAGACCAGCACATCAACCATGTGCGCCCACATAATGCATCAGAGCCATCTCGACTGCAACGCCTTCCTCGGAGGTATATCCAAGAACTATGGCACAAACTATATTCTTTCCGATCAAAGTGACTATGTTGTGATAGAAGCCGACGAGTTCGACCGCTCTTTCCATTGGTTGCGTCCGTGGATGAGTGTAATCACCGCTACTGATCCCGACCATCTCGACATATATGGCACAAAGGAGGCTTACCTTGAGAGCTTCCGCCACTATACCACTCTAATTCAGCCAGGTGGTGCGCTTATCATCCACCGCGGATTGGAGATGAAGCAGGATTGCCAGGAGGGTGTTAAGGTTTATGAGTATAGCCGCGACGAAGGCGACTTCCATGCCGAGAACATACGCATTGACAACGGCAACATCACGTTCGACTTCATATCGCCTATTGAGTGTGTGAATAATGTTGAACTTGGACAGCCGGTGCCTATCAACATCGACAACGGTATCGCTGCCATGGCTATGGCTCAGCTCAATGGCTGCACCGCCGAAGAACTGAAATATGGCATGAAGACCTACCGTGGCGTGAACCGCCGCTTCGACTTCAAAATCAAGAACGACCGCCATGTGTTGCTCTCCGACTATGCTCATCATCCCAATGAGATATATCAGAGTGCCAAGAGCATACGCGAGCTCTATCGCAACCGCCGCATCACGGCAATCTTCCAACCTCACCTCTACACTCGCACACGCGACTTCTACAAGGAATTTGCCAGTGCCCTCTCACAGCTTGACGAGGTGATTCTATGCGACATCTATCCTGCACGTGAGCAGCCTATACCGGGAGTAACCTCTAAGCTCATCTACGACAACCTTGCTGATGGAGTGGAGAAGAGCATGATACACAAGGAGGATGTGCTCGACCTCGTGAAGAGCCGCGACTTTGATGTGCTTGTTATTCTTGGAGCTGGCGACCTCGACAACTACGTGCCGCAGATTGCCAAAATTATCGAGGCTAAAAAATAAGTCAACAAATATAACGTGGACAGCCGCGGTTGCTTGCTGCGGCTGACTCTTACAAACAAGTATAGACACAAACACAAAGTGAAAACATCCTGGAGCAAAAAACTGTTCATAGCGTGCGACATAGTAATTGCCGTGTATCTTGTGCTTGCTTTCACCTCTTTCGACAAGAAGGGTAGCTCAAAGACTCTGTGCTCCAAGGTGAACATTGAGATTGCCGACAACGCTAATGGAGGATTTCTCGACGCTAAGGTGATAAAAGAGCGACTGCAGAAAACGGGGTACTATCCTATAGGCAAGCCTCTCGAAAAGGTCAACGCGCGTGGAATAGAAGAAATGTTGAGGCAAAGCCCGTTTGTTAAGACTGCTGAATGCTACAAGACAGAGGGCGGCTATGTCTACATCTCTGTGACGCAGCGAATGCCGGTGATACGCATAAAGGCTGATAATGGCGATGACTACTATGTTGATGACAACGACTGCATAATGCCGCGCACCAACTATACGAGCGACCTTATCATCGCCTCGGGAGCCATAAGCCGCCGTTATGCGATAAGCTATCTATCGGCTCTTGGCAGGATTATCATGCAGAATGACTTGTGGAAGAACCTTATAGAGCAGATACATATTCTGCCAGACCAAGGTGTGGAACTGGTGCCTCGCATAGGCGACCACATTATATATATAGGTAAGTTGCCCGACGGATCCAGCCGCGAGCAGCATGAGGTAGCCATTGCCAAATTCTTTGAAAAGAAGATGACTCGACTTGAGAAGTTCTATAAATATGGACTCTCGCAGGTTGGTTGGAACAAGTATTCGTATGTGAACATCGAATTCGACAACCAGATAATATGCAAACGCAAGGGAGCAAAGGCTCCGCTTCCAGTCAAGCATGAGACAGCTCCCGTTGCTGCTGCACCTGAAGATGCCACACCTATGGCTGAGGAAGGACCATCGGAGGACGGAGCCGAGCAAAACTCACCCGTGAAGAAAGACGATGCTTCGCCAAAGGAGGTTAAGGCAAAGTCGGATAACGACAAAAAGTCAACAGCTAAAGAAAATAAGGCGGCTTCGAATGACAGCAAGGCAGTGCCAAAGGAGAAAAAGAAGGCACATAAGGAAAATAAGAGCGCGTCAAAGGAAAACAAGAAGGCGTCAAAGGAGGAAAAGAAAAACTCTTAACTTCCAGTATTTTCCATCGCCCACACTCTCAATATAAAAATAAGAAATCAAGATAAAAACAACAATAGATATATAACAAACGTATGGCAAAGGATTTTATAGTAGCTATAGAGCTTGGGTCAGCCAAACTGACCGGCATTGCAGGGAGGAAAAATCCCGATGGCAGTATCACCGTACTTGCTGTCGCATCAGAAGACTCCACCTCGTACATACGCAAGGGTGTTGTCTACAGTATTGACAAGACAGCACAAGGATTGAGCAACATCATAACAAAACTTAAGAACAGCCTTCAGGCTGATATTACCCAGGTATATGTAGGTATTGGCGGACAAAGCATCCATAGTGTGCGCAATATGGTTATCAAAGACTTGCCAGTGGATGCCATAGTGTCGCAGGGAATGGTGAACGAGCTTATGGACACCAACCGCAACATGACATATCCCGACTACGAGATACAGGACGCTATAACCGAGGAATACAAGGTAGACCTTCAGTATCAGACCGACCCCGTAGGTATTCAGGCAAGCCGTCTGGAGGGTAATTTCATCAACATTCTGTGGCGTCGCTCTTTCTACCGCAACCTTAACAAGAGTTTCGACAGTGCTGGTATTGCCATTGCCGAGACTTATCTCGCTCCGCTCGTTATGGCCGACAACGTACTTACCGAAGCCGAGAAACGTGCAGGATGTGTGCTTGTAGACCTTGGATCGGAAACAACCACTGTGTCGGTGTACTATCGCGACAAGCTTCGCAGCATTGCCGTTATTCCGCTTGGTGGCGACAATATCACCAAGGACCTTGAGTCGTTGCAGATGGAGGAGAAGGATGCCGAGCGCATGAAGCTGAAGTATGCTTCGGCTCTTACCGATGTGGCTGACATCGACCCGACTGCTGTTCTTCCTATCGACAACAAGCGCTCTATCGAAAGCCGCAAGTTCATTGAGGTGGTGGAAGCGCGCACTCTTGAGATTATCGAGAATGTGAAGAACTTTATCCCTACTGAGTATGCCGACAAGTTGCTTAGCGGTATTGTGCTCACTGGTGGCGGCAGCAACATGACCAACATTGAGAAGGCGTTCCGCGAGTATACCGGTGTCGACAAGGTGCGTGTGGCAAAGTTTGTCTCGCTCAGCATCAATACCAAGGATTCGAAGTTCACTCTGCCCCACGACGGAACAATGAACACCATATTAAGTCTTGTGGCTCGCGGCGACATGAATTGTGCAGGCAATGCTTTCGGTGAATCACCCTTCGACAATCAGCATGTGAACAACGGAGCCTCTGTGCAGAATGGAACAACTGCTGCATCAGCTACAACTACAACGGTCCAGACAACCAACACAACTCCACATGAGACAGAGGAGGAGCGCATCAAGCGCGAGGAGAGAGAACGTCTGGTGCGTGAGGAGGCAGAACGGCTCAAGCGCGAGGAAGAAGAAAGACGTCGTAAGGAAGAGGAGGAACGTAAGAGGAATTCTCCGTTTGGACGCCTGTTTGGATCATTAAAGAAATTCGGAAAATCACTTGTTGAACCAGAAAACGGTGACTAACCTATTTCTCTCTCGAATGCATTACGCGTGATATATACAGCCCGCCTGAAACGGGCAAGCATATTCCCAACCGCATAAACAAACTGAATAAAAATGTCTGACAACAATAACAACCCTATGGTGGACTTCTGTACACCTGAAAAAGAAACCAATACGATTATTAAGGTAATCGGTGTCGGCGGTGGTGGCGGCAACGCTGTCAATCACATGTACCGAGAGGGTATCCACGATGTTTCGTTCGTGCTCTGCAACACCGACAACCAGGCTCTCAACGACTCGCCAGTGCCCGTGCTTCTGCAACTTGGCACCGAGGGTTTGGGTGCTGGCAACAAGCCTGCCAAGGCTCGCCAGGCAGCCGAGGAAAGCATCGACTCTATTAAGCAGATGCTTAGCGACGGTACACGAATGACCTTTATCACCGCTGGAATGGGTGGTGGCACCGGTACTGGTGCTGCTCCTGTCATCGCTCGCGTGAGCAAGGAACTTGGCATCCTTACCGTGGGTATTGTTACTATTCCTTTCCGATTTGAGGGCAAGCGCAAGATTGACCAGGCTCTCAACGGTGTTGAGGAAATGGCAAAACATGTGGACGCGTTGCTTGTTATCAACAACGAGCGTCTGCGCAAGATTTATCCAGAGCTTACAGTGCTCGACGCTTTTGGCAAGGCCGACGACACTCTCTCTGTGGCTGCCAAGTCAATTGCGGAGATCATTACCAACCACGGACTCATCAACCTCGACTTCAACGATGTTAAAACAGTGCTCAAGGATGGTGGTGTGGCTATCATGTCTACCGGCTATGGCGAGGGCGAGGGTCGTGTGAAGCAGGCTATCTCCGACGCACTCAACTCACCGCTGCTCAACGACAACGATGTGTTCAACGCTAAGAAGATTCTTCTTAGCATCAACTTCTCAAAGGACTCCAACAACGATTCGCCAAACTCTGGTGGCTTGATGATGGAGGAAATGAACGAGGTGAACGACTTCATGGAGCAGTTTGGCTCCGACTTCGAGATAAAGTGGGGTATAGGACTCGACCCGGAACTTGGCAACAAGGTGAAGGTCACTATCCTTGCCACAGGCTTCGGTATAGAGAATGTTGATGGTATGAACAACCACATGCGTCAACTCGCACAGGAGGAGGACGATAAGCAGGTGGAGATTAACATCAAGAATGCCATACGCCGCAACCACTACTACGGCGACGACAAGGGCGGCTCCATCACCAAGCGTCGTCCGCATATCTTCCGTTTCTCTGCCGACGACCTTGACAATGAGGAGGTGATTCTCACCGTAGAGACCACTCCTACCTACAAGCGCACATTGCAGCAGCTTAATGAGTTGCGCCGCCGCATCGTCGACGAGAAGGAAGCTCCAAAGCAGAACAACGACACTGAGTCTGTGGCAGGAACTATATCTTTCACATAAACCATTTGCGCTGTCAGCCGAACAGCTGTTGCAATACAGGCAATGACTTCATGTCGGGGAATGCCGGTTGGTGGAGCCTGTAGTATTGAAGAATAACCTCAATAATGCGGTTGCGCTCGCTTCTTGACAGCGAGAGCAGCCGCATTGTCGTATAGTTGAGTCGCATGAGCAGTCGTATCTTGCGTGCTTCATCGGGTTTGAGGAAGTCGGAGTGTACGGGCACATGCTTCACAAAGTTTCCTGCACGCATGTCGAAGTAGATGTCACTGCCAGTATCGTTGTCATCGTCGGTGAGGTTGGGATAGAAGCCTATGAAGCGTGTAAGGTGCAACATATATATAATGTGGAAGTTGGTGAAGCCTCGCTCGCAAGCGTCAAGCCAGCGCACGCTGTTCTCTATAAACAGGTAGAGCGAGGGGTTTGCCTGTTCGGAGCGGGTGCAGTAGCTTGTGAACTCTGCAACGAATAGGGCTATCGACAGTTTGAGCGCATCGAAAGGCAACGACACAAAGGGCCACGCCACCGATGCCTCCTTGATGCGCTGCAGTTTCTGCGAGGCACGGTAGTCAAACTCAATGCTTAGAAGAGTGAGAGGTTGGAAAAACTGTTTCTTCACTCCCGAGCGCGAAGTGCGTGGAATGCGCTGCATGAAAGAGAGTCTTCCATGCGATTCGGTGAAGAGATCGACTATAAGTTGCGACTCACCGTATTTCAGTGAGTTAAGTACAATAGCATTGGTTTTTATGAGCATTTTTGCCTGTTTTTGGTCTTTTAAGGGCAAAATTACAGAAAAAAGCGGCATTTCAAGAAAAAACTTAAAGGAAAATTTGGCGCATATAAAATAAAGTCGTACCTTTGCACCCGCTAAAATCAAGCACCTTGGTCCCTTCGTCTATCGGTTAGGACGAGAGATTTTCATTCTCTAAAGAGGAGTTCGACTCTCCTAGGGACTACAATAAAAATAAAAAAGAAGAAACATAACAAGATGGCAAACCACAAATCATCACTTAAGAGAATCCGTCAGGACAAGGCTAAGGCTTTGCACAACAGATACTACGCAAAGACGATGCGCAATGCTGTCCGCAAGTTGCGCGCCATGACGGACAAGGAAGAGGCTGTAAAGCTCTATCCTACTGTTCAGAAGATGCTGGACAAGTTGGCTAAGACTAACATTATCCACAAGAACAAGGCTGCAAACTTGAAGTCAAGCTTGTGTCTGCATATCAGCAAGCTCGCTTAATTAAGTTTGTTGAAAACCCCATACTGAGGTCATCTGTCGCAAGACGGGTGACCTCTTTTGGTTGTATGCTTACTTCAGTTGCTGCATAAGAGAATGTGCCAAAAAACTATTCACGGGTTTTGGCACATTCTCTCTTCATATAATATAGCTCATTTTTATTTGGCCAGATAGCCTTCACCTTTTGCAGGCACAAGCCATTTCTCTATTTCGGGGTATCTCAGTCGGTATTCCGCTCCCGAAGTGCCCTGTGCCGGACCTATCACCACCACCCATCCGTCGATAAATCCGCAGTTGCCTATGTATAGGTCGTCGGCTTTGGCGACTTCCATTCTAAGGTTGCCGCGGTATTGCCACATCAGTTTCTTTATTTGTCGCTCGTCGCAGTTGAATATCTCTTTCATCTGTACACGGTGTCCGTCGCGTTTGGCAAAGCAAGCCACGTCGCTTGTGGTCCAGTCTACCGAGTCGCGGTCGGTTGTTACCACCTCGTAAGTCACGCACGATGGGTCCTCATAAAGCCATGTCACCTCCACACGGCGGCGTGAGCCCTCGTTGTTCTCCACAAAATCCTTGGCGACAGCGTCAAGAAAGCCAGCAAAATCGTCGGTGCTCATGTTCGCAGTCTTCACGTCTTCCATTGTGGCATCCACGTCAAGCACCTCGCCAATCCATGCCTTTGCACTGCGCATCACGGCATCGCTGCCACCAACGGGAAAGTCCACGGCGGCATTGTATACGGTGCCGCCCTTTTTCTCAGTGCATGTCATGGGCATCACGTCGAAATAGTTTTGGCCGAGTGTGGTCAATGGTGAGATGAAGAGAAGGGTGAGAGTTGATTTTGTGTATTCTGAAAACATTGTTTTATTCTTTGTGATAATTCAAGGTGCAAAGTTAATGAAAAAATCCAATCGTTATACAGCCACTACAGCAAAAAGTTACACTTCAAGCTTGACGTGGTTGAAGAGCTTAAAAACACAGTGCAAGCTATAAGTGTATTATACGTTTTTTACCATTTAAAATTTCCACAACTCACGAAATTTTATTACTTTTGTAGACTAAATATCGAAAATAAGATAATGGCAGAAATACAGAAAAACGAGAGCAACTACTCGGCAAGTAACATCCAGGTCCTTGAAGGACTTGAGGCAGTGCGCAAGCGTCCTGCCATGTACATTGGCGACATCAGTGAGAAAGGTCTCCATCACCTCGTCAACGAGACCGTTGACAACTCCATCGACGAGGCAATGGCGGGCTACTGCTCCCATATTGAGGTGACTATCAACGAGGATGAGTCGATCACTGTTCAAGACAATGGTCGCGGTATTCCAGTCGACGAACATAAGAAATTACATAAGTCAGCCCTTGAGGTCGTGATGACTGTGCTCCATGCAGGCGGTAAGTTCGACAAAGGTTCATATAAGGTCAGCGGTGGTCTGCACGGTGTAGGCGTGAGCTGTGTCAATGCTCTATCTACACACATGAAGTCGCAGGTGTTCCGCGATGGCAAAATCTACCAGCAGGAATACGAGAAGGGCAAGCCTCTCTATCCCGTGAAGGTTGTAGGCGAGACAGAGCTTAGAGGCACACGCCAGCAGTTCTGGCCAGACCCCACAATATTCACCACCACTCACTATCAGTGGGACATCGTGGCACGCCGTATGCGCGAGCTTGCGTTCCTCAACGCGGGTATCAAGATCACCTTGCGCGACCTTCGTCCCAATGAGGAAGGCAAGACACGCGAGGAAGTGTTCCATGCCAAGGACGGACTCAAGGAGTTTGTGCGCTACGTCGACCGTCACCGCACCCATCTCTTCGACGATGTCATCTACCTCAAGACAGAGAAGCAAGGCTTCCCCATCGAGGTGGCTATCATGTATAATACCGATTATTCGGAGAACATCCACTCCTACGTAAACAATATCAACACTATTGAGGGCGGTACACACCTCACAGGTTTCCGTGCTGCACTCACACGTACGCTGAAGGCTTATGCCGACAACGACCCCGTAATATCAAAGCAGATTGAGAAGGCCAAGATAGAAATCGCAGGCGAGGACTTCCGCGAGGGACTCACCGCTGTCATCTCCATCAAGGTGGCTGAGCCACAGTTTGAGGGTCAGACCAAGACCAAACTCGGCAACAGCGAGGCCGCTGGAGCCGTGCAGCAGGCCGTAGGCGAGGCTCTTGCCAACTATCTTGAGGAGAACCCCAAGGAAGCCAAGATGATTTGCGACAAGGTGATTCTCGCTGCCACAGCGCGTATCGCTGCCCGCAAGGCCCGCGAGAGTGTGCAGCGCAAGAACCCAATGACTGGAGGTGGACTTCCAGGCAAGCTTGCCGACTGCTCCAACCGCGACCCCAAGAAGTGCGAGATATTCCTCGTCGAGGGTGACTCCGCCGGCGGTTCTGCCAAGCAGGGACGCGACCGCTACACACAGGCCATTCTGCCTTTGCGCGGAAAAATCCTCAATGTAGAGAAGGTTATGTGGCACAAGGTGTTTGAGTCGGAGTCGGTGATGAACATTATCCAGAGTATCGGTGTGCGCTTTGGCGTTGACGGCGAGGAGGATAAGGAGGCCAACATCGACAAATTGCGCTACGACAAGATTATCATCATGACCGATGCCGACGTCGATGGCTCACACATCGACACGCTCATCATGACACTCTTCTATCGTTTCATGCCGAAAATCATTCAGGAGGGACACCTCTACATTGCCAACCCGCCGCTCTACCTCTGTACCTATAAGAACACGGTGAAGGAGTATTGCTACACCGAGCAGCAGCGCCAGGCTTTCCTCGACAAGTATGGCAACGGCTCTGAGGACGGCAAGTCTATCCATACACAGCGCTATAAAGGTCTTGGTGAGATGAACCCAGAGCAGCTTTGGGAGACAACCATGGACCCGCAGACACGTCTGCTCAAGCAGGTTACTATCGAGAATGCTGCTGAGGCCGATGAGATATTCTCTATGCTCATGGGCGATGATGTGGAGCCACGCCGCAAGTTCATCGAGGAGCATGCCACATATGCCAACATCGACGCATAATAATAAGGTGTGTCTTAACATCAGGCTTAGAGTTTATCGGGCTAAATCCTTTTAGCCCGATAAACTTCTTTATTATTGGCTCTGTCCATATTCTTCCCACCCCTTTTCCTTTTTCCTTATGCACCGCCTAATCTGCACATACCTGCTTCTATTCTTTGCCATAACAATCCGCGCCCAGCAGTTTGGTACCGCTTGGATGACATCACCATCATCTGCTTATACCTCATGCCAATGGTTTCGCCGCACATTTATTGCCGACAATCGCCCTCTGCGTGGCTCTGTAAGTGTTGCAACCGACTCACGCTTTGTTCTCTATGTCAACGGCCGCAACGTGTCTGCAGCCATTTTTATGCCCATACGCGGGGAGCATGACAGTAGTCCCGTGTCCATGACTTTTGATGTCACTCGTTTTCTTCGTCCCGACTCCAACACAGTGGCAGTGCTCCTTGCCCCTGAAGCCAAGCGTCTTGCCCCTTCAAGCCTTTCCGTAGGTTTCTTCGGCTCTGATGCCAACGGCTCTTGTTTTGCTTACCTCTCGCCTGATGGTTGGCTTTGTTGCCCGGCGTCTACAGACATCACAGCCGAGGGAGAGTCTATGTATGAGCGCAACAACAATCTTACGCCTGCCTATGGCGACATGGCGATGGCGGAATGGTTTCCATCGGTTGTCCTGCCCTTCAAGGGCGGCATGCCTCCAAAAGACAATGGTATTTCTTTGGAGAGTGTTTATGGTTATAATGTTCAGATGTACAATCCTCTGAACGACAATGCTGCTCATGTGTATAAAATTATGTCGCCATGCGGCATTGAGACAAATGGCAATAGGGTGGTCTACGATTTCTCTCCAGGCTTCTACGGTTATGTGCGTGTCACATTGCGTGGCTGCAGTCAAGGTGAGCGCATACGTATAGGCGGGCTCGAATATGTTTGCAATGGAACAATCGACGAGCAGGCTTTCTGCCGCTTCACTACAGGTTATATGCGCAAGGTGGAGATATGTGGTGACGCTTGCTTCCGTCCTGAGCAAGTGCAGGAGATTTATGCTGTTTGTATGTAGTATATATTGCTTGGCAAAGTAATATATATTAAATGGCAAAGTAATATGTATTAAATGGCAAAGTAATATGTATTAAATGGCAAAGTAATATGTATTACTTGTTAAAGTAATCTTTTTAATAAAACCTAAAATTTTGCTATATAATAAGGTATACGGAAAAATATTCTTACTTTTGCGCCCAAATTAAAGAACACAAAGCGAAATCATGCAAGAAAATTTAGTAATCGTCGAGAGCCCCGCAAAGGCAAAGACTATTGAGAAATTCTTGGGCGAAGACTTCAAAGTGATGTCGTCCTACGGTCACATACGCGACCTGAAGAAGAAGGAACTCAGTATTGACAAAGATACACTCCAACCCGACTATGTTATCCCTAAGGATAAGGAAGACCTCGTGAAGAAACTGCGCGAGAGCGCAAAGCAGGCACACAAGGTGTGGCTCGCATCCGATGAGGACCGCGAAGGAGAAGCCATATCATGGCACCTTTGCGAAGTGCTCGGTCTTGACGAGGCATCAACCAACCGCATCGTCTTCCACGAAATCACAAAACCCGCAATTCTCGCTGCCATTGCCAGCCCGCGCCATCTCGACATGAACCTTGTCAACGCGCAGCAAGCTCGCCGTGTGCTCGACCGCATTGTAGGTTTCAAGCTCTCTCCAGTGCTTTGGCGCAAGGTTAAGCCGGCACTCTCGGCAGGCCGTGTGCAGTCGGTGGCTGTGAGACTTATCGTTGAGCGCGAGCGTGAGATTCAGAATTTCAAGAGTGAGCCTTACTATCGCATCAATGCCATCTTTGCCATAACCAATGCCGATGGCTCGCAGTCGGAGGTGAAAGCCGAGCTTGACAAGCGTTTCTCAACCCACGACGATGCAATAGCTTTCCTGGAACTCTGCAAGGACTCTGAGTTTACAGTGGACACTGTTACAAAGAAACCCCTCAAGCGTATGCCGGCACCACCGTTCACCACATCAACCCTCCAGCAGGAGGCAGCCCGCAAACTTGGATTCTCTGTCTCGCAGACCATGATGGTGGCACAGCATCTCTATGAGAATGGTCTTATCACCTACATGCGTACCGACAGCGTGAATCTCTCGAAACTCTGTCTTGACGCTGCCAAGGAGACCGTGACAAAGCTCTATGGCGAGGAGTACAGTTCCACACGCAACTTCCACACCCACTCCAAGGGTGCCCAGGAGGCCCACGAGGCCATACGCCCTACCTACATGGCAAACACTACCATCGAGGGCACCGCTCAGGAACGCCGACTCTACGATCTTATATGGAAGCGCACAGCAGCAAGCCAGATGTCGGAGGCGGTGATTGAGAAGACCACCGTGAGCATTGCCATGACTGGAGCTAATGAGCATTTCATTGCAAATGGCGAGGTTGTTAAGTTCGACGGTTTTCTCAAGGTCTACCGCGAGTCTACTGATGACGACCAGGACACAGCCAAGGATGAGTTCTCCCACAATCTGCCCGTTATCAACGAGGGCGACAAGCTCACACGCCGTGAGATTATGTCTACCGAACGCTATTCGCAGGGTCCGGCACGCTACACCGAGGCAAGCCTCGTGCATAAGCTTGAAGAACTTGGCATCGGACGTCCGTCAACTTATGCTCCAACAATCTCTACCATACAGCAGCGCGAGTATGTGCAGAAGGGCGACAAGAAGGGTGAGGAGCGTCCTTATGTCATCGATTCGCTGCGCGGAATAAAGATCACTCCCACACGCAAGGTGGAGCTTACTGGCAATGAGAAGGGCAAACTTCTGCCTACCGACATAGGTATTGTGGTGAACGACTTCCTTATGGAGAACTTCCCTACCATCATGGACTACAACTTCACCGCCAAGGTGGAGCAGCAGTTCGACCTTATCGCCGACGGCAAGGAGGAATGGACCGACATGATGCAGCATTTCGACCGTGAGTTTGAGCCTACTGTGGAGAAGGTGATGAACGCACGTTCGGAGCATAAGGCTGGTGAGCGCAAGTTGGGCGACGACCCTAAGTCGGGTCATCCGGTGTTTGTGAAGATAGGCCGCTATGGTCCTGTGGTGCAGATAGGTACTGCCGACGACGACGAGAAACCTCGCTTTGCGCAGCTCCCTGCCGACAAAAGTATGGAGACCATAACGCTTGAGGAGGCTCTTGAGCTGTTTAAGCTCCCGCGCAAGGTGGGCGAGTTTGAGGGCAAGTCAGTGACTATCGGTGCCGGACGCTTCGGACCTTATGTGCTTCACGACAAGAAATACGTGTCGATTCCAAAGGACGAGGATCCTATGTCCATCACATTTGAGCGTGCCGTCGAACTCATCGAGAGTAAGCGCAAGGCTGAGGAGGAACGCCACTTGAAGCAGTTTGAGGAAGACCCGAATCTCGAAGTGCTGAACGGACGCTATGGTCCGTACATCGCTTTCGACGGCAAGAACTACCGCATTCCGCGCGAGCTTCACCCAAAGGCTGCCGAGCTTACCTATGCCGAGTGCATGGACATCGTGAACAACCCACCGGCTCCCAAGAAGAGAGGAGCCGCCAAGAAGAAATAACTGTGTAAGATAAAAAACAGACCTCTATGACCCGAATAATCCTTATCGGCTACATGGGAGCCGGAAAAACAACAATAGGAAAGGCACTCGCCAAGGCGCTTGGCGTGACCTTCTACGACCTCGACTGGTATATCGAGACACGTATGCGGCGCACCGTGAAGCAGATATTCGACAGCGAGGGCGAAGAGGGATTCCGACGCATCGAGCATAATATGCTGCACGAGGTGGCGGAGTTTGAGAATATTGTGCTTTCGTGCGGCGGAGGCACACCGTGCTTCTTCGACAATATAGAATATATGAACCGACAGGGACCGGTGGTCTATCTCAAGGCTTCGCCCGAGGTGCTCTACGAGCATCTCAAGATGGGCAGGTCGGTGCGCCCGCTATTGCTCAACAAAACCCCAGAGCAGGTGCGTGAGTTTATAGAAGGGCAGCTTGCCTATCGCGAGCAGTTCTACTCGAAGGCTCACTATACACTCGACATAAACCTGCTCGACAACTACGACAAGATAAACGTGACTGTCGAAAAACTGATAGAACTTTTGAAATAAAACCCAAAACTCAAAAATGAAAAAATGGACAATTGATGATTCCCGCGAGCTCTACAACATCAACGGTTGGGGCACTTCATATTTTGGTGTCAATGAGCGCGGCGACATGTATGTCACACCTTGCAAGGACAACGTGCAGATCGACCTGCGCGACGTCATGGACGAGCTTCAGCTGCGTGATGTCACTCCGCCGGTATTGCTGCGATTCCCCGACATTCTCGACAACCGCATCGAGAAGACCTCAAGTTGCTTCAAGAAGGCAGCCGAGGAATATAAGTACAAGGGCGAGAACTTCATCGTCTATCCTATTAAGGTAAACCAGATGCAGCCCGTTGTGGAGGAGATCATCTCCCATGGACGCAAGTTCAATCTCGGACTGGAGTGCGGCTCTAAGCCTGAGCTTCACGCTGTGATTGCCGTGCAGTGCCAGAGCGATTCCATCATCGTGTGCAACGGATATAAGGACCAAAGCTACATAGAGCTGGCTCTGCTCGCACAGAAGATGGGCAAGCGCATTTTCATCGTCGTTGAGAAGATGAACGAAATCGGACTGATTGCCTCTGCTGCCAAGAAGCTCGGTGTGCGTCCGAATATCGGCATACGCATCAAACTCGCCTCTTCCGGCTCTGGCAAATGGCAGGAGAGCGGTGGCGACGCTTCTAAGTTCGGACTCCGTGCCTCGGAGCTTCTCCAGGCTCTTGAGACTCTCGACGAGAAGGGACTGCACGACTGCGTGCGACTGATACACTTCCACATCGGTTCGCAGATAACTAAGATTCGACGCATACAGACTGCCTTGCGCGAGGCTGCCAACTTCTATATCCAGCTTCACAAGATGGGCTACAACATCGACTTTGTTGACTGTGGCGGTGGTCTTGGCGTTGATTACGATGGCACACGCTCCTCAAGCTCTGAAAGTTCTGTAAACTATTCCATACAGGAGTATGTCAACGACTGTGTGTACACCTTCGTCGATGCTGCCAACAAGAATGGCATCATCCATCCCAACCTCATCACCGAGAGTGGACGCTCGTTGTCGGCTCATCACTCTGTGCTCATCACCGACGTGCTTGAGACAACATCGCTACCTGAAATGCCTGAGGCGTTTGAGCCTTCGGAAGGCGACCATCAGCTTGTGAAGGACCTCTATGAGATATGGGACAATCTCAACCCACGCACAATGCTTGAGGACTGGCATGATGCCGAGCAGATACGCGACGAGGCTCTCGACCTCTTCTCGCATGGCATTGTCGACCTGCGCACACGTGCCGAGATAGAGAGCATGTACTGGAGCGTTTGCCGCGAGGTGAACAGCATGGCCAAGACATTGAAGCATACTCCCGATGAGCTGCGTGGACTGGACAAGTTGCTTGCCGACAAGTATTTCTGCAACATCTCTATATTCCAGTCGTTGCCCGACGCATGGGCCATCGACCAACTGTTCCCGATAGTGCCTATACAGCGTCTCAACGAGCGTCCCACACGCAACGCCACTCTTCAGGACATCACTTGCGACAGCGATGGCAAGATAGCCAACTTCGTGACCAACCGACAGGCTACTCACGTGCTGCCCGTTCATCCTATCAAGAAGAATGAGGACTACTATCTCGGTGTGTTCCTTGTGGGTGCCTATCAAGAGATTCTTGGCGATATGCACAATCTCTTTGGCGACACCAATGCCGTGCACATCTCTGTGAAGGACGGAGGCTACCACATCGACCAGATATTTGATGGCGAGACCGTTGAGGAGGTGCTCGACTATGTGCAGTATAACCCCAAGAGACTTGTGCGTCAGCTTGAGATTTGGGTTACCAAGAGTGTCAAGGCGGGCAAGATTTCGCTGGAGGAAGGCAAGGAGTTCTTGAGCAACTATCGCTCGGGACTTTATGGATATACATATTTGGAGTAAACGATTGGCTCCACTCAGTAGTGTTGTGGTAGGGCGTCATGCCTTACCACACAATTATTTTTATTGAATTATGAAAATTACTATAGTAAAGGTAGGGGGGGCCGTGGTCGAGGATCCGGCACATCTCACAGCTCTTCTTGAAGGATTCAAGCAGATAGAAGGGGCTAAGATTTTGGTTCATGGTGGCGGAAGACGCGCCACTAAGGTTGCTGCCGCGCTTGGCATAGAGAGCAAGATGGTAGGGGGTAGACGCATAACTGATGCACAGATGCTTGAGGTGGTGACTATGGTTTATGGCGGATTGGTCAACAAGAACATTGTTGCACAGTTGCAGTCGCTTGGCATTGATGCCATCGGACTCACTGGCGCCGACATGGATGTTATCCGCTCGCATAAGCGTCCGCTAAAGGACGGCATCGACTTTGGCTTTGTTGGCGACGTGGACAAAGTGAGCGCCAATCGCCTTAGGACGCTTGTTGAGGCTGGCATGACTCCAGTTCTTGCTCCTCTTACTCATGATGGCTGTGGCACTATGCTCAACACCAATGCCGATACGATAGCTTCGGAGACAGCCCGTGCCCTGGCCTCATTGTATGACGTTACGCTTGTATATTGTTTCGAGAAGCCTGGTGTGCTTCGCAATCCTGATGATGACGCAAGCGTAATACCCACAATCACACGCCATGACTTCCAGCAACTCACAGCCGATGGCACAATATCAGGAGGTATGCTCCCGAAGATAGAAAACGCGCTCGCTGCCGTTGAGGATGGAGTGAAAAGGGTTGTGATAACAAAGGCTGACTGCCTTGGCGGTAGCGGCACAGTTGTGTGCTGATGCAAGTCGAAGAAACATCTTATAGAAGGCAGAATACCTTATTGGTAATAAAAAAACCTCACAAGTCGTGTGACTTGCGAGGTTTTATAAAACTGCGCTTCAAGATGGACTTGAACCAACGACCCCCTGATTAACAGTCAGGTGCTCTAACCAACTGAGCTATTGAAGCATTGTATTTGCAATCGCTTGTTTCTCGATTGCGGATGCAAAGGTAGTGTATTTTTTGGAAACTGCAAAACTTTTGTGGCATTTTTTTTATATTTTGCTGCAATTATTATTTTAATCACATTTTTATGCTGACGCAAAATGACGCAAAGACATAAAAAGAGACGCAAAAGACGCAAAATGAATAAAAAGCACTACCTTTGCATGGTTGAATGCTTAACTTAAAAATAATGAACAATTGCCTACATACATATTTGTATCTATCTGATGATAGCTCTTCGTAATGAGCTTCTATAATCCTTCGTTAATCCTTCGTTGCACTTTCTATCAAACCCGTATTGTTCTCGTATCGATATTCGTTCATTCTCGTATCGTGAAACGAAGGTCGAACGAAGGACGAACGAAGGATGATACGAGATTGATACGTAATCAATACGTACTTGATACGGGTTTGATACGGAACCGATACGTACTCGATACGGGTTTGATACGGAACCGATACGTACTCGATACGTACCCGATACAGAAAAAAGGCTTAAAAAGGGCCATTTTGTAGTCGAAATAGAAGAGTTTACAATCAAATAGTTTTGTTAAACGAAGTTAAATCAAGGAAAGACCTGTAACATTTACCCTATACAGCCGTCTTCAAAATAGAGCACAGATGAAAAAGATAAATTTTCGCAATGACATTTTGCCGATGAAGGATGCACTCTTCCGGCTTGCACTCCGCATCACGCTGAGCCGTGAAGAAGCCGAGGATATAGTGCAGGAAACACTTATAAAAGTGTGGAATCGTCGCGACTCATGGGACACCATCGAGTCGATAGAGGCTTTCTCTATGACAATATGCCGCAATATGTCGCTCGACCGCTTGAGGCTGCATGACAATCAGAACGCATCGCTTGACGATGATGAAAGTACTATCAGCAGCGACCGACTCGACTCAGGCTCCACTCCTTATGAGCGCACAGTACAGCGCGAGAAGGTGGAGATAGTGAGAACTCTCATTGACAGTCTGCCTGAGAAGCAACGCTCATGTATGCAATTGCGCGACTTCGAAGGAAAGACGTATAAGGAAATTGCCGCAGTGCTTGGCATAAGTGAGGACCTTGTGAAGGTGAACATATTCCGCGCACGGCAGACAATAAAACAGAAATTCTTAGAATACGACAATTATGGACTATAAATACATAAACCAACTTTTGGAACGCTACTGGCAGGGTGAGACCACGCTTGAGGAAGAGCAGATTCTGCGCTCGTTCTTCAGCCAGTTGTGCGTGCCTGAGGAGCTGGCGAAATACCGCCCGCTGTTCGTATACGAGCAGACAGAACCTAAAGCAGACTGCTTAGGTGATGACTTCGACGAGCGACTCTTGGCCATGATTGACGAGCCACAGCATGTGGCAGCACAGCGAGTTAAGTTGAGCCAACGTTTCGCACCGCTATTTAAGGCTGCTGCTATGGTGGCTATAGTGCTCACTCTGAGTCAGGCTGCACAATTCTCTTTCCAGTCTGGCGACAATGCAACAGGCAATCCTGCTTACTCTTCACGCACAATAAATGGAGCGTCGGTAGCTTTTAACGATTCCGTCCGACTCGATACTCTAAAGAAGGGCAACATTGGTGCGGAGGCGGCTACGCAGATAAGCCAGGATGCACCTGCCATTATTAAATAATGGTGTGCTGAAGGTATATGAGCCTACACCCCTCACTTAAAAAAGATAAATTTCTATGCTTTCTCAATAATAAATCATTTTTAGTTAAAACAAAACAAACTCGAAGCTGAGAAGCTTCAAGTTCTCTCAAATTTTTCATAACATACTAACGTTTGGCTGACCGCTGTGATTCTATAGAGTCCAGCGGTCAGTTTTTTTATTGTATTGTGTGATATGAAGTGCTTACAAAGGATGATATATGCATAATAATACCATAAAGTTACTAAAACATTGCATATTTATTAATATTTATACTATTTGTGTTGTTGGTATGTATAATTATACAATAGAATATGTATCTTTGCACCATGATTATCAGGAAACATAAAGAATAACCAGAAAACATAATATCAATACATTATTTTATATATGGCTTATAGAAAGATTACAGCCGCTGAAGGTGCGGCGATGATAAAAGACGGCGACAATATAGGATTCAGCGGTTTCACCCCCAACGGCGTACCCAAGGCTGTGATACGCGAACTCTCCAAACGTGCTATAGCTGAGCACGAGGCAGGACGTCCGTTTAAGGTGGGCATTCTCACTGGTGCATCATCGTGCCAAAGCCTTGAGGGCGACTTTGCCAATGCCAATGCCATTAAGTTTCGTGCCCCATTCTCTACCAATGCCGACTTCCGTAGACATGCCAATCTTGGTGAGATAGACTATGAGGATATGCATCTCGGACACATGGCGGAGCGACTGCGCCGTGGCTTTTATGGTGACATCGACTGGGCCATTATCGAAGTGTCGGCTATTGAGAAGGCTGGCGACAAGATACATATCTTCCTTACCTCGGCTGATGGCATCGTGCCTACTATCGTGCGTTTGGCGAAACGTGTGATATTGGAGCTTAACACATTCCACGATCCGCGTGTGCGTTATCTGCATGATGAGTATGAGTGTGAGGAATATCCCTACCGTCGCCCCATTCCTCTGCTTTCAGTCGCTGGGCGCATAGGCAAGGAATATTTGGAACTCGACCCTGCTAAACTTGTAGGAGTTGTGGAGTGTTGCATTCCTGAGGAGGCCCGCTCGTTCAAGGGACTCACACCGGAGACCGAGGCAATAGGTGATAATGTGGTCGACTTCTTCCTCTCGGACATAAAGAAAGGACATATTCCACCAACTATGTTCCCTATACAGAGCGGTGTGGGAGTTACTGGCAATGCCGTGATGAAGGCTATTGGTCAGAACGCCCGGTTGCCTAAGCTTGAGGTTTTCTCAGAGGTGGTGCAGGATGCAATTATCGACATGATGCTTGAGGACAAGATAGCCCATGCTTCGGTGGCTGCAATGACCGTCAGCAACGAGTGCTTGAAGAAGGTCTACGACAATATCGACTACTTCAAGTCGCGCATCACATTACGCCCAAGCGAGCTGAGCAATTCGGCAGAACTTATCCACCGTTTCGGAGTTATAGCCATGAACACGGCATTGGAATGCGATATCTATGGCAATGAGAACTCGTCGCATGTGTGTGGCTCAAAGCTGATGAACGGCATCGGTGGCTCATGCGACTACGAGCGCAACGGCTCTATAAGCATTTTCTATACACCTTCTACGGCTAAGAACGGTTGCATTAGTGCCATTGTGCCGCAATGTTGCCACATCGATTCCACCGAGCACGACGTTGATGTGATAATAACCGAGCAGGGTATTGCCGACCTCAGAGGCAAGGGTCCGGCACGTCGTGCCGAGGAGATAATCAACAACTGTGCCCACCCCGACTATCGTCCGCTATTGCGTGAATACCAGCGCATAGCCTCGCAAGGACATGAGCCGTGTGCTTTGAGAGCAGCATTCGCCTTTCATGACACCCTTGTGAATAAGGGTGACATGAGGTTGACCGACTTTGGAGAATACATGGGGTAATAGCCTGTGGGGATTATACTATTGGCAGCGATATTCCCTGTATCTTCTGATATATGTCGAGGGCAAAGACATCAGTCATGCCCGAGATAAAGTCGATTACTGCCATGACGCGTGTCTCAAAGTCATCGCTGTTGATGTCGTATTGGTTGCTGAAACGCTTGCGCAACTGTTCGGAATGGAACTTCTCGGGGCTGACGGCAGCCTCGATGAGTGTTTCCATAAGCGTCTCCATAATCTTATAGCCTGACAGTTCCACGTCGAGCACAGGCTTCGAGTTGTAGATGCGGTGGAAGCTCACCTCTGTGCAGTGGCGATAGGCGTCGCTCACCGATGGCTTTATATAGTCGATGAGGCAACCCTGGAAGTCGCCAGCGAGAATCTCTTGTTCATGCTCCACAAAGGCTTTGGCGCATTCATGCTCAAGGAGTCCGATGGTGCAGGCACGCAGATACACCACTTTCTCGTTGTTGTCCGTAATACCTTCGTCGTCGATGCGGCGGAGGATTTTTTGTTTCTGGGCTTCATTAAAGAATCCGAGCAGCATCTGCATTGTCTCGTCGAACGAGAGAATGCGCAGCTTGTGGGCATCCTCAATGTCCATTATCTCGTAGCAGATGTCGTCGGCTGCCTCTACAAGATATACTAACGGATGGCGGGCGTAGCGCAATGGCTCGCCTTCGGCAGAGAGACGACGCATGCCAAGGTCGTCGGCTATGCGTTGGAAGTAAGGCTCTTCGAAACATAGGAAACCAAACTTGCCCTTCTTTCCGGCGCAAAGACTTGAGTGGGGATATTTCACTATGGAGGCAAGTGTGGAATAAGTCATCACAAATCCACCCTCGCGTCGTCCGTGGAAGCGGTGGGCAAGCAGGCGGAAAGCATTGGCATTGCCTTCGAAGTGTGTGAGGTCGTTCCATAACTCATGACTTAGACGTTGGCGCAACGCTTCGCCCTTGCCTTCACGGAAGAATGCCTGTATGGCTTTCTCGCCGGAATGTCCGAAAGGAGGATTGCCCATGTCGTGGGCAAGACAGGCTGCACTCACAATGGTGCCTATCTCCTCAAACAGAGTGCCTGCAAGTTCGGGATGGATTTTCTTCAAGTCGCGTGCCACATCGTTGCCAAGCGACATACCCACACTTGCCACCTCAAGCGAGTGGGTGAGGCGGTTGTGTACAAAGATGCTGCCCGGCAGGGGAAACACTTGTGTCTTGTTCTGCATACGGCGGAATGGAGCCGAGAATATAAGCCGGTCGTAGTCGCGCTTGAATTCTGAGCGGTCGTCATGGCGTTCGGGATGGCGGTATTCCTGTCCCAACCGCTTGTTGGATATGAGTTGTTGCCAGTTCATTGCTGTTGTTTCTTGGTGATTTTGTTATTGTTAATATGGGGTTTTATGTTGCAAAGTTACTAAAGTTTGTCTATACAAGTGAAAAACAACAAAAAATTGATGATTCTTGTGGCATTTGTATTAAATTTGTAGTCAGTATAAATAGATGTATTACATTAAAACAGTAACTTAAATTAGAATAATATGAATAAGAAACCGAAAAACTTAGGATGGATTATCGCCGGAGTGGTGGTAGTGGTGCTTGTGCTTTGGGGCGTAGGCGGTTATAATGGACTGGTAAACCAGGACGAGGAAGTGAACAACAAGTGGGCTAACGTTGAGACTCAGTATCAGCGCCGCAGCGACCTCATCCCTAATCTTGTGAGCACTGTGAAGGGATATGCCAAGCACGAGAGCCAGACTCTTGAGGCTGTGATGGCAGCTCGCTCGCAGGCTACCCAGGTGAAGATAGATCCTTCTAACTGTACTCCGCAGCAGCTTGCACAGTATCAGAAGGCTCAGGGCGACGTGACAACAGCTCTTGGCAAATTGCTCGCCATTACTGAGAACTATCCCGACTTGAAGGCAAACCAGAACTTCCTTGAACTTCAGTCGCAGCTTGAGGGCACAGAAAACCGTATAAATGTGGCTCGCAAGGACTTCAACGATGCAGCCAAGGAGTATAACGTAAGCATCCGTCGTTTCCCAAAGAGCATCATAGCTGGAATATGTGGCTTCGACAAGAAGAACTATTTCGAGGCTGAAGCTGGTGCTGACAAGGCTCCAAAGGTGGAGTTCTAAGCAGACGGCCGGCTGCAATAATCAATTATGTATTAAGAGATAAGTATTATGATAAGCGATGCTGGTCTATTGAAAGACAAAACAGGTGGAAGGGTGTGGCATTTGTGTCATGCCCATCGCTTGATGCGGCTCATCGCCTGCTTGCTAATCATGTTGATGACGGTGCAGGTATATGCCTCTGAAATCAAACAATACACCATCAATGACGTGCCTAATGTGCGCCTTCAAGATGCAAGGCTATACGTTAGCGACCCTACACAGATACTGTCCGCTGGAGCGCGCGACTCTATCAATGCTGTGCTTGGGCGTTTGGAACAGTCAACGGGCATTGAGGCGGCTGTAGTCATGCTGCCAAGTATTGGTGAGGACGATATCTTCGACTTTGCCCATGAACTCTTCCGTAAGTGGGGCATAGGCAAGAAGAAGTCGGACAATGGTTTTCTGATTCTCTTTGTCATGGATCAGCGCAAGGTGAGATTCACTACTGGCTATGGCATAGAAGGCACAATGACCGATGCCATGTCCAAGCGCATACAGATGCAGCAGATGGTGCCACGCTTCAAACAAGGCGATTGGGACGGAGGCATGGTTGCAGGAGTGAGGATGTCTGCCAAGGTGCTTGACGGTTCGATGCAGCCTGAGAATGATAGCGAAGGAGATGATTTTGTTTATGGTATTATCATTTTGTTGGTGATAGTTGGCTTCTTTGTTTTCTTCATATATGTTATGGGCAGTCAGCAGCGTTGCCCTAAATGCAATAAGCGTAGTGCCTTAAAGAAGTTAAATGTGGAGCATCTGTTCGTCAAAACCGGTAGCCGTGGACATACTAAGCATATACGCCGCACCACTTATATATGTAAGTATTGTGGTCATGTAGTAACTAAAGACGAGAATATCGACGACTCAGGCAACGCTTTAACCAATGCCTTCATACTTGGCTCTATGCTTAGTGGTGGCAGAGGTGGTGGAGGCGGAAGCTTCGGTGGCAGCTTTGGAGGAGGCTCTACGGGAGGTGGAGGCTCTACTTCGGAATGGTAAATTGTTTTAGTGAAATAGAATTTGACATTTGACAATGGGGAATTATGATAAGCTTTTCATAATTTTCCATTGTCTTAATAATTTATACAATAGAGAAAAATGAAAATACAAATAATCAACGGTCCTAATCTTAATCTCCTTGGTACACGCGAGCCGGGAATTTATGGCAGCAGCACGTTCGAGGATTATCTTAAAAAACTACGTGTCCAATATCCTGACGTAGAAATCGACTATTATCAGAGTAACATCGAGGGATGCCTTATCGACAAGATGCAGGAGGTGGGCTTCTCTGTTGATGGCATCATCCTCAATGCAGGAGCCTATACCCACACAAGTGTTGCCTTGCAGGATTGCATACGCTCATTGAAAAGTCCCGTCATAGAGGTACATATAAGTAATGTGCACAAGCGTGAGGAGTTTCGCCATAAGTCGATGATTTCGTGCGCTTGTATGGGTGTGATATGCGGATTTGGCATGAACTCGTATAGGTTGGCTTTGGAGGCGGTAATGTCAACTGATATTTAAGAGGCTTTGTTGTGTTTTTAATTTTCAAACAGAAAAAAATGACTGAAGAATTAGAACAATACGTCCTGTCGCATTCTGCTCCAGAGGGCGACTACCTCTATCGTTTATACCGTGCCACTAATATCCACACCATACACGGACGCATGGCATCGGGCCATTTGCAGGGACGAATGCTCAAAATGCTTGTAGAGATGATTCGACCAAAGAACATTCTTGAGGTTGGCACATTCTCCGGCTATAGTGCGTTGTGCATGGCAGAAGGTTTGGCGGCTATTGACGATGGCGGCAATGAGCAAGGCAAGAGAAGCAAGGTGTGGACATTCGAGATAAACGACGAGATGGAGGACTTCACTCGTCCTTGGATAGAAAATTCGCCCGTGGCAGAATATATAGAGTTCCGCATAGGCGACGCAAATGTTGAGGCTCCCAAGCTTGGTGTCGAGTTTGACATGGCTTTCGTGGATGGCGACAAGCGCACATACGTTGAGACCTACGAGATGGTGTTGTCGCTGTTGCGTCCAGGAGGTTTCATTCTTGCCGACAATACCTTGTGGGATGGTCATGTCACAGACCCCGCCTACGACCACGACCACCAGACACAAGGCATAAGATGCTTCAACGACCATGTGGCTCAGGACGACCGTGTGGAGCAAGTGATAGTGCCGCTGCGCGATGGGCTGACGCTGATAAGGAAGAAGTAAAAGGGTTAAGGACTAAGGGCAAAGTGGATGTTGCTGAAGGCTGATGAACTCGTTTTATTAGCAATAAATTCCCTTATTTCAATATAAAGCAGTAACTTTGCACCTTGAAAAATCACTGTAAACAAGAATATAACAAAATAAAGACATGTCATTAAAATGTGGTATCGTAGGACTCCCTAACGTGGGCAAGTCCACTCTTTTCAACTGCCTCTCGAATGCTAAGGCACAGGCAGCCAATTTCCCTTTCTGTACAATCGAGCCTAATGTGGGCGTAATCACAGTACCCGACGAGCGACTTACTAAGCTTGCCGAGATAGTTCATCCAGGACGCATCGTTCCTGCCACTTGCGAAATCGTAGACATCGCAGGACTCGTTAAGGGTGCTTCAAAGGGCGAGGGACTTGGCAATAAGTTCCTTGGCAATATCCGTGAGACTGATGCCATTATACATGTGCTCCGCTGCTTCGACGACGATAATATCGTGCGTGAGGGCGGTGCAAGTGTCAATCCCGTTGAGGACAAGGAGGTGATTGATACCGAGCTTCAGCTTAAGGACCTTGAGACTGTTGAGTCGCAGCTTCAGAAGCAGTCGAAGATTGCTGCCATCGGCAATAACAAGGATGCCAAGGTGGCTGTGGCTGTGCTTGAGGCCTACAAGAATGTGCTTGAGCAGGGCAAGAACGCTCGTACCGTAGAGTTTGAGTCGAAGGAGGAGCAGCGTTATGCCCACGACCTCTTCTTGCTTACTGCAAAGCCGGTGCTTTATGTATGCAACGTGGATGAGGCTTCGGCAAAGAATGGCAACAAGTATTCTGAGCAGATTGCTGAGATAGCCAAGAGCGAGGGTGCCGAGATGCTTGTGATTGCAGCCAAGACTGAGGAGGACATCGCTTCGCTTGAGACCTACGAGGACAAGCAGATGTTCCTTGATGAGCTTGGGCTTGAGGAGAGCGGTGTGAACCGACTCATCAAGAAGGCTTATAGCTTGCTCAACCTTGAGACATTCATCACCGCTGGCGAGATGGAGGTTAAGGCTTGGACCTACCACAAGGGATGGAAGGCTCCACAGTGTGCAGGTGTCATCCACACCGACTTCGAGAAGGGCTTTATCCGTGCTGAGGTTATCAAGTATGCCGACTATATACAGTATGGCTCTGAGGCTGCTGTGCGCGAGGCAGGCAAGCTCTCCATCGAGGGCAAGGAGTATGTTGTGGAGGATGGCGACATCATGCATTTCCGCTTCAACGTGTAATAAACATACATACAAATGATACTCAACTACATAGTATGGGACCCAAGCATAATTGCCTTTAAGGCAGGTCCCATTGTTGTGCATTGGTATTCGTTGTGCTGGCTAATCGGTCTTGCACTTGCCTACATCATTGTGCAGCGACTGTATAAGGAGCAGAAGGTGAAGGATGAGCTTTTCGACCCTCTCTTTGTCTATTGCTTCGTAGGTATACTTGCAGGAGCGCGTCTTGGTCATTGCCTGTTCTATCAGCCCGACCTCTTCCTGTCAAGTTGGGAGCATTTCGTAGAGATATTTCTGCCTATCGACTTCCTGCCACAAGGAGGATGGCGGTTCACGGGTTATCGCGGACTTGCGTCGCATGGCGGCACGCTTGGCTTGATGCTTGTCCTCTGGTTTTATGTGCGCCGCACTAAGATGAACATTTGGCAGGTGCTCGACAACATAGCCATTGCCACACCGGTGACAGCATGCTTCATACGTCTGGGCAACTTGATGAACTCCGAGATTATCGGTAAGGTGACCGATGTGCCTTGGGCGTTCATCTTCCAGCAGGTAGACGGAATGCCGCGTCATCCGGGACAGCTCTACGAGGCAATAGCCTACGCTCTGCTGTTCTTCATAGGATGGGCTATATATCGCCGCCGTCCTGAGCGTGTGGGCACGGGCTTCTTCTTCGGATTCTGCCTTACCTATATCTTTATAGCCCGATTCTTCATCGAGTATACAAAGGAGATACAGGAGGCGTTTGAGGCTTCTCTGCCTCTCGACATGGGACAGTTGCTTAGTATACCGTTTATGGTGATAGGAGTTGTCTGCATGATGGGTGGCAAATGGATGCAGCGCTTTGCCGATATCGCTAAGAAATAACATTTTGCTGAACTCTCGAGAGTTCATAGCTTATAATCATTGAAAACGTAAAGAAGTTGAAGCCAAATGGTTCTTTGCTGAGTGTTTTGCAGCAAAACATTTGGCTTTAACTTCTTTTCTTTCTTTTCCCTCCTATACATATTTAAATAGTATCTTCTTTTTTGGGTTTTAATGTCATGTAACTCAAATTAATTTACTAATTTTGCAAAGTCAATGTGACAAAACCCGTAAAACAACAAGATTATACTAAAAGTTATTTACATAATATGAATTTACTTGAACACATTGTTGCGCGCGCTAAGAGCGACAAACAACGCATTGTGCTCCCCGAGGCAACTGAGGAGCGCACACTTAGAGCTGCCGACCGCGTTTTGGCCGACGATCTTGCAAACCTTATCCTCATTGGTAATCCAGAGGAAATAAAGTCTCTCGCCGAGAAGTGGGACCTCCACAACATCGACAAGGCTACTATCGTAGACCCACAGAACAATCCTAAGGCTGAGGAGTATGCCACTCTGCTTGCTGAGCTTCGCAAGAAGAAGGGCATGACTATCGAGCAGGCTCGTGAGCTCGTTAAGAATCCTCTCTATCTTGGTTGCATGATTATCAAGACCGAGGGTGCCGACGGACAGATTTCTGGTGCATTGAGCACAACTGGCGACACATTGCGTCCTGCATTGCAGATTATCAAGTGCGCTCCTGGTGTGACATGTGTCAGCGGTGCAATGCTTATGCTCACACACGAGCATCAGTATGGCGACGACGGTATCATCGTTATGGGTGACGTTGCTGTTACTCCAGTTCCTACTGCCGACCAGCTTGCTCAGATTGCTGTTTGCACAGCACAGACTGCACGTTCGGTTGCTGGCATCCAGAATCCTCGCGTTGCTATGCTCAGCTTCTCAACAAAGGGTTCGGCTAAGCACGAGGTAGTAGACAAGGTAGTTGAGGCTACACGCATCGCTCATGAGTTGGCTCCTGAATTGAAGCTTGATGGTGAGCTTCAGGCTGACGCAGCTCTTGTTCCTGCAGTAGGCGAGAAGAAGGCTCCAGGCAGTGCTATAGCCGGTCATGCCAACGTGCTCGTTGTACCAAACCTTGAGGTGGGCAACATCAGCTACAAGCTTGTTCAGCGTCTTGGCGATGCTATTGCTATTGGTCCTATCCTCCAGGGTATCGCACGTCCTGTCAACGACCTCTCTCGTGGTTGCTCAGTAGACGATATCTACTACATGGTGGCTATCACTGCTTGCCAGGCTATGGACGCTAAGTAATAAAACAGCGACAGTATGTCGCAACAACTCAAAACTCAAAATTTAAAATTGGCTTTGCCGATAACTCAAAATTCAAAACTCAAAACTCAAAATTCAAAATGAAAGTATTAGTGCTCAACTGTGGAAGCTCTTCCATCAAGTATAAGCTCTACGATATGGACGACAACTCAGTGCTCGCTGCTGGCGGCGTTGAGCGTATTGGTCTTGACGAGGCATTCATCAAAGTAACTCTCCCTAACGGCGAGAAGAAGAAGATTATGCACGACATGCCTGACCATAAGGAAGGTGTCAACTTCGTGTTCCAGTGTCTTCTTGATTCAGAAATCGGTGCTATCAAGAGCCTCGATGAAATCGATGCTGTAGGTCACCGTATCGTGCAGGGTGGCGACCTCTTCGAGAAGAGTGTTATCGTCGACAAGTCGGTTGAGGATGGCATCGAGAGCCTTTGCGACCTCGCTCCTGTTCACAACGCTGGCCACTTGAAGGGTCTTCGTGCCGTTGACAAGCTCATGCCTAACACTCCTCAGGTGTGCGTGTTCGACAACGCCTTCCACAGCACAATGCCCGACTATGCTTATCTCTATGCCGTGCCTTACGAGCTCTACGAGAAGTATCACGTGCGCCGCTATGGTTTCCACGGAACATCTCACCGCTATGTATCACAGCGCGTGTGCGAGTATCTTGGACGCGACATCAACACACAGCGCATCATCACTTGCCACATTGGCAACGGTGCTTCTGTATCAGCCGTTAAGTTCGGCAAGTGTGTCGACACATCAATGGGTCTCACCCCGTTGGCTGGCGTGATGATGGGTAGCCGTTCTGGCGACATCGACCCTTCTGCCGTTACATTCCTTATGGACAAGCTCGGCAAGAAGCCTCAGGAGATGGCCGACTTCCTCAACAAGGAGAGCGGTGTGCTTGGCATCTCAGGCATCTCAAGCGATATGCGTGAGGTGGAGAGCGCGGCTAAGGAAGGCAATGAGCGTGCTCAGCTTGCTCTTAAGATGTACAAGTATCGCATCAAGAAGTACATCGGTGCTTATGCAGCTGCTATGGGTGGTGTCGACATCATCGTATGGACTGCTGGTGTTGGCGAGAACCAGGCTGACGTTCGTCTTGACTCTTGCACAGGTCTTGAATTCCTCGGTGTCAAGATGGATGCTGAGGCCAACAATGTTCATGGCGAAGAGGCTATCATCTCTGCTCCTGACTCTAAGGTTACCGTTTGTGTCATCCCGACCGACGAGGAGCTTATGATTGCCAAGGACACTATGAACTTGCTCCAGAAGTAAACATGCTGTCTGCCAATAACAGATATTGGCTGAAAGTATAAATAAAATTTTCCAAAGACCACAGAAACCTCTTCTGATTTGTCGTTCACAATTAGAAGTGGTTTCTGTGGTCTTTCATTTTATAAGCCTTATTAATTCTTTACTCACATTCCGCTGTTTCTCACATATTTTGTATATCTTTGTAGAGAATTTTTTGGGGATTGCCAATGTGTTCCCCAACACTAAACTCTGCAAACAATAAAACATGGACATACAGGAATTTAACAATACAAAATGGAGCCGCAACGTGATACTTGTTGATGGCGACTATGTTGACTCGGTGGCCTTCAACCTCTCGGTGAATTTCGAGCGCATGATAGGCCGACGCATACCCAAAGCCGACACGGCACGATGGATTGACTGCATTGCTCTTGATGGTGGAATGCGGGAGGGTAGGGACTCCGATGGCGAGACTCAGGTTATCTTTATCCATTCCAAGAATAAGTCGCAGCTCGAAAACTTCAATCCTGGAGTATATGAGAAGGACCTCAACGCGCAGGCTTTCAAGGACAATCTTGGCGAGTTTATATTCAGCTCTTATCCTGTGGAGGATGTGGTGAAGCACGATGATTTCTTCCTCGACCTCCTTAAGACTGTTGTCAACCATAAGGATGTGCATCGTGTGATGGCTATACCAAATGCTGAGCATGCTCCGTTGTGGGATGCCTTGCGCCATGCCTTGCGCGATGTCGACGATGAGGAGAAGCGTGTGACTCTATTTGCTATGCAGCCTCTCGAAGGGGGCAACTTCAAACAGGAGATTTTGGGATATTCGCTGATGAACGCATTAGGAATAAGAGGAAACGAGATTTAGAATGTTGAGTGTTGAATGTTGAATGTTGAATTGTTGCGGCAAAGCCGCAATGTTGAGTGTTGAATTTTGAATTTTGAATT
>DAVZIG010000002.1:0-40752 GCA_052273435.1 Prevotella sp.
GGTTCCGACTCAGTGGTGCGCACATTGTTGCAAGCCATAGCTCCTAAGGGTATCACTTACACCAACTTTGGCCCGGGCATGTCAATGGGTCATACCGTAGCCGTAAAAGCCATTGATGGTGTAAAGAAAGCCTTGTCAATGACCATCCCCACAGGTCAAGGTATTCATCGTCGTATGGTGTACATTGAGTTAGAGGATGGTTACGACTTCGACACCGTAGCAGCAGCCATCAAGGCCGATCCTTACTTCGCTTCAGACGAAACACATGTAAACCTTGTACCATCAGTTGACGATGTGATAGACATGGGGCATGGTGTACACCTTACTCGTAAGGGTGTGAGTGGTACAACGCAGAACCAGCTATTCGACTTCAACATGAAGATTAACAACCCTGCGCTCACAGGTCAAGTGCTTGTATGCGTAGCACGTGCCGCCATGCAGCAGCGTCCTGGTTGCTACACCATGGTCGAAGTCCCCGTTATTGACCTCTTGCCAGGCGACAAGGAGGAGAATATTAAGCATTTGGTATAAGCTACATAACGCAACACATAGCCATTAAGGCCTATTATAGCTTGAATAGGGCGTATTGCTTACTCTTGTTTAAACAAAGAGTAAACAATACGCCCTATTTGTGTTTTGAAAAGGCCTTCATTTTGATTTCAATCCACGCTCCCGCATAGGGTGCGACCCCATATTCAGAAAATATCTGAATATCACGATACAAAGTTAGTTGTTTTGCGAAAGCGAAAGAATAAAAAGTTTTAGTACCCAAGACACGGGTTGTCTATAGGGAAGGACTGAATCGTGCAGTGCAACAGTAAATGACTGCTACCTTGAGAGTCTTTTGTAGTCAGATGTCCGAAAAGGAACTCTCTATTCACACGATAGGACGGAATCCGACAATAGAATAGAAGTGACGTATCTCGAAGGGATGGCTGAAAACAACTTGTCACACACCGTGAGGTGTAAAAGCACGAAACCGCCGTATGCCGAACGGCACGTACGGTGGTGTGAGAGGTCGGTAAACATGAAAGTAGGAGATAAACACCTATGATTAGTGTTTACCTCCTACTCGATTATATATACATAACATGATTATATTGCCACGGACTTATGCAACTATGCCCAAATTCTCTATTGAAAACCGACGATTTCTCCATTGTCTCCGCAATGCCTCTACTGCCGAAACAAAGGCATAACGCCCCGCCTTTCGACACGCAAAAAGGGTGGAGAAGACACCGCCGCCTTCCCCACCCTCCAGTGTATGTCATGATTCTTGGTGCGGCCTCATCGGCACTGCATCATGATGTTTTATTTCCATACAGAGCGCAGACTGCGCACACGACCCGTGGCAGCATGCCCGTCCACCAAGACGCTGTTGTAGATGCTTTTGGGATAGACAAGCAGTGTCTGCGACATCGTTCCGTCGGCAGTGAACAGTTCCACTGATGAGCGGTCGATGAAGAACCGCAGTGTGACGGTGCTGCCCACGGTATTGACGGGAGCGACTATCGACGACAACGAGAATGAACCGTTGAACGAAGTATCTCCACTCCGGCTGTTGCGGTGAGCCACAATACTGCGCATGGCGGCATTGTAAGTGTAGTCGAGATGGTTGCCCTCACTGTTTGCAAGCGATATTTCAGCCTCACGGTCAGCCGGAATCGTCAGTTCCACTTCATACGCATCGGCTGCATCGAAGGCGGCACTGCCAATCTCTTTCCACTCGCCTGCCACGTTTTCAAACTCGCTCACAACATTGCTGCAAAGCAATGGCTTGCCATTTATATTCTTAAGCGTAAGCTCACGGGGCAGAGTGAATGTCGAACGCCACGGCGAAACGGGCGAATTGCCAACATAAATCCAGTTGTTCATCCATCCTATCATCACCTTGCGACCGGCTGTGTTGCTCCATGTCACACCGGCATAGTTGTCGGTGCCGTAGTCGAGCCAGAGCGGATAGTCGAGGTTATCGGCCTTGAACTCCTTACCGTCGAAGTCGCCAATGAAATACATCGTGCCGCTACCTATCGAGGGTCCGCCGGGATTCACGCTCACCAAGAGTACCCATTTCTTCTGCCCTCCGCAGTCAAGCGGGAAGAGGTCGGGACATTCCCACTGTCCGCGTTTGCAGCGAGCGATATCGGTGGTAAATGTAGTGAGGCGTGTCCAGTTCTTCAAATCCTTCGAACTCCAGAACTGTATGCCATGCTGCCAGCCCAAGGCAAGCGACATTATCCACTGCCTGCTGTCCTCGTGCCAGAACACTTTCGGGTCGCGGAAGTCGGCAACATCGGTATTCTTTATCACGGGGTTGCCTTCGTATTTCTTGAAAGTCTCTCCGCCATCAGTGCTGTAAGCAATGCTCTGCTGCTGCTTTTCGCCTGCCGATGTGTAAAGAGCCACTATGGCGTTCTTGCCGAATCCGGCAGTATTGTCCTTATCGACCACTGCCGAGCCGGAGAATATCATTCCCAATTCGTCGGGAGTGAGTGCCACAGTCTTCTCCTTCCAGTGCACAAGGTCGGTGCTGGTAGCGTGTCCCCAGCTCAGATTTCCCCAGTCGTTGCCGTTCGGATTGTACTGGTAGAACAGGTGATACACACCATCGAGATACACCATTCCGTTGGGGTCGTTCACCCAGTTCTTTGCCGGAGTGTAGTGAATCTGCGGGCGATACTGCTCATTGTAAGTGCCGGTCTCTGACTGGTCGGGGGTATCCGGAGTGTCGGGGGTTACAGTCTCATCAGGTAACGGAATTTCGCCTTCTGAATTAGAGTCGGCACACGATCCCATCGCTGCGGCCATGAACAGGGCCAATGCCGCTGCTGCCAAGTTGTTGCTAATTCTTTTCATATCGTCATCGTGTCTTAAGATATTCCAAACTATTCTTCGCCAGTTTCAAGACATTGTCCTCATAGGCATTGTTCTTCGGGTATGCGCTCTTGTCAGGAGTGCCGTCGTCGTTCTTCATAGAGAATTCGCAGCCGCCATTGCCAACACAAATCAGCGTACCCTTGAAGTCGGTATTGCCCTGACGAGCCTCCCAGATGTTGAGCTGCGACACCCAGTCAATCTGCGAATCCCATGTGGCAAGCGGATAGATGCCGTATGTGTCGGTAAGAATGTTGTAGCACGACTGCTCCTGATTGCCCTGTCCGGTGAGTGCGGCAGGAATGTTGAAGAAGAGACAGTTGTGGTCTTCCGTCCAGCCCGGACCCTTCATTGCAATGAGTTTCGTGCGGTCGGTCTGTTCCACTTCCAGTCCGCTGAATATGGGATGCGATGACATATCCACCGTGAAACGGCTTCCCGGATTGAGTTGCACAGCCATTTTCCAGACATCGCCGTTGTATCCGCCGGCAGCACAACCTATTGCATGGTCGTTGGTCTGAAGCATTTCGGTACTTATGCGGCCAAGAGTTCCGGCATAGACAGTGGCATGGCTCCAAAGCAACAGGTTGCCGCCGTCCTTATACCATTGGCGTATGGCAGGTGTTGCAGCAAGCACTTCTGCCGGCATAGTCCATACATTGCCCACATCGCCGGTCTCTATGTCGCGCAACCAGAAGAGCACGCGGAACTGACTGAGGTCGTTCTCCGCCTTGATGTCGCTGAAACATACATATTTTGCCGACGGATACTGGCTGTGAAGCCACAACCAAGCTGAAGCCTCATCGTCGTCGCCATTCTGCACAAGTTCGTCGGCTGTGGCATAAACACCGAGGAAACCGATTGTGGTCTTGCCTATTCGCAGCGACGATGTGGCGGCAAGCGCCGCGCCCTTATCATTGATTGCCGTAAGGGTGACATCCCATGTCTCGCCGTCCTTCACATCAGTGATGGTGTATGAAGTGGCGTCGGCGGGCAAGGTAGTGCTTACCGTGCGTGAACCGCTTGTGGCAGAGAAGGCTATACTTGTGGCATCGGCAGCCTTGTCCCATGTCACTTCGGCATTATAGCCGTTTACTACATCCAACTGCTTCATAGCAACGCCGGTTATTGAAGTCGCGCCTTCACGGGTATAGCTTTTCACTACGCCCGAAGATACGTTGGTGCCGTCGGTTGCTTTGAACACATATTCAAAGGGGACATTCGTAGGCACGTTCTTGTGGGCATAGCTATTGCCCGTGGCAACAGCCTCGGAAGAAAGCGTACCGTTACGGTAAACCTGCACTTTCATGGATTCGCCCTCAGGCAGTGCAGCCCATTGCCACACATAATCGTCGCCTTGCAGCTGTCCGGTGATTGCCGAAGCGTCGGGAGCCGCCACTATCATACCGGAGCGGTCGATGTCGTTGTCCTGGCACGCCATGAAGAGGACGGTGGCCAGAAGCATCAGTATTGATGATATTCTCGTTTTCATAAAGTTGTAAATTGTTTGGATTGTCAGTCTGCTGCCATAAAGGGTGCGCCGGTCATACGACTTTCACCGCAGCCATCGGCGAAGCCCTTTGTGGCAATCAGACATTACTGTTGTTTTTAGTTATATCCCTTGTTCTGAACGTAAAGACCCGGCACATAGTAGAGCTGGTTGTAGGGAATCGGGAAGAACTCGTTCTTTCCAGCCGTATAGTGCGCATCCTTGTAATAGGCGGCGTATGAGTTTCCGTCGTAGCTGTCCTTCTGCTCACGCTCAAAGTAGGCGTTGAGAGTCTTCGAAGCAATGCCCCAGCGGCGCAGGTCGAAGTAGCGTCCGTTCTCCATCGCGAGTTCCAGACGGCGTTCCCACTGCAAGCATTTGCGTGCTGTGACCTTGTCCTGGAAGTAAGACTCCGGATAGAGTGCTATCTCACACTGATCCTTTGCGTAGGCGATGTGCTTGTCCACGGAATTCATTGCACGCTGGCGTATGTCGTTGATTATGGTGCGTGCTTCGGAAAGACCGCCCGTTTCAATAAGAGCTTCGGCGCGCATGAGCATCACATCAGTATAGCGGAACACATAGTCGTTCATGGCAAATGCCTGCCATGAGCCGTTGTATGTCTCGCCCTTCGAGCGTTGCGGCACTTCCTTCATGGAGCAATAGTAACCGTAAACCTTCGGCGTGCGGCTGTTGGCCTTTGTCAGAGTGTAGTCCGACTCATACTTGTAGGGGAATGTCGGCATTCCCACCGTGTGGAAAAGACGCGGGTCCCACTTCTGAGCGGTCGGTCGTCCGTTCACGGGATAGTCGTTGGTCTTGCAGTAATCGTCAAACTCCGGCAGTCCGTTCTTGGTCTTGAATGCATTCACAAGGTCCTGCGACGGTTTGTGGAAATCCCATCCGCACGACCACATACCCCACACGCCGTTGAGCATATTGCTCCAGTTGGCGCGTCCGAATTCCGTATTGTCGTCCTTGTAGTCGGATGTCTGTACGGCGAAAATGCTCTCTTTGCTGTTCTTTTCCTCAGGCAGGAAGATGTCGCCGAAATCTTCAAGATAACCGTAATTGGGGTCGTTCTTCACCACAGAGGTGTATTCCACCACCTTCTTCATATATTCCTGATTGATGTGGTCGTAGCCGTTTGTTGCCTCATAACCGTCGCCATAGGCCAGAGTGAGGTAACATTTTGCAAGATAAGAAGCGGCGGCAATCCTATTGACACGGTTCTTGTCAGTCTGAACATCGGGCAGGATGTTGTATGCTTCTTCGAAGTCGGTTATGATTTTCTTGAACAAATCTTCATAGGTGAACTCATCATTGCGTGTCTGTTCCTGCGAGTTGTTGCGATAGACTTCTTCGTCAATCCATGGCACCTGACGGTAAACGGAGACAAGTTTGTAATAGAAATGTGCGCGGAGGAACTTCACTTCTGCCATACGCAGCTTTGTTGTCTCGGCACCGAGTTCGCTTTCGCCATACTGTTCGAGCGAAAGGAGTGCGCGGTTGCAGCGGCTAACGGCACAATAGAGGCGGTACCAGAGTTCATCGGAGTGGTCGGGGGTGTTGGCAGTGACTGTCGACCAGATTTCGAGCGAATGGTAATTGGTGTCCGTCTCGCCCGAACCGCCTTTCAAACAGTCGTCGGAAGTGAGGTCGCCGTATGGCCACAGATTGAAAGGATAGTTGTACCAGCAGTCGCCAAGCATGGCATAGGCGGCAGTAACCATTCCTTCGGGGCGTGCGAAAGCCTTGTCCTGGTCGATTACGCCCTTCGGACTTTCATCGAGGAAATCGTTGCATGATGTGGCTGTGGTGAGAGTCAGCGCTGCAGCGAATATATATTTATACAAATTTTTCATTGTTGCTTGGATTTATTATATTTTTGTTTTGCTTATGCAGCAGACGGAAGTGTCTGCCGTTCACTGTCAGAAGCTTACCTGCAGACCGAATGAAACGGATGTGGAATGAGGATAAGCCCAGTTGGGATTTTCGGGATCGCTGATGGTGAATCCGTTGCTCTTCAGAGTAAAGAGATTCTGTCCTGACACATACACGCGTGCCGAATTCATGCGGAGCTTCTTCATAAGCGAACCGGCAAAGTTGTATCCCAGTTGCAGAGTACGCAGTTTCATCCACGAACCGTGCTCCACATAGTAAGAGGAAGCGCGTCCCTCATCGGCGGTATTGCCGGTGGTGAGAGCCGGGATGGACGACGATGTGTTGTCGGCAGTCCATGCTTCAAGCAGACGGCGGCCCTTGTTGCTTCCGGCATCGGTGATGCTCCAGAAGTCGGTTTGGAATTTCTGGTTGTTATACACATCCACTCCGCACACTCCCTGGAAGAACATTGAGAGGTCGAAATTCTTGTATTTCAATGCCACATTGAGTCCGAAATTGAAGTTTGGTACTGGATTGAAAATCCAAGTCTGGTCGGCAGCGGTAATCAGACCGTTGCCGTCAAGGTCGGCATACTTCAAACCTCCGACGCGTGCATTAGGTTGTCCGGATGCAAGCACCTCTTCGCGGTTCTGGAAAAGCCCGTCAACCACATAGCCTACGATTGAGCCGTAAGGTCGTTTCGACTGTACGAGGTTTTCAGTTGTGGTGTGTGCGTAGGAGCCTGTTGTGGTCTCCGGCAGATAAGTCACCTTGTTGCGGAAGAAATCCATGTTGACACTCACATCGTAGCCGAAGCCGTAGGATGTGGTATGACGGTAACCCACGTTGAATTCCATACCCACATTGCGCAGCGACGGACCGTTCGACCATGTCGCACCACCTTCACCCATTGCTCCAAGGTAGGCAGGGGAGATGAGCATATCCTTCACATCTTTTATATAAGCATCCACTGTTCCGTAGAGTTCCTGATTGAACAAGAGGAAGTCGGCACCGATGTTATACTGTATTGTCGTTTCCCATTTCAGATTATCGTTGGCTGTCTGGATGGCGCGGAAACCCGAAGGGAAGATGCCGGTACCCTGACGATAGAGGTCGTAGGCGGTGGAAGTGACACGGTCGTTGCCGTAGTCGGCCACATAAAGTCCGTAGCGTGCGGTGTTGGATATTTCCTGGTTACCGGTCTTTCCCCACGATGCGCGTATCTTTAAGTCGTCGATCCATTTTGTATTGAGGTTCTTGGAGAGACGGTAGCCGAGTGTCGCTGCCGGGAAATTACCATAGCGGTTGTTCTTGCCGAAGCGTGAAGAACCGTCGCGACGTATTGTGAACGAAGCGAGAACGAGGTCTTGCCAGTTGTAGTCCACCTTGCCGAAGAATGATGCCAGTGTATAGCCAGAAGCGATACCGGTGGCACGTTCCACACCCGTTGCGGCATCGGGCCACATATAATCATTGTCCTCAAGTTCGAAAGTCTGTGCATAAGCGCCGCTGTCCTCAACGGTTTGCTTGTGAAGTTCCATACCGGCAAGCACTGTAAAGTCGTGGTCTTGTCCTATTTTGAAGTTGTAGTTGGCAGTGTTGCTCCATGTCCAGCGCACATCATCATGTGCACTTAACGTGACACTTGCGATATTGTTGTTCACGATATCCGACTTGAATGTATGGTTCATGGAACGGATAAACGAATGATAGTAATCGAGACCGAAGTTTGAACGGAGCACAAGTCCCTTCAAAGGTTTCACATCTACATACGTATTACCGAACACACGCCATATCTTCAATGCGTTGTCCTTGTTATGATACATTTCGCGCAGAGGGTTCTGACGGTCGCTCATGCCTCCGATGGGACCACCGAATGTGGTGCCGTCTTCCTCAAATACAGGAACAGTAGGCGACATTTTCAGTGCATTCTCCATAGGAGCCGAATCTACTTGCCTTGAGTAGGTTACAGTAGCGTTTTCGCCTACACTAACTATCTTGTTTATATTGTATGAAGAATTGAAACGTGCTGAGAAGTTCTCGAAATTGGAATACTTCAGAATACCGTCGTTTTTCTTGTATCCGGCAGAGAAAAGTCCGGTGAATTTGTCAGTTGCTCCCGACAGAGAGAGGTCGTAACTGCGCATGAAACCGGTGCGCGAAATCTCGTCAAGCCAGTCGGTATCAGAGCAACGCATTGTCTTTTTGGCATTGATATAGCCGTCGTACGCACCATTTACGGTATAGGTGTTATACTGACCTGATGCGGGATCGAAAGCACGGATAGTACGACCCACAGACGCATTGAGGTCGAGTCCGTAGTTGCGGGCATAAGCTACGGGGTCGATACCGTCGTTAAGAGCGGCCTGTGCCATTGCCGTGGCATACTCGGCAGTATTGCAAAGTTTCATCATCGACTGCGAATTGTAGAATTGTGCAGTGAGATTGGCAGAGAAATCCACATTGAGTTTGCTGCCCTTCTTGCCACGCTTGGTGGTGATGATGATAACACCATTGGCGGCACGGCTACCATATATTGATGCCGATGCGGCATCCTTGAGCACCTGCATACTCTCAATATCGTTCATGTTGAGCGAGTTGAGGGCTGTTGTTGTTGGTACACCGTCGATTACGAAGAGTGGGTCTTGCGAAGAATTGAATGAGCCGATACCACGGATGCGAACCGTACCAGTACCTATTGGCGAACCGTCAGTGGAGATGGTCATGCCTGGCACCTTGCCTTGCAGAGAGCGCATGGGATCTGTATCTGCAGACGACTTGAGGTCTTTGGAGCTTACTACAGACACAGCACCGGTCAAGTCGGCCTTGCGCTGCACTTGATAACCAGTTACAACAACCTCGCCAAGCACCTCAGAGTTGTCTTGGAGCACAATCTTGAGATTGTCTCCAGCCTTCACTTCCTGATCCTTACATCCTATATAAGAGATGATAAGGGTCTCGCCGGGCTTGACATTCAGTTTGAAGTTGCCGTCAATATCGGTAACCGTACCAATGTTGGAGGATCCCTTCACCTTTACAGACGCGCCGATGATCGGCTCACCCGTATTATCGGTCACCGTTCCGCCGATGTCGTCAGTCTGGGCATAAACGCCAGAGCCTGCGAGCATGAGCATACTTACTAAAGCTACTTTTGCTTTTTTCATAAGATATACGTTTTACGTTGTGGTTTAAGTTATTTGTTCTCTAATATTCAAAATATATGGTTTTTAGCCATCAAGAAGAGCGGCTATGATGTGCTGCATCTTCTTCTCGCTTGCAAAGTTAGAGAACATAAAGAAAGTGATATTTCATGAATCGTTCACAAAATATCACTTATGTAACATGTAACAATCATTGACGAAATAGTCAAAAATGTTGAATAGATACTTATTTTGCCACGTATTCCTAAACCTTAAGCTCCTCTCTTACATCCGTCGGATACTTGTCATACTGCTTTTTGAAGCATGACGAGAAGTAGCCGGGAGTAGCAAATCCAACTTCGTTGGCTATCTCCGACACGGTCTTGTCGGTTGTCTTAAGCAGCTGCATGGCTCGCTTGAGGCGTGTTTCGCGCAGAATCTCCACTGGTGTCATTCCGGTCAGCACCTTCACCTTGCGATAAAGCTGCACACGGGAAAGTCCCACTTCATCGCCGAGGTCTTCTATCTTGAGATTGGTATTGCCCATGTGCTTATCCATTGCTTTGAGGAATGTGTCAAGGAAATGACGGTCCGGCGACGGGGCTTTGTCTTCAACGGCTGGCTTGTTGGCTTCCTTTTCAGTCTTGAAGAGCTGGCGTAGCTTCTGTCTGTTGGCAAGAAGCGAGGCGATATTGGCAAGAAGCAGGTCTACGCTGAACGGCTTTGTCATATACATGTCTGCTCCCGTCTGCAGTCCTTCGATGTGTTGTTGCTCGCTGCTGCGTGCCGTAAGCAGCAACACTGGGATGTGGCTTGTGGCTTCATGCTGTTTAAGTTGTGAGCAGAATGTCAGTCCATCCATTACTGGCATCATCACATCCGATACTACTATGTCGGGCACACTCTCTACGGCAAGTTTAAGTCCGCTCTGTCCGTCAGCCGCCTCTATAACGTAATAGCGGTCGAGCAGCAGCGTGCGCAGATAAGCCCGCATGTCGGCGTTGTCGTCAACGATAAGTACGGTGGCGAGTTCGTCCGCATTGTCATTTATAAGTGAGTCGTGCCGGCTTTCCTGCACCGACTTCATACTTGCCAGAATCTGTTCCTCTGTGACAGCGGTGGTGTCGTCTATGGTATTGCGGTTCTCACGACGGAACTGCAGGACGTCACCCACAACGCTCTGCAGCTGCTCCACATTGCGCTGTATGATGCTGATGAGCTGCCTTGCGTCGCCCTTTCCTTCGGCAAGCTGACCGACGGGTCCGGCTATGAGTGTCAGCGGTGTACGTAGCTGATGCGATGCGTTAGTGAAGAAGCGTGTCTGCTCGTCGTTAAGTTCGCGCATATGTCGGTTGGCATGTCGCACGGCACGCACGGCATGCCATATAGTAATGACAGCCACTGCCAGCAGCAGGATTACGAGCAACGACACTATAAGCAGCGTACGTTGTGTCTGATAAAAGCCGAGATAAGCCTCCAGCTTCGACTGGATGGTGGCAAGATGCTGGTTCTGCTTCATCAGCGAATGGCTGGTCAGCGATATGTCCGCCACGTTCTGCGGCGTTATGACTATGCTCTTCATGTTGTTTGTGCGCTCGTAGGGCTTGCCTTCGAGTATGCGCAGCGCGAGAGCTATAACCTCCTCGCCGTGAGTAGGATAAACGTACGAAGCGCTTAGTTTGCCCTGCTGTATGGCTTCAATGCCCTCTCCAGGCAGCGCGTCAATACCAAGGAAGCGGATGTTGCGTTCCTGATGCAGTTCCTTGGCAGCCTCGTAAGCGCCGAGTGCAGCAAGGTCGCTATGACAGAACACGATGTCCACATCCTTGCCGTCCTCAATCCATTCTCGCATGATGCGCTTGCAGTCGTCGTACGACCAATCGCTCGGCACATGACGATAATCTATAGATGGATTGTCAGCGACAGCTTCACTGAAACCTGCATGCCGTTGCATTGCTGGCGACATCTCCAGCGGTCCGGTTATCTCTAGCACAATGGGGCGTCGTCCGTCTGTCCGGACGCTGTCACGACATAGCATTGCAGCATATTCTGCCATCTTGCGTCCTGCCTCAATATTGTCGCCACCTATATAAGCAGTATAGTCTTTCATGGCAGTGGTGCGGTCGAAGAATACTATCGGGATGTTCTTGTTGCGAGCACGTTGCAGACTGCCATTCAGGGCATGATAGTCGTTAGGCGAAACTACAAGCAGGTCGACACCCTCTTCGATGAGGCTGTCTATCTGTTGGCATTGCCGCTCATTGTTGTTGTCGGCATTCTTTATAATCACCTTCACGTCATTGTCGTAGAGATGTTGTGCGGAAAGCATCTCAATGTTTGCTTTCTCGCGCCAGCGTCCACCCACACACTGCGATACACCTATTTTATATTTATAGTTGGTTGAGCATCCAGTGGCGAGTAAAAGTGTTGCGAGTAATATAGATAATGTGTTATAAATTCTGGTTTCCATATCTGTATATTAGGTGCTTTTTTATTTTTATGAGCAAAGTTACAGAAAAAACTGATATTCTGTAGTCAAAATAATAGACAATTCGTTCAATAATTGTTTCATGCAGCAATTCTTGTAAGTTTAGGAAACATAAGTTGCATATACATTATGAAATAAAATGTACTTTTGCAGCAAAATCAACTATTTACAGCTCACGCTATTTTGATAATTCTAAAAACCTATATAAAATATGGACAAGAAATCATTCAGCCGCACAGCGGCAGCGTCGCTTTTCTTTGGGCTTGCTATGACAGCCTCGGCGCAAGAGACAAGTTTCCTTAGCAGCAATCACTGCGTATATCGTGTGGACAACTCACAAAAAGTGTTGCTCCTACCTGTACAAGAAAAGGCAGAGATGTGCAATGTCAAGGTGATTGACGGCAACAGTCAAGTCAAGACACTCAACATCCGACTCGCCTCAAACCACATCGACTATTATGTGCCATTCTACATCAGTAAGTTCAAAGATAGCAAAAGCCTCTCTCTCGACATTCATGTTAATGGCACCTATCGTACCGATGGTGGCATTTCGAGCTTCACATGTTGGAAGAATATGAAGTATGCCGACTCATTCGACATGACCAATCGCGAACAGTATCGTCCCGTATATCATCACACTCCTGCCTACGGATGGATGAACGACCCTAACGGCATGTTCTATAAGGACGGTGTATGGCATCTTTATTTCCAGTACAACCCTTACGGCTCGCAATGGGAAAACATGACATGGGGACACTCTACATCAACCGACCTTATGCACTGGAAGTTCCAGGGCGAGGCTATTGAGCCTGATGCTTGGGGTACTATCTTCTCTGGCTCAGCTGTTGTTGATCATAACAACACTTCAGGATTTGGCAATGGAACGGTTGTCGCTATGTATACATCAGCTGCAGAAAGTCAGACACAGAGCCTTGCCTACAGCACCGACAACGGCAAGACATTCACAAAGTATGACGGCAACCCCGTCATCACAAGCAACACGCCCGACTTCCGCGACCCACACATGTTCTGGAACGAGGATATAAAGAAGTGGAACATGATTCTCGCCGAGGGACAGCATATGAACATCTATTCATCAGCCAACCTTAAGGAATGGACTCTCGAGAGCCAGTTTGGTGCTGAGTATGGCAATCATGGTGGTGTGTGGGAATGTCCCGACCTTATGAAGATGCGTGTACGCGGTACCGACAAGTACAAGTGGATGCTTATCTGCAACATCAATCCTGGAGGTCCGTTTGGCGGATCTGCCACACAATACTTTATTGGCGACTTTGACGGCAAGAAGTTCACATGCGACACTAAGCCAGAAGTTACTAAATGGATGGACTATGGCAAGGACCACTATGCCACTGTTACATTCGACAATGCCCCTGATAGTCGTCATGTAGCCTTGGCATGGATGAGCAACTGGCAGTATGCCAACCAAGTGCCTACAAAGCAGTATCGCTCAGGCAACTCTATACCACGCGATCTCGACCTCTATGAATATGAAGGCGACATCTACTGCGGTGTGACTCCTTCACCCGAATTGACCGCTGCACGTCCTAAGAAAGCTACGAAGAGCCTCAGTGAGACTTGCGAAGTGTTGGTTTCGCTCAAAGGAAACGCAACTTTGACATTCTCCAACGACAAGGATGAGAAGGTGGTCATGGTCTATGATGAGAAGAATCGCTCGTTCTCTATGGACCGCACAAACAGCGGATTGAAAGACTTTAGTGACGACTTCGCTGCTGTTACATCTGCCCCAGTACATGGCAAGATTTCAAAGTTGCGCATCTTTATCGACAAGAGCAGTATCGAGGTGTTTGATGCAGAGGGACGTATGGCTATGACTAACCTTGTGTTCCCAACAAAACCTTACAACAAGGTCACTGTGAAGGGCAAGGCTAAATACGTTGTTTATAATTTGAAATAATCGTTTGGTGGTACGGCTTCAGGCCGTACCACCTATACATGTTACATTCGTTGCATAAATGTTGTAATTTACTTTTTTTGCAATCAGATGCAACATTCTTTATATTGACGCTGCCTGAATACTTATAACTTTGCAGCAGAAAAATAATCACAACTAATAACTAAAATATAAGTTTATACACAAATGAGCAACTCAAACTCAAGTAAACTCACACTCATCCCAGTGATGATTGCATTCTTCACAATGGGATTTGTCGACCTTGTCGGCGCAGTTTCAAATAACATGCAGGAAGACTTCGGACTCTCTGATTCCGCTGCCAACTTCTTCCCGTCGCTTGTATTCTTTTGGTTTCTTATCTTCTCTGTGCCTACAGGCATGTTGATGAACAAGATAGGCCGTAAGAATACAGTACTCCTTTCTATTGTAGTAACAACTCTGGCTGTGTTCCTTCCTCTATTCGATAGCTTTATGCCGACAAAGGAGAGCCAGCTTTGGCTGATGTACATATCATTCTCGCTCCTTGGCATAGGCAATGCCATCATGCAGACATCAATCAATCCATTGGTGACAATGCTCGTTAAGGGTCACTTGGCTTCAACGCTCACCTTCGGACAGTTTGTCAAGGCCATCGCCTCGTTCATCGCACCGCTCATCGCATCATGGGGTGCCACAACAGCAGCTCCTATCTTAGGACTCAGCTGGCGCATCCTTTTCCTCTTGTTCTTCATCATAGGCATGGTCGCTACATTGTGGCTCGGCATGACACGCATAGAGGAAGAGCCTATTGAGGACAAAGCTTCAGGCTTCGTTGACTGTCTTAAGATGCTTGGCTCACCGATAATCCTTCTTTCGTTCATCGGCATTATGTGCCATGTGGGCATTGATGTAGGCACCAATGCGGTTGCTCCGAAGATTCTCTTTGAGCGTATTGGCGGTGCAGGCGACTCGCTCAGCCAGTTTGAGTATGCCACATCCATTTACTTCGCATTCCGTACACTTGGTTGCTTCACCGGCTCAATCCTCATGCGCAAACTCAATATCCGCACATTCTTCACTATCATTGTGCTTATGATGGCACTTTCGATGATTGGTTTGGTGTTCGGCACCGAGAAGTGGGAGCTGTGGGTTGCAATCGCACTTGTAGGCTACGGCAACTCTAATGTGTTCTCTATCGTGTTCTCGCAGGCTATGCTTTCTGCTCCCGAGAAGAAGAACGAGGTTTCTGGCCTTATGATTATGGGCTTGTTCGGTGGCACAGTATTCCCGCTCATGATGGGCTTGGCAAGTGACGCCGCTAAGGAGGCCGGCTCACAGTATCCGCAGATATGGGCTGCAGCAGTAATGTCTGTAGGCGTGTTATTTTTGCTGTCTTATATTCCGAAAGTTAAACAATAAAAACCTAATAAGAAATGAATACAAAATATGTAGTAGGTCTTGGTGAGGCACTCTGGGATGTGCTTCCTGAGGGAAAGAAACTTGGTGGCGCTCCTGCAAACTTCGCATTCCACGCAGGACAGTTCGGTCTCAACTCTATAGCTGTGAGTGCTCTCGGCGAAGACAAGCTTGCTGATGAGACTGTCAGTCAGCTTGAGGAGAAGAAGTTGCAGTATTGCATGCCCCGCGTACCCTATCCAACTGGTACTGTTCAGGTGACACTCGACGATGAGGGCATACCTACATACGACATAAAGGAGAATGTGGCATGGGACAACATCCCGTTCAACGATGATGTTAAGAAGATTGCAGAGAATGCACGTGCCGTATGTTGGGGTTCATTGGCTCAGCGCAATGTTGTAAGCCGCGGGTCAATCTACAAGTTCCTCGATTCTACTCCTAAGGACTGTATGAAGATTTTCGACATCAACCTTCGTCAGAACTTCTATTCCAAGGAGGTCATCTGCGAGAGCATGAAGCGTTGCAACATTCTCAAGATTAATGACGAGGAATTGGTGCTTCTCGGTCGCATGTTCGGTTATCCTGGTTTGGACATCGAGAACAAGTGCTGGCTTATCCTTGGCAAGTACGACCTCGACATTCTTGTGCTTACTTGCGGAGTGAACGGCAGCTATGTGTTCACGCCCGGCACAATGTCATTCCAGCCTACTCCTAAGGTGGAGGTAGCCGATACAGTAGGCGCAGGCGACTCGTTCACTGGCACTTTCTGTGCTTCGATGCTTGCCGGTATGTCTGTAGCCGACGCCCACAAGCGTGCTGTACACGTGAGCGCTTACGTCTGCACACAGAACGGAGCAATGCCTGTATTGCCAGAAGAAGTGAAGAATTTCTAATTTAGTTTTCGTCTGTTCGAAATATATTGAAAAAAAAGTAAGGGCAACTGGATGAATCTTATCTCATCATCCAGTTGCCCTTTTTTAGTGTCATGGGCACTACGATTTCTTCTCTCGTACTGTCCTTGAAGCATAACACAAGAAAGGCATGTCCCACATGCTTGACTGTGTCGGCCTTGGCTCCTGCTATTGTCACGGAGTCAAGCCCCTTATGGTCGTCCTTCATCTGCCACACATATTGCTTGGCACTTACTATCAGCTGTTCGCGATAGCTGCCAGGAATGCTGTCCGGTCGGTAGAAACCATCCACATAAGCGTCATACTTGCCCTGTATCAGGTATTCGTAGTATGTCTTTGCGGTTTGTGCTACCAGTTCTTCCGGGTTGGGCTCTTCTCCTTTGCCGCATGAGGCAAAGGAGAAGAGCGTTAATGCGAGTACTATATATAATAGGTGGCGCATGTTGGTTTGTTTTACTTCTGTCGTATAAACACGTTTATCGGACAACCGTGCATCGACCAGTTCTCGCGAATCTTGTTCTCGAGGAATCGGCGATAAGGCTCCTTGATATACTGCGGAAGGTTGGCGTAGAACACAAATGAAGGTATCTGTGTGTTGGGCAACTGTGTGCAGTACTTAATCTTGATGTACTTACCCTTGGTTGATGGTGGCGGATAAGCCTCGATAAGCGGAAGCATCACTTCGTTGAGCTTTGATGTTCCCACGTGAGCTTTGCGGTTGAGGTAGACCTGCTTTGCTGTCTCAAGCACCTTGAAGATGCGCTGCTTGGTGAGTGCGGATGCGAAGATGATAGGGAAGTCAACGAATGGAGCCATGCGCTTGCGGATGGCATTCTCGAATGTCTTTATCACAGCCTGGTCCTTGTTCTCCACAAGGTCCCACTTGTTTACCACTACCACAAGCGACTTGTTGTTGCGCTGTATGAGCTGGAAGATGTTCATATCCTGAGCCTCAATGCCACGAGTGGCATCAATCATAAGGATACACACGTCGGAATTCTCAATGGCGCGGATTGAGCGCATCACCGAATAGAACTCCAAATCCTCCGATACCTTGTTCTTGCGACGTATACCAGCTGTGTCAACAAGATAGAAGTCGAAACCGAACTTGTCGAAACGTGTATAGATAGAGTCGCGTGTTGTACCTGCAATCTCTGTCACGATGTTGCGGTCCTCACCGATAAAGGCATTGATGATGGAACTCTTGCCTGCGTTAGGACGACCTACCACAGCAAAGCGAGGAATACCGTCCTCAACCTCTTCCTTGGTGTCGGGCTTCAGCTTCGAGAGCACAAGGTCGAGCAAGTCGCCCGTACCGCTGCCCGTTGCCGATGATATACATTGTGGCTCACCAAGTCCCAGTCCATAAAACTCAGCTGCGTCGTATATCTGGTCGTTGTTGTCTGTCTTGTTAGCCACAAGGATAACTGGGAGTTTTGTGCGGCGAAGGATGGTTGCCACATCCTGGTCCCAATCTGTCAAGCCTGTCTGCACGTCAACGAGAAAGAGAACAAGGTCGGCCTCTTCTGTTGCCACAATAACTTGCTTGCGGATAGCGTCCTCAAAGATATCGTCGCTCTTTACTACCCATCCGCCAGTATCTACCACAGAGAATTCACGTCCGTTCCACTCGCATTTGCCATACTGGCGATCGCGTGTTGTGCCTGCTGTATCGCTCACGATAGCCTGACGTGTCTTGGTAAGACGGTTGAACAGTGTCGACTTGCCCACGTTAGGGCGTCCCACTATTGCTACTAAATTTGCCATATTTGAGTTTTGATTTTTGATTTTTGAATTTTGAGTTGTTGCCTTTGGCAATTTTGAATTTTGAGTTTTGAATTTTGAGTTGTTGCCTTTGGCAATTTTGAGTTTTGAGTTTTGAATTTTGAGTTGTTGCCTTTGGCAATTTGGAATTTTGAGTTTTGAATTTTGAGTTGTTGCCTTTGGCAATTTTGAATTTTGAGTTTTGAATTCATAATTCAAAATTGAACAATTCCACATGCGCCATAGGCGCAACATTCAACATTCAACATTCAAAACTCAAAACTCTTACTCCGGGTTATACCCGAAATTGTCCAACTCTCTTTTTGAGCTTCTCCAGTCCTTGTCCACCTTCACGAAGGTGTGCAGGTATACGCTCTTGCCGAAGAACTTCTCAAGCGATTTGCGTGCCTCCGTCGACATCTTCTTCAGGGCCACACCCTGATGTCCGATGATAATGCCCTTCTGCGAGTCGCGCTCCACATAGATGACGGCATGGATGTCGATGTTCTTCTGGCTTTCCTTGAACGACTCCACCTTTACCTCCACCGAATAAGGAATCTCCTTGTCGTAGTAGAGCAGAATCTTCTCGCGGATAATCTCCGACACGAAGAAGCGGGCAGGCTTGTCTGTCAGCTGGTCTTTGTCGAAGAAAGGCGGTGAGTCGGGCAGCAACTCCTTGATGCGACGCATAAGCATGTCCACACCAAATTTGTTCTTTGCCGAGATAGGAAGAATCTCTGCGTTGGGCAGCAGCGTGTGCCATTTCTCCACAGTGTCGCCAAGAGTATTCTGGTCGCTCTGGTCAATCTTGTTGATGAGCAGAAGCACGGGTATGGTCATCTTCTTCACCTTGTCGAGGAAGTCCATGTTCTTCTCTGGGTTCTCCACAACGTCTGTCACGTAGAGCAGCACGTCGGCGTCCTGCAAGGCCGACTCAGAGAAGGCAAGCATCGACTCCTGGAGCTTATAGTTGGGCTTCAGCACGCCCGGAGTGTCTGAGAAAACAATCTGCGCTTCGTCCTCATTCACAATACCCATGATGCGGTGGCGCGTTGTCTGCGCCTTGAATGTGGCAATGCTAATACGCTCGCCGACAAGCTGGTTCATCAGTGTCGACTTGCCCACATTAGGATTGCCCACTATGTTTACAAATCCTGCTTTGTGCATATTTTCCGAAAGAATTACGCCGTGAGGAGGAATCAAAAAAAGGATTTCACAACCTCCTACGGCTTGTTGTTATAGTACTATTATGCAAAGATACTGCTTTTTTCAGAAAAATGTTTTAATCTGAGCTGTATTTACACGTATTTTAACGCTTTATGCAAGCTCCTTCAGCATTACTTCATGTCCTTGTTAACCATAGCTGCCACACACGAGTCCGACCACACATTCTCGGCTGTTTCTATCATGTCTAGCACAGTGAACACGGGCAGTATGATGCCCATAATAGCTACTGGAGCTCCTATTCCCGACATGAGCGAGAGCGTGAGGAAGTAGCAACCCATAGGCACTCCAGCGTTGCCTATTGCGGCAAGCACCGATATGAAGAGCCACATTATCATTGTGCCCCATGTCAGTTCCACGCCTCCGTTCTGCATCACGAACAGCGATGTCACGAAGATGAATGCGGCGCATCCGTTCATGTTGATGGTGGTGCAGATAGGCAGCACAAAGCGCGACACGCGGCTACTCACGCCCATACGTTCCTCAGATGTCTGTATGGTCACTGGCAGTGTGGCTGCCGAACTCTTGGTGAAGAGTGCCATAAGCACCGCTGGCATCATGCCGCGCATCACCTTTATGGGGTTTATGCCGCGCGACATAAGGAACAAGGGTAGCACCACAAAGAACTGCAGTACGTTGCCTCCTAATATTACAGCCACATACTTGCCTATCGACTGCATCACCATTCCTGCCGAAACCTCAGCCGACAACTGTGCCGCAAAGGCAAGGATGCCGAGCGGAAGGGCATGTATTAGCCAGTGGATGAGCGTGGAGACAAGGTTTTGCAGTCCTGTGAGTCCGTTCATCAATGTTCGCTTGCCGTCGTTCTCGGGCATACGCGCCAAGGCTATGCCTACTGCCACGGCTATAAGCAGAATGGAGAGTATGTTGCCCTCCATAAACGGTTGCACGATGTTGGCAGGCACGATGCCCATGAGATACTCGCTGTAGGATGCTGCTCCCTCTATCTCGCTTGGCACATTGGCAGCCATGCTGCTGCCCTTGATCATCTCCATAGGCAGGTTGTCGGGTTGGATAATCTTGTAGAGCATCATGCCTACTGCAGCTGCCGCAATTGTCGTGAGTAGTGTATAGTTGATGGTGCGTCGGAATATTCGTCCCGTATCCTTTTGGGTGCCGAAGGTGGCAAGCGTCATTGTCACAGCAAGTGAGATGGTGGGCACGGCAATGAATTGGAACAATCGGGTGTAGACAGTAGCTATAAAGTTGGCTGATATGTTTATCCAGTCTATGCCGAGCACTCCAAGCACGGCTCCAATAGCCAATGCTCCGAGCCACAGCCAGAAGTTCTGCCCCTCTGCACAAGAGTGGCCCTTTATCTCCGTCTTCTTGGTGTTTTCTTTATTGTTATCCATGTTTTCTGTATTGTTAATAATTTGTCGTTTATAAAATAAAAAATAAGCTTATTGGACTTCCGTCTGCAAAATTACGAAACAAATGTCAATTATGCAATAACAACAATGATTAAACAACAGAAAAGCATTGCTGTTGGATGCGAGCATAGTTGTTGGTTTACTTTCTGTTTTTTCTATCTTTCTACATGTTATATGAAGCTTTTTATGTAATTTTGTTCCAAATTTACTTTAGAAAAAGATTTAATGATGAAATTTATGAAGATTAAGAGTTTTGTTGTGCTTTTGGCATTGGGCCTGTCTGCTTGTTCAGGTGGCAAGTATGCCGGAGTACCTAAGGAGTATCATGAATTGCTGAACCAGACTATGGTTACAGCTGGTGATAATGCTAAGGAGCTGCAAAAGGCGTTGAAGAAAGCCCCTGCCGACCAGAAGGAGGGTGTGGCTTTCCTTATTTCCTACATGCCCGATAGGGATGCCAAAGCTTTGACTGCCGACTTCTTGTTGGAGAATGTGTCGTATGCCTACAAGGCAAGGGCTGAGTTCCCATGGGCTAAAGATGTGCCCAAGGATATTTTCTTGAACGACGTGGTGGCTTATGTCAACTTAAACGAGAACCGCGAAAACTGGCGTAAGGACTTCTACAATCGTTTCAAGAAATACGTGGCTTCATGTAAGACGATGCGCGAGGCTATTGATTCAGTAAACAAGAATGTGCGTGACGAACTGATGGTCGATTACAACACGAAGCGTGAGAAACCCGACCAGGCTCCTTATGAGTCTATGCGCCAGCACATGGCTTCTTGCTCGGGTCTTTCCATCTTGCTGACCGATGCTTTTCGTGCTGTAGGCATTCCTTCGCGTGTGGCTGGCACTCCGGCTTGGCATGACGACCGTGGCAACCACAACTGGAATGAGGTGTGGATTGACGGTAAATGGCGCTTTACGGAGTATTATCCATCGGAAGACTTGGACAAGTCTTGGTTCCTGACGGATGCTGGCAAGGCCATCAAAGAGGACTTACGCAAGGCCATATATGCTGCTTCTTTCAAGCCAACTGGCTCTTACTTCCCCTTGGTTTGGGATGAGAACATTCGTTATGTGCATGCCGAGAACGTAACCGACCGCTACACCAGCTTGTACAGAGCGCAACTGTCAGCTGTTCCCGATGACGACAAACATGTTGCCTTAAGAGTGATGGTGTTTAAGGACAAGGACCATGCAGAAGATTCTGGCGACCGTGTGGCTACCAACTTGGATGTGTTCAAGGGAGATAAGCAGCTTTTCGGCGGTCGCAGCACCGGTGCCACTCAGGATATGAACGATGTGCTCACCTTCAAAGTGGAAAAGAACCAGTCGTATACCATTAAATATATGAATGGTAACGGTGTGATGGAGACACAAAACGTGGAAGTGGGTGATAAGACTACGACGTTGAAATTGTATATGAAGTAAATCCATCTTGCTAAATGTTGCTCCGGCTGCTATTTCTATTGAATGATATAGAAATAGTAGCCGTTGGTCGTATTCTACGGTATTGCTGAACGCATAAGTCGTTGGAAAGCATTCCTTAGAAAGATTCAATGGAAAGAGAATATTGATTCAAGGATGTAATGCAGGTTGTAGTAAGTAGGCTGCAGCCGATGACGGAAAAATATTGGAATAATGAGTTTGTTATTGATAGGATGTCATTACAATCACCTTATTATATATTGTGTAAAATGATTTAAAAAAAAACATGGAAGGATGTAATATTTTCTAATATTTGTTCTTTGTTTTAAGAGAAAATATGTAATTTTGTACTTAGACTATCATATCTCAATTAATATGTTAGTGCAAGTATAATTTTTGCATTGGTATATAATGAGATAGCTCACGCCGTGCAGAGTGTGGTGAAGTCGCAAGACATATCTATGCAAAGCGGGCTTGGGTGGGAAGATAGTCTAAGACATATTGAAGGCGTTTACTCAACGCTAAGTTTGAGACACATCGAATCTAGCAAATTCAACAATCTAAGTTTTGAACGTAGCAACGGTAGATGTCCCGGGTGTGAATACATCAATCCCGTGGAGACCTTGTAAGCATGTATTGTACCTTTATGGTTGTATTGTATCTGTTTACGGAGGTCTCTTTACGGCTGCGTATATCATATCGGCGTGGGCTCTGACGTTGTCTGTTCAACTTAGATAGGCTGTGCTATAGCCTTGATGTGTGGGACGGACAACAGGACGACTCACGCTTTGAACCAGTATATGTTTTGTAAATGTCTGTAAATCAGAAGGAACTTTATAATATCAAGATGAATTGATACCATAAAGTTCCCATTGTATGCAAGAAATCAATCTTGCGTAGTTTTTGATAAAACATGAATAGTTTAATACAAATCCATGGTTAAGCTTTGTTAACCATTTCTATGCAACTACAGCAGGTATCTATAAGATATTCTATGCCTATCACAATTTTATAACCCCAAATTGGTCATTAGAGATTTTTTCGTGCAAAAAGTCAGATTATAGTAGACTGTGCCATCTCCCATATTGGAGATGATAATTGCAACAAAACAAAAGACGCAAGTAACCAAGCAGGTCGGTAAGTCAATAGAAATGGTTGTTTTATTTTCCAAATATTGACTTTAATATCATTTTTCCTATTTTCCTTTCTATTCCAGATTTAGTAGTAGGAATGCCTGTTTGGCGAGCTATTTTTTGTTTTGCCTGAGTTATACCTAAAGCTCTTTTCCATGAGAAGCTAAGTCCAGGTATTCCAGTGTTTGATTTTCTGTTTCCCATTTTCTTATCCTATTTTATGGTACATTCATCGTTTTTAAAAATAAAGATGGAACCACACAAAATCTTTATGCAGTTCCATCTTGAAATATTATTATTTTGTCAGCAGATGCCAGATTTCACGTACCCAAAGTACGAATGAAGAGCCAATGATGATTATCACCCAGTCTATCAGTTTCAATCCCTCAACATTGAAGAACTGCTGCAAACCTGGTAATTCAACCATTGCAATCTGACCAACGAGGATGATTGCCACAATCGTAAGCAAACCATTGCATCCCTTGAAATGCAAAGCGCTGCGACCTGTCTCAAATGCTCTGGCATTGAAGAGATAGAAGAAGTGGGTCATTACGAAAGTCGTGAAGAGCAATGTCAGCTCGTATGTAGACACGTGTCCCTTGGCTCCCAACTGCAGGTGAAGCAGATCTGTAAGCTGATTTACTTCTGCATGCTGGAAGATATAAAGCATTCCAAGCAACATGATGAAGAAGAAACCACCCACACCGATAATCTCACGAAGCATCGGATTGTTGAGGATAAACGCGTTGCGGTCACGAGGCTTATCTTTCATCACACTCTCAGATGGAGGCAGTGAGGCGAGAGCCATAGCTGCGAAAGTGTCCATGATGAGATTTATCCACAGCATCTGCGTAACGGTAAGAGGAGATTCTGTTCCCATGAATGCACCGCAGAGAACGAGGAAACATGCTGTCACGTTCACTGTCAACTGGAACAGGAGGAAGCGCTGAATGTTTTGATATAGCGAACGTCCCCACATGACAGCTTTTCCGATACTGCTGAATGAGTTGTCGATGATGGTAATGTCGGATGCTTCCTTTGCCACGCTTGTGCCGTCGCCCATTGACAGACCGACATGGGCAGCACGGAGAGCTGGAGCATCGTTTGTTCCGTCACCCGTAACAGCAACCACCTGGTTCTTCTTCTGCAAGGTTTCCACCAAGCGCTTCTTGTCCATAGGACGGGCACGGGAGATTATCTTCAAGTCAAGAATGCGCTCCTGCAGTTCCTCATCCGACAATGCCGCAAACTCCGGACCGGTAATGATATTACGTTCCGTATCATTCTCATCATTCCAAAGGCCAATCTGACGTGCAATTTCCTTTGCTGTTCCAGGGGTATCGCCAGTTACAATCTTCACGCTGATACCGGCATCCACACATTCCTTGACAGCAGAAGGCACATCCAGTCTAACTGGGTCTGCAATAGCTGCAACTCCGATGAAACAAAGTTTGTCCGCAACAATCTTATTGCCCTCAACCGCTTTATCGCCATCTTTCAATATCTGGTAGGCGAAGCCAAGTGTACGCATTGCGCGATTCTGGTATTCTGTCAGTTGCTTTTCAACATCCTCTTTGCTTACAGATGTTTCCTTGCAAAGGCCAAACACAATCTCTGGAGCACCTTTTACATAAAGCACCTTTTTGCCCTTCAACGCTACAGACTCTACTATGGTTGCCATATACTTGCGTTCTGTAGAGAACGGCACCTCCGCAACGGTCTTTACACTCTCACGTATCGAGCGATAATCTACGCCCTTATTGTTCAACCAAAGAAGCAATGCTCCTTCTGTGGGGTTGCCAAGAATCTGTGGTTTTTTAATGTCTGAGAAATCTATAGATGCCGTAGAGTTTACAGCAATGCCCTCATCCAGAATCTCCTTTGGAGTATCGCTGTATACCTTCATCTCGTCCACACTCATCAGATTCTGCGTCAGCGTTCCTGTCTTGTCGGTACAGATAACGGTGGTAGCTCCCATTGTCTCACAGGCATGCATCTTGCGTACGAGGTTGTTGGTCTTGAGCATACGGCGCATACTGTAAGCCAAGCTTAAAGTGACAGCCATTGGCAATCCCTCCGGCACAGCCACAACCACAAGTGTCACGGCAATCATCAACGTCTGAAGTACGTATGCTATGAACGGTGCAACCTGCTCCATTGAACCAAAGCAGTCCGTACCATTGGTCACGAAATACATTATTATACGACCCACAATAATCAAGGCTGCAAATCCATAGCTTACTTTGGTTATCCAATCGCTCAAACCATCGAGCTGCTCATTGAGCGGGGTCTTCACGCTGTCATCGATTTGAACAGCCTCAAACACCTTACCTTGTTCTGTCTTGTCACCAACAGCAAGTACACGGCATATTCCATGCCCCTCCATAACCTTAGTGCCCTTCATCACATGGTTTGTAGGATAGGTAGCTGCTTTGTCGAAGTCTTTCTCGTCAACGCTCTTGCCACACATCGGTTCGCCAGTCAATGTGGATTCGTCCATATGCAACGATGTTGCTTCAAGCAATTCGCTGTCTGCAGGAACTTCCTCACCAGTATTGAGAATCACGATGTCGCCAACGACAATATCCTTACGAGGAATCTGTGTAGTGTTGCCATTACGAATTACCTCTACTGGCTCGTCATCGTTCACCTGATTAAGAATGGCAAACTCCTTGTCTGCTTGCAATTCAAAATAGAAGGCAAGTCCCGTTGCAAGAAGGATAGCAACGAATATTCCTACGGGTTCAAAGAATACGGCTGCGCCCTGTCCGAGTCCGAAGAACTCATAACATGATATACCTATCGACAAAACGCCTGCAATCATCAGGATGATGATGAGCGGATCGCCGAACTTCTCCAAGAACTGCTTCCATAGAGGTTCTTTCTCTGGTGGTGTCAACACGTTGGCACCATTCTTTCTGCGACTTTCGAGCACCTGGGCATCGGTCAAGCCTGTGTAGTGATGATTTTGTTCCATTGTATCTTATATTAATGAATATTTTTGTCTATAACAATCCAGATATTATATTAATACCATCTTGCAACTCCGCCATGATGCGAGCATGTTCCTCTTCTACTTTGACTGAAACTATAAGTTCCATCCCTACAAAGAGCAGTAGCTCCTGCTGGACGTGAGTTGTAATAGGTTGGAGATTGAACTCTGTTGCCATATGAGTTTGTATAATATCGTATACCATCTCTTCGGTTATATGAAGAGTAGTGATCTTTTCGTACTGAGGTGTCTATGCTGTGTTTGTAAGTTTTGCGAACAGGTGTATTGGAGAGATACTTAGTAGAAATGTATCCGATATATCCATTATATTCAACAGGCACCCATTTACAATCACAATCTTCATCTATAGTTACTGCGGTTCCTTTTGGTATTACTGTTAGAATATAAGAATGTGTATTTGCCTCATAGCGCAAATTTAGATTATTCGTAACATACTTCGTAAATGCAGAAGTATTTGCACAAAACAAGCAAAGTATAAAAATTAAAAATAGAGTTCTATTTCTCATATAACCCAAACTTTATAATAGTACTTTTTAATGAGTCCAATCATAAAACGCACATCACCAATATGATTCTGCCCGTATTTACCGAGTTTTCAAAGATTCTAACAACAATTAATTTTTCTGAGTTGTTATAAAATTATAGATCTATATATAGCCAATAAAATCAATGCTATAGCAACAATACGAGATAGCATTGACCAAGCTTTTCTATCAGTTTTCTTCCTTATATGTCCTTCTATAAACAAAGGTACGACAAACCAAAGTATGAGTGCAAGAATTATGTACAGAATCATAGTTATATTACTTTCATTTTATTTCATAAATTCTTTTTCATCGATAGGAATCGCATGGAAATTATTCTCCAACTTACTATCAACGACATTGATATCTAGACGATAGTTTATCTCTTCTCTAGAATTCTTTGTTCCAAAGTCAAAAGTATCTTGACTCCGTTCATACAACACATTACGTGTAAACTTTCCTTGTTTACCATTAATCGTTTCCTTTTCCATCCAATCATATCCATAAGCAAGTTTTAAATAGTAGACTCCCTGCGGTATTTCTTGAATAGTTGCAGTTGTATTTTCCATAACATAGACGTAACGGATGCATTTGTCAGTGTCTAATTCCATGATTTTTACAGCCACATTACATCCGCTTCCCATGACGATATCAAAATAGTTGTCTTGGATACCATAAATAGGTTTGACACCATAATCCTCACTCATATCTTCATCAGGTGTTTCTTTTGTCCAACCTGCATCAAGTAGCTTTTGCTGGGCTTGCGTGGGTTCTACTACAGAATTCTCTTTACTTTCCCTATGATGGCAAGAGGTAAAAGTAAGAAGCCCTAATGCCATTATTGTGATACGAATATTCATTGCCTAATATGGTTTTATTAAAGGGGCATTACTTTCATAATGAGTAACACCCCTTCTAAGACATTTTTCTGTTCCTTGAGATCTTGGTTAATGTACAAGCCCCTGACGATACATTTCATTAACCTTGCCCTGAATCTCAGAGTATGAAGAGCCCAACTTATCCTTACGCTCCTGACCATTGCCAAAATCGCCACGAATAACACGTCGAGCATTTTCCTCAACATCACCACTTACAGGAGCTGATGTTGCTGAAAATGGCTTTGTAGTCTGAGTAGCCGTTGGCTTAGATTGTGCAGGCTTAGCAGGTTCTGCAATAGTTGCAGGATTACGCTTTGCAGGTTGTTCTGCAACTTGGCTGTCATTTGCCTTAGCAGGGTTAGCTGAAGAAGTTGTACTTGCAGGAGATTTGTCTGTATTTTCAGCAACAGGCGCTTCTGAACTGTTTGCAGGTACACCTTTGTTCTCGGCAGAAGCTTTTTTATTAGAAGTTTCTGCAGCAAGAGCGTCATTACCCTCTTCCTTATTATCTGTATTCTGAGCAATAGCCTCAGTTTGAGTGTTATCATTGCCGCCTTCACTCTCCTTATTATTGATAAATAAGAAGATGCCAGCAATAATAGCAGCTGCAACGAGACCACCAATCATCTTTCCTGTATTTGACTTTTTCTCCGGTTGAGGAGTCTGAGATACAGGTTTTGGCTCTTGCTTTGGTTCAGTTGTTGGCTGAGTAGGAGCAGGAACTGGCTTTGGCTCAGCAACTACAGGTGCTTCGGGCTGTTTTCTCTTCAAAGTAACTTTAGGACTTTCGATAGCTTCAGGAGTTTCCTCCTGAGCTACCTTAGTCTTCAATGTTACCTTATGTTTAATTGACACCATAATTACGAATTACAGATCAGTTCGAAACCTGGAATCTTCTCGAATGCAGTACTGAGATCCATAACTTCAGGATGATCCTCATCACCTCCACTCTTCTTGAGAGAATTTACGCCATCGTTATTCTTGATTGTGCAAACACAGTAGATTGGACCATGGTCAGTGGAGTCTGCAATAACCTCGAGATAGTCTCCAGAATCGCTCTGAAGCTCGACACGGCCACCTTCTTCTGCATAAGTTACATCCTCTTCTTCTACTGCAGCATCGTAGTTCACAATGCATACATAGGCTTCATCGATCTCGTTGAGGTTGGCAACATTGATCTGTTCTGTCTCTTCCTCACCTTCAGAAGGCTCCTTGTTGTCGCCCATATGAAGCATGAATGGGAATTCGTTAAGATTGCCAAGATCGCTCTTGCGACCACGGTACTCGTTAGAGAAGATACCACCAACTTCGCCATTCTTCTTCTTGAAGAACAAGCAAAGATCAAGATCGGTCGGAGAACTCCAGAAGAGTTTTACCTTCAACTTGCCACTGAATGTGAAGTCAGCAGCCTCACCCTTACGTTTAAGGGTAATTTTCTTTTTTAATGTTACTGCCATGATAATAAAATTTATAAGTTATACATTAATAATGTACCTTGCGTTTTTAATAGTACGCCTTCCATTGTTTGTTGTATTAAAAATTAAAATCGTCGTTCGTTATCTTATCCGTTGGTTTTGAAACACTTCTTTTCTGTTGTGACTTACTTTTACTTTCTACGGAATAAAAAAAATCATCATCCGATGTTATTTTGGGAGACTTTGGAGTAGTCTTTGGTTGGCTAGACTTTGAGTTTGGTTTTCCAAAGTTAAAATCCAAAGAATCGTTCGTAGATTTAGGCTGAGGCTTATTCTGTTGTTTTCTCGCACGACGAGCACTTTCTGCTTCATCCTCTTTCTCAAAGATTAAGCTATTAAGGTCTCGTACTTTTGCTTCACGAGAAGAATCAAGGTTCATACGACGAAGTCCTGCTAATTTGTCCCTTGCATCAGCAAAGTGTGAGCCAAGAATCAAATCTTTTATCTCAGCAATTGTTTGATCTAGCATTTTAAGTTCATTTTCAGTCTTAAACTTAGCTTCTGCTTTCTCTAACTTGGTGCGAATATCAGGATTGTCCTTTATATTAAGTGCTTCTTTGCAAAGAGTGATAATGCGACTCCAGTCCTCTTCCCATTGTGCAGAATCAATATCTCTAACAAGTTTTTCCCAACGCTTCCGGTCCTCCACCGCACGCTCCTTCTTGATGTTAATATCTGAAATACGAGCACTCCACTTTCGTGAGTTGGTAAAATCGACTTCGATGAGTTCATTGCATGTAGTTATAGCATCATCAAATCTACCTTCATTCAATGCAGAATTAAGGAGGTTGGAGAGTTCTTCTACTCTACTATTAGTAGCTTGCTGTTCTTTCTTGATTCGAGCCTCGCGCTCAATAATATCCTTATAATCAACATCGAGAAGTTTAGCCTTCTGGAGTTCTTGAATAGCCTCTGAGTATGCTTTTTGTGCAATAAACAAATCGGCACGATTAAGGTATCTTTCAAGTTCTTTCTGACTCTTAATTCGACGAATTGAGTCCTCTTTAATACGTAATGCCTCTTTTGAGTCCGACATAAAACTTAGAGCTTCCTCTGCTTTGAATTTTGCAGCTTCGTAATCGTTCTCATCGTATGCGGCCTTTGCTTGTTGAATCTTCTCTTTGTAATGATTCTGCTGAACTGACAATTCTGCTTTCTTACGTAGTGCCTCTTCGTGTTTTTGCTTTGCCTCTTCATTATCAGGACGCAAGGTAAGAGCAATATTAAAGAACTCCTCCATTTTGTCATAGTCATGCTCGCGTTCTGAATCATATCCCATGTCCATGGCATCCTTAAACTTACGTTCTGCTTCTGTTGCTTCTTTTTCGATTGCAGCCTTTGCGTCAGCTTCTTCCTTAGCGCGTTTCATGGCAGCAGCTTCCTCCTCCGCAATTTTGATACGACGAAGTTCCGCTTCCGCATTACCTCTCATCACATTTTGTGCTGCAGAGAACTGACTACAATCTATGAAAGTGTAAGCACTTACCAATGATGACAAGTCTGAATCCTTGTAACTTACCATCTTGCAATCATCAAGATTATAGTAGCTACGCAATTCCTTCTTAAACTGAATGTTGGTAAATGTATTACCCAAGAACAATATTCCTTTAATCTGTTCATGGCTTACATCTGCATCCTTAACAAAGCGAACAATTACGTTGATGATGTCCTTGACAATCTTATCTGTTCTTTCATCAATCTTAGATTTCTTGACTTGAACTGGATAATTCTTAAAAGGGTCACGAGAGAAAGTTACGTTTGTGAGCTGAACTGGAATATAACTTCTTGCAGACGCTAACTTAACAAGCCAATCATCTACAAATTGATTCATTCTCAGATATTCAGACTCTCGTTCTTCCTTTGTTTTCAGCAAGTACTCTCTTTCATTAATATTATCAACTACATTTTCTATCAAAGCACGGCTTCTAACATCGGTTCCAAGACCTTCAAGAACATCTTCCTTCTCCCTATTGAATAGATCATCTGTTTTCTGATAGAGTGCATAGTGAAGATTTTCATTACAAGCATTTAGAACAAGGTAATATCCATCTTCTGTATAGTTGTTTTTTTTTGCAGCATATTCCAAAGCCAGATGGCAAATGCGCGCAACACTCTCCTGTACAACAAATCTTTCCTCTTTCAACTCCTCAATAAAGAGAAGACGTGAAGCCAAAGAAATGTCTTTCGAGAATGATATGTAGGTGGTTATATCCCCATCTTCGTCCATATCCTTACGTAAATCATCAAAAATCTTTGATGACTTAAATATTCCCTTCATTGGTTGGGAACGTTTAAACATGGTATATTGAGCCGAAGACTGAGTAATCAAAGAGAATACATCACCATAATAGTGAGGTTCGTTGTTACGAAACTTACTCTGGAAGCCCTTGCCATAGGAAATTTCATCATTGGCAACATCTTCATAGAAATAGAGCCAAATGCGATCCTCGCGGTTAGGTAGATTTACAAGACGAGTGATACCGTCGGTGTTTATAGCACCGACAATATACCACTTGTCTATGTATAGAGCTAATGACTTCATATTATTGGGATTTCTTCCAACTTATTACTGGTTAAAAGCTTTTCTAATCAAGGTGCTAAGGAAGCAGATTCCTTCTGCGATGATGATTGGCTGATGATAATGGAAACCTTCTCCTGACTTTGCTTTATCCTTAGCTTTCTTATATTCTCTATCATTGTTGCAAATGAAGCTTGCTATCTTGCTTGGAAGATCAGACAAGTCATCACGCAATTCGCTGTCAGCCTTAGCATAAAGCTTTGTCTTCTGGCTAACAAACTCGATAAAGATATCCATGAATGCCTCAAAGTTGGTTATTCCTGAGAAATCGAAGTTGCCCATATCGTCAGAGAAATAGTCGCCGGTAAGTTCATCCTCAACTGACAAACTCTTCATGCTACCTTCAGGAATAAGATACTTAACTCCTATTTCGCCGCATATGTCACGGTCTTCAGCCTTCTGTTTCTTGACAACATCTTTAGGATCACACAGCCCTTTAGCAACTTCTGCTTTATTGTCAACTTCAATTTCATCACGATACTTAACAGTTAACTCAACATTTGTTACGCAATGAACACCGGTATTGAGGCAGGTTGAATAATACTCTCGAGTTGCACGGTTTCCTGCTGAATTGCGGAGCCAGTGGAAAATACGGCCACCCTTACCAAATGAAAGAATGTCAATTCGGTCGATGTTGTCTAAGTTATTATCTTTAATCGTCTTACCAATCAACATACCAGAATAGTATAAGAGTAGACCAGTTACATAAGCAGGAATTGTGAATACGAATTTTGCATCACGGTTGATTGTATCATAGAAATTCTCGTAATCTTCAAGGGTCTTCAACTGATCAAAGATATTATTCAAGTAGTAAGGAGCCTTGTTGGCTTCTGTCAAGACATCGCGGATGTTGGATACATAAACCGCACGCTGGTTACTTTCGTGGAAGTTTACCAATGCTTGACGGAATGTTTCGGACTTAATGACAGCATCGAAGAAAACACCTGCTGCAAGACGGACAGAACTTTCACGGAACAATGTTGCCTTGTTTCCATTGTTAGGATCCTTTCCAAGAAGCAGGATATCGCTCGTGCTACCACCTACGTCAATACCAAGGAACATGTTATTGCCAGCTAGACCGAAATCTTGCGAGAGAGCAAAGCTACATACTGCTTCTGCCTCTGTAGGATAGCTCTCATTGATCTCTGGCTTTCTACCTGTTGTGATTGGATAGATCTTTTGCAAATCGTTGAAAATCTTGTCATAGTCATTTACATCTGATTCCATCATAGAACCAGGATGGCTCCAACTGATTTCTTCGGGACGAATCTTATTTTTGTAAAGGAATGCGCATGTCTGGAGCCAAATAGACTTTAAGTATGCACGCTTCTTCTCAAGCCCCTTCTCGTTGTCCAACCACTTCATGTTATAATGAAGTGTACCAGCTTGAGTCTTTATTTCAAATTCATCCATCTCACGAACCACAACATTTGGACGGTTTACAGGAACACCTCCAGCAACTTCCTCAGATTGGTTGTAGCAGTTGTATCGTGAATCATGCTCATGCAACCATGATTTCAATTGTCCATTCTCTGCAGGGTAGTTAGTGAAGAATAATAGTTCATCATTACCAGCATTGGCCTTCTTGTTATCATTCTCATTGCCGACAAGGACAGCACGATTATTCTCAAATTGAACTGGCATAGCGCCTCGATCATCTGCATTATAATAAACACAAGTATTGTTACTACCAAAATCGATTCCAACTACAGCAGTACTCTTCATGTCGATAGAAGACAGATCCTTTATAATGCTATGACGAAGCATCAGATAACCAGCACGCTCATCGTGACCACCCTTTTGCACAGTGGCTAATAGACCTTCAAATGGCTTATCTGCTGCAATAATGTTGTACTTTGGAAGGTCTTCAACCTGACCTGCAGGATAGGTAATCAAAGGTTTGATGTGTACCCCAAGTTCTTCATTTGGTGCTGCCTCATATTGTGGAGTAAAGAATTTTTCATTACCATCACGGATGATATTTCCTTCGAACTTGAAAATAGGCAGGAACCCGTTCTTAGCATCAGCAGTGAACTCTGTATACATATAATACTTATTCCATCGGTCTGATACAAAGTTTGGCCACATGATAACGCGTCCCATATCTTCCATCCATTCAATCTGGTACTCACGGGTGTTAAGTGTTACGCTCTCACCGTCAATCTCTACAACCATAGAAACAGAAAGCATATCACCATTATCACTAATTGAAGCTGTAATATGGCTATTACCTCCTGCATTGTAATCTAGCAATTCTGCAAAGCGATTCTTGAAAATGTCTATACCCATCTCTGAAAGAGGTATAGTGAAATAGCACGTAGAACCAGAATGTAGATCCTTTACCTGTAAATAATAAACAGGTGCTTCAGAACGCTTCTGGCGTTGTTCCGCATCCTCTGCCCAACCAAGTACATAACTGTCAGAACTGAGAAGATTCTGAATGTCGCCAATCTTCTGATAGTCTGTCCCTCTAACATATGTAAATGTAAAGTCTGGCTTCATGTATACAGGAACATCGCTACGGAACAACACATTGAATGGACAAGACAAAGCACCATAAGTTGGGATGGGACCCATATTGCGCAGATTTCCATGAGCCTTCTGGAGAATTTCAGATTCCCAATCACGGCTCATGCTCTTGAAACCATCAATATTTACTCGCTGCTCATCCTGACGGAATAGGTTAACCTTGTTCTCGAAAGCATCAAGGTTGCCATTCATATTCTTGACAAACAGATAGAGCTTTTGTAACTGATCTGGTGAGAGATATGGCATTGGATCCTCCAACTTTCCATTTCTATACCAGCTAATATCATTCATACCATTTAGGTTTGAATAATTCACGCCTGTAAAAACACCGGTCAGTGGTGATGTTCCACCAATAAGTTGGTCCTTATAATACAACAGATGAATGTATGGCTGTGCATCAGGATCTTTAGAAAGAACATCCTGATTGCTCCAAATATCCTTGTCGTTGAAAAGCATACGGCCGAATGCAGAAGCAATTTCATAGTCACCTCCCTTTGCGTTCATGACTACAGGTTTAGAAATGCGAATGCGGTCTGAGTACAAAGCCATCAAAGCCAAGAGACCTCTCCACTCTCCGTGAAGCATCTCATAGAACTGGGTAAGACCTGAATTTGAAATTGCAGGATCAGGGTTTGCTAAAGTTCCAAGCGCAAACTTAAAAAGCTTTGCTCGTGCCCATGGTGTAGGTACACCTGAAATTAGAGCAGCAATTTTGTCTGCACTTACATCTTCAAGAATTTTTCCTGTTTGGATTCCCTGGATATAGGAAGACGCCATGTTCAGGTCATTCCAATTACCCTGTGTGCCGGTTGTAAGAGTTGTATAGCTCTTTATCAATAAAGCTTTAGACATAGCGTATCAAATTAGTTTATGTTATAGATGTTGCAAAGCGTGTCATAAACGAGTTTATAGAAACGCTCTCCAGTATTTGTAATCGTTGTCGGGGTTCCGTTATGTAGTGTTTTTATAAATTCTTCCTTAAAAGAATTGAATTTGGAGCCAAAGAAACCAACAGAGAAAGTCCAATCCTTACCAATGCCTTCATTCCTATACAAGTTCTTGTTCCAATCGTATTTGTGCAATTCCTTCATTGTATGGAATGCAAACAACTTAGGGTTGAAAAGGAAATTATCACCACCACCAGCAGAACGATGAATCTGACGAATCCATCCTTCTGCAAATTCGTCATTTACCTTACGAACATTGAAGAGACTAAAATATTTCTTCAAGTACTCAACCTGATTTACATCCATTCCGTCGAATCCGGTAATTTCCTTCTGCTTATTGCTACGAACACTCTCGACAAAGTCTATATCAGGATCGTTGCATAGGAAAGAGAATGCTATAAGCATGCCAAATTTCTTTGCAAAGTCTTTGTCATAGTTATCCTTGTTGCCAACAAAGTCTTTGAATTCAAACTTGCCAGATCCATCAACTGCACGATATACATAGTCCGTTTCACCGGCGCTCTTATTCTCCTTCAAATGAGCTATGTCACAATTAAAGAAGTCAAGAGCAGCACTTGCTGCAAGGAGTTCTATGTAGTGCGAATCATTCTTTTGTTCACCACCACCCGTAATGGTCTTGGTTATCTTGTCTTTTTCACGTACCATAGGATCCCAACCCTGTCCGTCTGTTCCCATCATATAGAAACGCTGATACGTATTCTTGACAGTTGTATCATCATCATAGAACATCATTGCAACCTGTGAATTCAATGCAAATTTGTCACTGGTAGCTATAACCTTTTGGTCTTTCAATTCTTCTGCAGAAGGAGCCTTGAAACTGAAATATGCAGTCAAGAGTGTTGATGCAAAGTATGCTCGACCTAAAATGTTGGCTGCTCCATTACTCATAATACTTGCTGCCTCAGAAATAGCCTGAGGTATAATAGGGATAGAAGAAGCTCCAGTTCCTCCAAATACAGAGCCTAAAATAAAGACTTTTGGATCGCTACCACCATTGCAGGCTTGAATAAGAACTTGAAGGAACTGCTTCAGTTCATTATCCATACGTGAACGAGCCGCCTCAATAATTGAATGATACATCATCATTGAACCAAGATGAGTTTGTGCTCGATAGCCATGACGCAAATTGAAGTTCTCTACATTATCTGTAAGAACTAAATCTGCCAAGTCTGCTTCCTCGGGATTATTATACTTGGTATTACCATAGTTAAAAACATCATTGAAGGTACTCTTTTTTTCGTAGTTAGGGCTGAACTCATAATATTTTATATCAGCAGAAAAAAAGGTATCTGTCAATGAAGTGCGATTAGCCTTATCCAGATTTTTAGCATTAACATAGGCTTCTTTAACCTCTTTCAATCGAGAAAAATTACCATTGTTCTTATCGGTGTCAAGAGCTAAAAGGTGTATCTCAGTATCGTCAAACATGCCCATTGCACAAAGATGAATCAAGGACTCAATGCAACGCATGCCGGTACCACCGATACCCATTACGAAATACTGTTTTGCCATATTCGCGTGATTATTAGATTGTGTTATGCATTCTTTTCTTTACCAAGAATGGAACCGAATTTCTTGTGTCTGAAGGTAAACATGAGAATTATACCACCAACAAGATATACGCCCAAGTTAATAAAGATACTTCTGACATTCGTATCAGAGAACATACTCTGCCAACCTACATTTGTAATATTGGGCTTAACAAAGAGATCGTTGTATATATAGAAAAATACAACTGCAGCAAGACCTATAATTACATACCAAATTCTACGGGTAATGTAAGAACGATCATTGCCACCTTTATAGGCAATCAATGATGCAACTAAAAATGAAAGACCTAAAGCTACTGCGCCTACAATCGCAGCATAAACCATAGTCTCGTCCTGTAAAGACTGAAGAGCGGGAAGAGTTGTTATTCTCATATGTTCTATATTTTTTAATATTTATTGCTTTTAACATAAATTGTATAGAAAGGGGAGTGTTTCATTTGATTCTCTAAATCTTTATCAACGAGACATTGTTCAACGCTTGTCACTACAGAACTGTTGGTAACACCAGGGTGACCAAGAAGATCAAAAGTAAACATGGAAGAATACTTTGAAAATACGTTTTCAGTTTTAGTGATAAAGAAATCTATTTTGAAATAATTGTTTGGCTTTCCAATAAGGAAAGTATTATTGTAATTCATGACATCAAAATAGAGATTTATCATTCCGTGTCGTTCAAATTCCTTATGATCAACCACAAGAAAGTTTGGGCACTCTGGAAGTTCTTCACCAAGAGCACCTACTTTTTCTCCAGACTCTTTTCGCATATAATAGTCCATATATGCCATATTCATGTCATATACTTTTACATCGATGTCTTTAATCTTGTAGCCACCGAACGAGTTCCTATCTACCTTTAAGCCCTTGATAATGAAATCACCATTAGGAAGTGGATTGCCCGTTTGTTCATCAACTGCGCCCATGATATAATTTTCTATTTGTTTCCAATCCAAGGTCCAATCTTGTATCTCAAAAACACCATAAGGCTCAATGTTTGCAGCAAGCAAATCATTTGTCTGAGAAGAGTTTCCTTCAGCCATAATGTTAGGATGGTCTGCTGAGAGATGAAAAATCTGAACATTTGGAAATTGTTCTAAAGATGCCGTTTGAGTGATACGATCATATATGTTATTCTTCAACCTTGTATCTGTGAAAAGAAAATAGAAACGCTTCTTATTATATTGTAGACCGTTATTGGTCTCTATATAAGGCTCAGAGATAATAAAGATATCGTGCCCTTTTTTCATCCATGTTTTAAAAGCGTCTGCCAAATATGGATTATTAGGATTGGCGCCAGCTATTGTGGGATTATAGTATTCGCCATCAGTCAAAAGTGCAGCTTCTGTATTGCCCTTTGCAATTTGTTCTGCTGCAGATTTTAAATCCGCATAATTAACTTCGTGTATATTCAGAAGGCGATTATATGTATCTGCTGGAATTTCTTGCTTTATAGAATCTCCTTTTATTGAATAAAAGGTTTTTGTAGCTTCTACAAAAGACGGAACTAGCTTTACATAAAGGGCAGAGGTTTTCATGCCTTCGGCGATACAAGTGGAATAATCAACATACAACGCTAATTTACCTTCTTCAAGCATATTTGCAGAATGAAGAAAATTTACCACATGAAAATCTTTAATATACCTTGTATCCCCCGGAGTAGGAGTAGTGTTTTTGCATGAATACAACACACTAACACTAAAAAGACATATTACTCCAGTTATAAAATTTAAAATTTTACTATTCATATTCTATAGTTTTATATTATTATCTTAATAAACGCGCTGGGGACGTAGGCGGTGCAAATGGTGAGAAGTCCGTCGATAACAATGCCTACACGTTGTTGGCTTTGGTAGCGGGCTACTATGCCTGTCACGCCTGCGAATTTACCTTCAGTTATCCGTACCTTTTGACCCGTCTTGAATTTCTCCACTTCTTCTGTTGAAGCAATTATATCATCAGAATCAGCAGCACAAATTATCTTTAGGCTGTTTATTTGGTTTTCTGGTACGACCAATGGTGCCTTGACAATCTTGTTGCCAACGTGAGAATGTCGATAATAAAAGCGGAGGTAGGGGAGGTTTATGTTGTCGTAAACAAAAGATTTAAGTTCTTCTTCTGTGCCATACGCAAAGAAAATGTTAGGAATGCGCGATTCTTCTACGGTGATACGTTTGCTGCCAACAAGTTTGACGCTTTTCAATATAGGGTAAAATGCTTCTACGCCTTTGCTCAGAAGATAGTCGTATGCTTTCTTTTCTCTGCCGTATGTGGTACGGAGAGCGTACCAATGGGGTGTGTCTTTATTAGTGTATGCTGATGTTTTCGACAAGACATTATTGGTGGACACCCCTGTTTGTGAGTTCGTAGATTTGATAGGCTTTCGAACTTCGGGGAGGGCGTTGGAGGTAAGTCCAGCGCTTAGAGGAGACCGGTCGGCTCCTACTATGCATTTTACATCTGACGTGGCGCTATATTTTTCCATATCGTGATGGTATCTTATCAAAGACTTGACTTGATACGCAGACACAAAAAGAAAGCGTGAGTCGTCCCGTCGTCCGTCCCACAGTCTGAGGCTCTAGCAATTGCCTATTGTTGTTGAACAGACAACGTTAGAGCCCACGCCGATATGATATACGCCTCCGTTAAGAGACCTCAGTAAACAGACACACTGCCCCCTACGGGTACAATATATGCTTACAAGGTCTCCACGGGATTGATGTAATCACACCCCTGGACATCTACCGTTGCTACGTTCAAGACAACAATTAACTGTTAATTTGCTAGATTACAGACTGTCTTAAACAGAGCGTCGAGTAAACGCCTTCAATATGTCTTGGATTATCGTCCCACCCAAGCCCGCTTCGCATAGATCTTTCTTCCGATTTCACCATGCTCCACACGGCGTGAGCTGTCTCATTATATCTTCTACAAGAACTCGTCTTGGGCTGATATTCAGTTGAGACATGATAGTCCGAGTGCAAATATAGGTGTTTTTAATCAGAATAAAGAATAAATCTTAAAAAATCTTATTGTTAACTGGGGAATTAGTGGAAATTGATGAGGAGTTACCCAAAATTGGACTTGTTGAAACTGTGCTTTTGTGTGATATACATTATGTGTACGGTCAACGCTTTTGCGTCTTTCTCTTGGCAGGTGTTCCCAAGCCGACCTTCTGTGTGCCATCCCAATTCGTAAGCTGGTCGGCACATCAGTTTGAGCCGCTGAGTGAGACATAGGTATCGGCGCTACATGACATGTGGTCGACAAATGCAAGTAAGTTTTGACAAAGGGGTTTGTTAATGGAATTAACGTGACAATATCAAAAATCCTTAGCCAAATGCTGTTCTGCGTTTGACTAAGGATTGTAAATGGTAGCAGATTGTCAGAAACGAAATATGCTGCGATAATATGCAATAATCATAGAAAGGAAGTTTATGTTCATGCCTTTCGGTAATTTAACTGTCTAATTCTGTCGTTGAGCGTTGACAACTTGCTTATCAGTTCCTCAAAAGAAGGCACCTGTCCGAAAATCATGTGCTCGCACATGAACTTGTAGTCATTTTGCCATAGCCTTGCAATATCATCGTTGGGCACGATACATAATGTGGCAGGATATAGCTCATCATAGTTGAAGCCCTTAAGTCCGATGAACTTTCTGCGATGTTCAAGTACCGCCTTATACAGGGCTTCGTTGTGGATTGCACGGTCAGCAATTTTGTTTTCAGAATCCATCATCATTGCCAAATCATATATATGGCGAGACATACGCTCCACTCTGACCTCGTTCTTCCTGAACTCTTCATGCAGCAGGAAAACCTTTTCAAGGAAAGTACGCTCGGGGATGACAGCGTTCACCTCAAATGGCTTTTCTGCAAATGGAGCTTTGCTGAAATGGGTGTCAATAGCAGCGTTTATAGCCTTTTTCTCAATCGGCTCCATCATTGACCTGCCGCTAATTTCTATCTTTACCGTATTCTTTATATATGGTGATACTTCATACAAACTATGATAAGTTATAGTTATCACCTCTGGATCAGTTGTCGTAACTGGTGTAATTACAACATCCACAGAAAAGGCATCTGCCCGTATACCCAAATCCACTAAAGCTTTCCTTACATCATGCTGCATCTTCTCTCTTACAAAAGAACAGGCGGCGCGACGTAGTCTGTCACTGATT
>DAVZIG010000002.1:40852-92418 GCA_052273435.1 Prevotella sp.
CTGCATCTTCTCTCTTACAAAAGAACAGGCGGCGCGACGTAGTCTGTCACTGATTTGAGTCTTCGACAATTCACCGCTAAAGCCAAGAAATTCTCTGCTGAGTGCAATATCCACGTCTTCGGAGAATCTGGCAATCAAGTTCCAGCATTTGCTGAGACTTGTACCTCCTTTGAAAGCAATATGTTCTGCATATGGCAAAGTATGAAGGGCTTTCAACACCTGCGTTACCCACCAGTCCTTTTCGATACTTGACGGCGGCAATCCGGTCTGCAACGCCACGGTATTGATAGCTTCACGTTGTCTATCTTCTGGTATGTCTATGAATTTCATCGTGCAATTAGTATTTTGCGCACCCATGCAGGGGCAAGTTTTATATCATGGTTGAAATCGTTGTCGTTTACATTCCTTGTGTGTTCGACAAGCATGTTGCGTTCCTCCTCGGTTATCTTCTCTTCGCCTATGGTGCGCATAGCTGTTACAATAAGCATCATCAGCTCTGATTTATAGGCAAAGTTCTTGCCCGAAGAAGAATGCTTAAACAATATGCCGCGTCCGTTTCCGATCTTTATCCTACGTGGTGCGCCGTTGGTCAGGAATACGACATTCATGGGCATCTGCGTGGACAATCCGAGACGATTCAAAGCATATGCTCCCATCGGTACAATCTTCGCCTTGTCTCGCTTGGCTATAGCCTGGGCAATGTCTTCAACAGACGGATAGATGATGCCAAGCCCATATTCCTTGTCCTCTTTGGGGTAATAATAGATACCATGAGCCAGCCGCACCAACATTCCGTCGGTGTACATCCGATGGAATGTTGACTTCACGGCTGATGGTGTTCCGCAGTCTGCATAGTCTTGTTGGAAGACTATAGAACCACGTCCTTTTCCTCTAAGCCTCATTTCTATCTTATTTACAGTGCTTTGGCTTGATGTCTGTACCATATTTTTGAAACCTTTTTATTATATTTTTGGTTCTTGTTTGTCTGCAAAGGTATAGTATTTTCTTCTAAACGCCAACGTTTTTATTGAATATCCATTTATGAAACGCAATTTTGGCAAACTCGCAATAGGTCAGTCTATCAATTTCACTAGTTCGCGTTTCATCTCGTTGTCGATTTATCTGTAACGTGCAAAGGCTCGACTGCCATCTGTGTGTCCCGAAAGAGATGCAACAAGATTTGGATTTTTTACCTTCTTGTACAGGTTGCCGATGAACGTCTTTCTTGCAGTGTGGCTTGTCGCAATATCGCAGATCGGTTTCTGTACGGGTTCACGAGTCTTGTTGTCAATAACAGTCACCATGCGGTCAATGCCGAGCAGTTTCAGAATTTTCTTTCTAATCTCTTCTGCCTTTGTAAATTCTTTTGGTTGTGTCTTTTGCGACTTCTTGATAATACCATGTGTGGCAATAACCAAAGTCTCTGTTTCTGTGTGCCATAAAATAGTAAGCCAAAAGCGTTAATCTTCAGTATCACTTCAGTGTAGTATAACTGGTACTGGAGTTTTATACGGTTGGTACTGGAGTTTCAGTTGACTGGTACTGCAGTGTAACTCAATTGGTACTATAACGTCACTTTATAATGATTTATAAGATATAATTATAATAATGAGCATACAAGAAATATCCTGTATGCTCATTACCTTTTTACAATGAAAATGCTATCGTTATTTCACCATAACCTTTCGTGTGGTTCCATCAGACATTTGACGCTCCTTGGTTGTCTTTCCATCCTGAGTTATGTATGAAATTATTTGGAAAAGGACAAACAAAAGAGAAAGAAAAAAGGGTGTAGCAAAAGGGTTGTTGTATGATAATGCCCTTTTGCCACACCCTTATTGTTTTAGGAGTGTGAAGATTGATGGATTACAGCAGTTCGTCGAACTTAGCCTTGAGGTCGCCCTCGGTGATGGCACCTACGTGCTTGCCTACGAGTTCGCCACCCTTGAAGAAGAGGATTGTAGGGATGTTGCGTACGCGGTACTCGGCAGCAACGTCGTCGTTCTCCTCTACGTCGCACTTGCCTACAACAATCTTGCCATCGTACTCCTCGGCAAGCTTAGACACGATAGGAGCAATCATGCGGCAAGGACCGCACCATGTAGCCCAAAGGTCAACTACTAATGGCAATGAGCCATTCTTGTACTCCTCAATGTTCTCGGTTGTGATTTTTACTTCCATTTTTCTTGTTTTTTTTATTGGGTTTGTTAATGAATAATTAATATCAAAGTTTGTGCCAAACTATATGGCAGTTGTTAGTTGATGGCATATCGCACGCTCTGCTGCTCGTCAGTCTGAGCGTTCATCTCGTCGAGGAAGCTGAGCAGCTTCTTGTTCACGTCCACTGCAATGTTGCGACTGTACATTTCTATATTAGTGTTATGCTCGGTGTCGTGGATATTGAAGTAGAGAGGCACGTGGCCCTGGCAACTGCGTAGCATTGTCTCAAGGTCGGTCATGGCTGCTTCCTTGAACATGGTGGAGTCGATGTAGATGGTGAACTTGTCTATCGACTTGTCCTTGACATCGGTGAGGAACTCAATCTTCTTTATCACCAGGTCGTAGGCATCGAGATTGTTGCGGAAACGCTGCTGGCAGCGGGCCGTGATGTAGACGGGATATTCCTCCTGGAGCATGCTCTGCCATTTTGTCCATTCCTCGCCGAAGAGAGCGAGTTCGCCCGAACCGTCGAAGTCTTCTATTGTGACAATGCCGAAAGGCTTGTTGGTCTTGGTGAAGCGCGACGATACAGCCGTGACGATGCCACCGAACGACAATTCCTCGAACTTGGCGAGTTCCTTCTTGTCCATCTCCCTGCCCACCTGCGAGCATTTGAGATTGCACATGTGATTGAGCACCACAGCATAGTCGTCGAGAGGGTGAGCCGAGAGATAGATGCCCACAAGGTCGCGCTCTTTTTTGAGCAATTCCATTGTGCTCCAAGGTTCTGTCTCGGGAATGGGTGGGGTGGTTATCTCCACACCGCCCATATCGCCGAACAGGGAGTTCTGCATCGACGACTGCTCGGTCTGGTAGACCTGGCCATAGCGAAGGAGAGTCTCTATGAAGGTGTCGCCCTTGGCATTTGTGCCGAAATAGCTTTCGCGCTTGATGCCAAACGAGTCGAAACCTCCACTCAGAGCCAACGACTCGAAAGCCTTGCGGTTGACGGCAGAAAGGTTGACGCGTTGCACGAAGTCGAAAATGTCCTTATATGGTCCGTTCTTCTCGCGCTCGGCAATGATGTTGATGGCAGCCGCGTCGCCCATACCCTTGATGGCAGATAGGCCGAAGCGCACCTCACCCTTCTTGTTGGCAGAGAATTTGCGCTGGCTCTCGTTGACGTCGGGACCCAAGCAGGGAATACCCATGTTCTGGCATTCCGACATGAGCTTGGTTATCTTGCCTATGTCGTTGATGCATCGGCTCATGTTGCCCGCCATGAACTCGGCAGGGTAGTGGGCCTTGAGATAGGCAGTCTGATAGGCCACCCATGAGTAGCATGTGGCGTGAGACTTGTTGAAGGCGTAGGAGGCGAACTTCTCCCAGTCGGCCCATATCTTCTCAAGCACCTTGGGGTCGTGGCCGTTCTTCTTGCCGCCCTCGATAAACTTAGGCTTCATGGCATCTACGATGGCCTTCTTCTTCTTACCCATAGCCTTACGCAAGGCGTCTGACTCGCCACGGGTGAAATTGGCAAGCTGTCGTGAGAGAAGCATCACCTGCTCCTGGTAGACGGTAATGCCGTAGGTGTCCTTGAGGTACTTCTCCATGCAGGGGATGTCGTATTTGATTTCCTCCTTGCCGTTCTTTCGGGCGATGAACGAGGGAATGTAGTCCATAGGTCCCGGACGGTAGAGGGCGTTCATGGCGATGAGATCCTCGAAGACGGTGGGCTTAAGCTCGCGCAGATACTTCTGCATGCCAGCCGACTCAAACTGGAATGTGCCGATGGTGCGGCCCTCCTGATAGAGCTTGTATGTAAGCTCGTCGTCGATAGGTATGGTGTCGAGGTCGACGATAATGCCTTTGGTCAGACGTATGTTCTCCACCGTCTCCTTCATGATAGAGAGAGTGGAGAGTCCAAGGAAGTCCATCTTGATGAGGCCTGTCTCCTCGATGACGTGTCCGTCGTATTGTGTGGCAAGAAGCTTATGTCCGGGGTCGTTTTTGTCCTCGGCTGTAGACACAGGCACCCATTCGGAGATGGCATCGCGACAGATGATAGTGCCGCAGGCATGAATGCCCGTGCCGCGCACTGTGCCTTCAAGCATCTTGGCGTATTTTATGGTGTTGGCAAGTAGGGGATTGGCACTTGCCTCGGCGTCGCGAAGCTCGGGCACGCACTTGATGGCGTTGGGCAGGTTCATCTTTAGTCCGTCGGGCAGCTTGTCGGGGATAGCTTTGCACAGTCGATTCGACACATCGAGTGGCAGCTTCTCCACACGTGCCACGTCCTTAATGGAGTTCTTGGTGGCCATAGTGCCGTAGGTGATGATGTGAGCCACCTTGTCGTGGCCGTATTTATCCTCCACCCATTCCAACACCTTGCCGCGTCCGTCGTCGTCGAAGTCGGTATCGATATCAGGAAGAGATATACGGTCGGGGTTTAGGAAACGTTCGAACAGCAAGTCGTACTTGATAGGGTCGATCTTGGTGATGCCAAGACAATATGCCACCACCGAGCCTGCAGCAGAACCACGGCCCGGACCCACCATGACGCCAAGCTCCTTGCGGGCAGAGTTGATGAAGTCCTGCACGATGAGGAAGTAGCCAGGGAAACCCATGGTCTTCATAATATGAAGCTCGAACTTCACGCGCTCGTGCACCTCCTCAGACAGTGGGTCGCCATATAGCTCCTTGGCTCCGTCGTAGGCGAGTTTGGCAAGATAGTCGGCCTCAAACTTGATGCGGTAGAGTTTGTCGATACCTCCAAGTTTCTTGATTTTGTTCTCAGCCTCCTCGTGCGACATAATCTCGTTGCCGTTCTCGTCGGTGGTGAACTCGCGGAAGAGTTCTTCGGGAGATATGCGTTTGCGGGTGTCCTCCTCGGTGCCGAACTCAGCCGGGATGGGGAAGAAAGGCATGATAGGCGAATGGTCGATGGAATAGAACTCCACCTTATTTAATATCTCAAGAGTATTGCTGAGAGCCTCGGGCACGTCGGAGAAGATGTCGTTCATCTCCTCGCGGGTCTTAAACCACTCCTGCTTGGAATAGAGCATACGGTTGGGGTCGTCGAGGTCCTTGCCAGTGGCAAGACATAGCAAGTGGTCGTGGGCTTCGGCATTGTCCTGGTCGACAAAGTGGCAGTCGTTGGTGCATACAAGCTTCACTCCATATTCCTTGGCAAGCTTGATAAGCTCCTTGTTGGCACGCTGCTGCAGGGGGAAGGTCTCGCGGTTGGCACGCTGGTGAGGGTCTTTCACCTCATGGCGCTGAAGCTCCAGATAGTAGTCGTCGCCAAACACACGCTTGTACCACTCCAAAGCCTCGCGCGCTCCCTCGATATTGCCCTTGAGAATCTTGGCAGGCACCTCGCCTGCGATGCAAGCCGAGCACACGATAAGGTCCTCGTGATATTTTTCAAGGTCCTCGCGGTCGGTACGTGGTCGCATGTAGTAGCCGTCGACCCAGGCGCGGGATACGAGCTTGATGAGATTCTTGTAGCCATTGTAGTTCTTCGCAAGCACAATGAGGTGGTAGCCGCCCATGTCGCCTTTCTCTTTCACGCGGTCGCACTTGCGGCGGTGGGCCACATACATCTCGCAGCCGAAGATGGGCTTGAAGGGTTCCTTGCCCTCAGCCTTAAGCTTCCCGTTGATTTTGTTGCAGTAGTTGTACAGCTCCTTCACACCGAACATGTTGCCGTGGTCGGTGATAGCCATTCCCTTCATGCCGTTGGCTACAGCCTTGTCGACAATCTTCTGCACGGGCGACTGTCCGTCGAGGATGGAATAATATGTATGTACGTGTAGATGTATGAAATCTTCCATTGTGCGAAAAACTTATTTTATGGTTTTGAACTACAAAGATACAGAAAGTTATTGAAATATATATCAATTTATAAGAGGCATACTATAATATTGTGCTAAGCCGTGAAGAAACATTAAAAAATTTGTCTTTTCCGTAAAAAAACGTTACCTTTGCACAGATAAACTGTGTCCGTGCAATATTGTTTATAAGCATTCTTTTGTTTGGACACGCCACAAGCGATATAATAAACAAACCATTACGGCCTAACCCCACTAAATCGACAATGATAAAGAGAATTAAAAAACTAAAGAAAATACGTCTGCACCGTGAGGGAACCGACACTCTTGTATATGGCTTCATTGCTATTGCAGCCATAGCACTGCTGCTGTGGAGATTCTGCGACAACAAGGTTCCTTTCTGGTGTTTCACCGGCGTGTTTGGTATTGTGTACTGTATTGTAATCAACTTTTTCCGTTGCCCAATACGCTATTTTCCGCAGGAAGACACCGAAAAGATTGTGGTGGCTCCGGCAGACGGAAGAATTGTAGTAATCGAGGAAGTTGACGAGGACACCTATTTCCATGAGCGACGCATCATGGTGAGCATCTTCATGAGCCTTTTCAATGTGCATGCCAACTGGTTTCCGGTGGATGGCAAGGTGAAGCTTGTGGCTCATCACAACGGCAACTTCCACAAGGCGTGGCTGCCCAAGGCGAGCGAGGAGAACGAGCACGCCGATGTGATTATCACCACACCTGAGGGCACCGACATCCTATGCCGACAGATTGCGGGAGCGGTGGCACGACGCATCGTGACTTATGCCAAGGAGGGCGAGGAATGCTACATCGACGAGCATCTTGGATTCATCAAGTTCGGATCGCGTGTTGACGTGTATCTGCCGCTTGGAACGGAGATTTGCGTAAAGATGGGTCAGACCACTACCGGCGACCAGACCGTTATCGCCAAATTGAAGTAGGCTGCCGGCGAGGACAATATGTAAGGAAATGTTATTTTAGCAGAATTTCTTAATTTAATTGCTAATTGAGAACCGAGAATTGAGAATTATGATTACCTTTGTATAGGATACTTGATATCCCGACAATGTGGCCGCCATAGGCGAAATCATAAGTCTCTATTCGCGGTTCTTTTTTTTTATAAATAAACCAAGCGCAGGGCGTGAGTATACATGAGCGCAAGGCGCAAAACTCTAAAAAGACAAAACTATGTCAAATGTTATCACACGTAACATACCAAACACCCTAACATGCGGCAATCTCATCTCGGGATGTATAGCCACCATGTTCGCTTTCTGTGCCGACACAAATATGGCTCTTCTATGGATTATCATAGGTGCCGCGTTCGACTTCTTCGATGGCATGAGTGCGCGCATATTGGGTGTCAGTTCACCGATAGGCAAGGAACTTGACTCGCTTGCAGATGATGTGACGTTTGGTGTCGCACCTGCCACTATAGTGTTCTCGCAGTTGTCGGTGATGGAATATCCCTCGGTGCTAGAGCCAGTGGCCGACTATGTGCCTTTCTTCGCTTTTGTGATGGCTGCCTTCTCGGCATTGCGGCTTGCCAAGTTTAATCTTGACACACGCCAGACTACATCGTTCATCGGACTGCCGACACCTGCCAACGCTCTGTTTTGGGGCTCGCTGCTTGTGTCGCAGAGCAGTTTCGTGGAGTCGTCGCCGATGATGGTGTTCGCCATATTGGCTATGGTGTGTGTAAGCTCATGGCTTATGGTGTCGGAGATACCTATGTTTGCGCTCAAGTTCAAGCAGTGGGGATGGAAGGGCAATGAGTTGCGCTATTCGTTCGTCGTGTTCTCGGTAGGCATGGTAGTATGGCTTGGATTGCTCGAAAGCTTCTGGGTGATTATAGCTTGGTATTTCATCATTTCCGTATTCGACGATTTGATGCTCAAGAGCAAAACGAAATAATTGTGGCACGGTGTTTGTCCTACACACATAGCTAACAAATATATTCACTCATTAGAAAAACAAAAGCAATAGTGTTATGGCTATAATCGGACTATTCCTGAAATCAATATTTCTGGTCGCCATCATGGTGGCTGTGTTTATCATTGGTGTCATCATCTATCTGTATCTGCGTGTCAGACGAGTGGCACGTACGTTCACATCGGCAAGACCAGAGACTTCTGGCTCACGTGCTTCAGTATCAGGTGGACGTGCTTCATCGGCTTCACGTGGCTCTTCGACGGCTTCAGGACGTTCGTCTGCCTCGTCGGGTGGTCGTGGCTCGTCTTATGGAGACTCTTCCTCATCGCAACAGAACATGAATGACAGTGGTTCGTTTGTTAACGAGGAACTTTACGACCAGCGTTCAGACATAGAGATTAACAGAAAGATATTCTCAAAGGACGAGGGAGAGTATGTGGAATTCGAGGAGGTAAAGTAAATTCGTAGAATAGAAATCAATTCAGATAAAGAAAAATAATAAAGGCGTACAACCAAAATCTTAGGTTTTGGGTTGTACGCCTTATTTTTATGTCTTATTATTCAGCTCCAGGAGTGAATCTCAATGTCACTACATGCTCGCCAGTAGGAGTCATGTATTGTGGAAGACAAGAGTCGCCACCGCATGAGCGGTTGCCTATGCCACGCTGCCAGAAGTCGAAGTGAGCGAATACCTGGTCGCGCTTTGTGAGGTCGTAAGGATGCTTGCCGCCATAGAACACGTCGTAGTTGAACTGGCTGTCGTCGATGTGAGAGAGTGAGAATGCAACCTGACCCTGAGCGGCAACATGAAGTTTCAAGCCATTGCCCGAGAGTGTGAGGTCGCGCAATCCCTGACGGTCGCCCTGAGTCTGTGGAGCACTCTGCTCCTCAAACATTCCACTTACAGTAGTAGTGTAGCGTCCGAGCAATGAGCCACGCTGACGGTCGATATAGTTGGACCAAGGACCCTTGGCATAGTATTCCACCTGTTCCAAGCCAGGAACAAACTGCATAGAGATGCCAATGCGGCGTGTCTCGGCATTAGAGTTGTTGAATGCTACGCGCATGTCGACAGTGCCGTTAGGATAGATGGTGTAGATGATGTTGTGAGTGTCCTTGCCGTTAGATACGGAAGTCTCCACCTCAACATTCTTGCCCACCTTGTGAGGTGCCTTGACAAGAAGCTTCTTGCCAGTGAGCGCGCCCTCTTCCTTGTTGTCGTTCTCAGCCACACCACCGGTAGCACCAAGCGAGATGTTGTCGTTGGCTATACGGCGGAAACCATTGAAGTCGGGACCAGACTCAGGCATTACAATCTGCTTGCCGTCATACTGCCATTCGGCGATAGAGCCGTCGGCAGCGAACGAGATGCAGAAGTCTTTGCCATTGACAGTGTTGTTCTTAATCTTGAGAGAACCCTTGGCTGCGATTGCAGGCAAAGCAACATGAGGCTGCTGGATGAATGTTGGGTCGGACACAGGCAGGCAGCTTGCCTGCTTGTCGGCGTCAAGACGGAACTGCTGCTCCACGAGAGCGTAGCCGCGTTTTGCCCAAACTGCATCATTCTTGGTGTGTAGACCGAGAGTGATGACATATTCCTTGCCCTCCTCAGGCTGTGTGGTGTAAGGGATGTCAATGAAGCAAGACTTGCCAGGCTCGCATGAGGGAATCACGCATTCACCACGCTCAACCTCGCGTCCGTCGGCAAGGACAGTGTATGTGAGATAACCAAGATCGGCGAGATTGGTGAAGCGATACTTGTTGCGCAATGTCAGGCGGTGGTCCTTAAGAGCAACGAAGTCGATGTTGCGGTAAACATATTTCACCTCGGTGAGCTTAGCTGTCCACTCGCGTCCTGGAGTGATGATGCCGTTGCTCATGAAGTCGCCCTGGAAACCACGGTAGCCATTGTTCATCTTGGTGTAGTCGTAGCCAGAGGTATAGTAGTGCAAGCCAGTCTTCTCATTGATAAGTGGCAGGCCAGCCTTGATGCGGCGTGTGTCGTAGATGCCCTGGTCGACCCAGTCCCAGATGCAGCCGCCAGTTATACCGTTGCTACCCTCGATGATGTCCCAGTATTCCTGAAGGTTGCCTACAGCCTGACCCATAGCGTGAGCATACTCACAGATGAAGTAAGGCTTGCCATTGAGTCCGTCGCGGTGCTTAAGCACGCTCTCAATCTTAGGATACATGTCTGAGCCGAAGTCGGAATAGTTCTTGCCGTGGCTTGAGCCTTCGTAGTGAACGAAAGCGTCGCGTCCGGGCAGAAGTCGCTTAACCTCGTCGTAGGTAGCCTGGAAGTTCTGTCCGCCACCCGACTCATTGCCGAGCGACCAGAATACGATGCTTGGATGGTTGCGGTCGCGCAACACCATGCGGGCAGTACGGTCTACATAGGCATCCTTCCATGAAGGGTTGTCGCTAAGCGAGTGGTTGTTGTGGCACTCCACATCAGCCTCGTCCATGCAATACAAGCCATAGAAGTCGAACATGGCATACATCTTCGGGTCGCGTGGATAGTGGCTTGTGCGCACAGTGTTGACATTGGCCTGCTTCATAAGTTCCACATCGCGCAACATTGTAGGCACGTCGATAGCGTGGCCAAGGAGCGGATGGATGTCCTGTGTGTTTACACCCTTGAAGTATTCGCGCTCGCCGTTGATGTAGATAAGGTTGCCATGCTGCTCAACAGAGCGGAAACCGTAGCGTGTGGAGAACACCATCTCCTCGTTGCCGTCGTTCATCTGGCGCACAACAACGGTGTAGAGATTAGGATGCTCAGCCGACCAAGGCTTCAAGCCGGTGAGACCTTCCATTGTGAGGTTCACCTTCTTCTCGTTATCTGTGGCAGAGAGAGCTATCTGCGACTTCTGCATAGCCACGCGGTTGCCGTTGGGGTCGAGCAGTTCCACCTCAATCATCTTGGCTGTATTCTGCTTCAAGGCGTTGTCGATGGTGAGCTCTACGTTCATCGAGCCTGATGTGTAGCCAGGGTTGAGCTTGGATGTGATGTAGTGGTCGCAGATGTAGGTCTGTGGTGTAGACACGAGATAAGCGTCGCGGTGGATACCTGCGAGGTGCCACATGTCCTGCCCCTCAAGGTAAGAGCCGTCAGACCAACGGTAGACACGTACTGAGACATTGTTCTCGCCGCGGCGTACAAGTGACGTCACATCAAACTCGGCATCGGTGTTGGCACCTTGAGAGTAGCCTACATACTTGCCGTTGACCCATACTACGATAGCGCTGCAAGCGCCGTTGAAGTGCAGCAATACGCGGCGGTTTCTGTCCCATCCCTCTGGCAGAGAGAAGGTGCGGCGGTAAGATCCAACGGGATTCTTGTCGAAGTTGTCGTCGAAGGCGGTGATGTACGGAGGGTTGTTCTTGAATGGATAACCCACATTATTATATACAGGCACATCATAGCCTGCCATCTCCCAGTTGAGAGGCACGCGGATGTTGTCCCAAGACGAAACGTCGGCCTTGTCGCCATAGAAGTCGGCCTCGTCGGGTATTCCGTCGTGCTTGTTGGGGGAATAACGGAACTTCCACTCACCGTTGAGCGACATGTAGTCGGCATGTTTCGGTGTGATCCATCCGTGGAAGAAAGTCTCGTCCTTCATCATGAGCTTTGATGAAGAATAAGGGATGAAGGTGGTGTGAGCCGGCAGCTTGCGGTCCTCAAACTTAGTCTCATCCTCTACCCATGCTTCCGAGAAGCCGGGTTGAGCCATAACGGCTGTCTTGACGACGGTCTTCTTCACCTTAGCCTTAGGCGAAGCTGTTGCCGCTACGCTCACAAGGAGTCCGGCGGCAGCCGCGGCTCCAAGAATTAAGTTTCTTTTCATGTGAACTTAGGTTTTTTGATTGTTTTATAATATTATGATTGTTGATAAAGTTGCGTGTATTGTTGATAACTTTGTTTAATACTGTTGGTAACTCTATGTCTTGTGGATATGGCGTCATGATTTTCTCGAATATTCGGTAGGGGTAAGTCCGTAGACTTTCTGGAAACACTTCGAGAAATAGCTTGAGTTGGAGAATCCCACCATGTACATCACTTCCGACACCGAGAACCGTCCCTCCTTCAGCAGCATGGCTGCTCGCTGCATGCGTATGTGGCGCATAAACTCCACGGGAGTCTTGCCAGTCATTTGCTTCACTTTGCGGTAGAGCAGTTTGGAGCCGAGACCAAGAGTTTCCTGCAAGCGTGTGACGTTGAAGTCGGAGTCGGCTATGTGTTTTTCCACCGTATCGGTAATCTTTGCCAGCAGACGTGCGTCGGCATCAGCGTTGGCTGATGGCACAACTGTCTGCCGCATGTCATCGCTGTGATGTTTGTCGCACATGAGGGCGGTTGTGGTTTCGGCAGACTGTAGAAGCTGCATGCAGAAAGCCACGCGCACCATTCCTTCCATATTCTCCACCTTGGCTTCAGCGTCGTGCATCTGTGCAAGTTCATGAAGCGTTGCGAGAGTGTTGATGCCAACAGAAGGCTGTCCGTCGGTTTTAGCCATGGAGTAGTAGCGGTTGAAGACAAACGGCATGTCCTCCTTTGGAATGCTGATGCCAGGAATGTCGACCGTCACAGCAGCCTTGTTGCCGTTTTTCTCTACGCCGATATTCACATCATTGTCGCCAGTTTTTAGCTCCACAGCAAGGTCGATAAGCTCTGCCAATACGGGTTGCGTGCGCACAATGTCGATGTTGACAAAAGCTGTAGGCGCGTCTGTGTGGAAAGCTATGTCGTTTTTCCTTCCAAGGCGAGAGCGTGCATCGTCGACAGTTCGTCGGCAGAAATCCACGATATCCACTGTGGATTTGCGTAGCCTCTCGCCCTCGTCCTTGCCATTTTGCATGTCGAGAGCCTTATACACAAGAGTGTTGATGCCCACCACATCGCGCCGCATCTTCTCCATACGCTGCGCATAGTTGGCGTTCTTCTCGTCGTGGAGCATTGTGAGCACGGATGCAAACAAGGAGCCAAGCGACTGTTTGAGTTGGCGTGAGAGGTTGTCGAAGAACGCCGAGCGAGCAGCCGATTCCTGCATTATGCGCTCTTTTGCTTCGCGCTCCTCGTGCAGACGGCGGCGCATCATAACAAACTTCATGGCCCATACAGCCAATGCCATCAGTACAAGCAGATAGAACAGCTTGGCCCATAATGACCAATACCACGGCGGAAGGATTGTCACGCGGTAGGCGAAAATGTTGTCCTTAGCTTCGCCTTGTGCGTTCATCACTCGCACCTCAAGTGTGTATGTGCCTGAAGGCAATGCGCTGTAGCTTATTTCCTGGCGTTCGCCGTGTATGTACTGCCATGTGTGGTCGACGCCTTTGAGCCGGTAGGCATAGATGTTGGGTTGCAGTCCTGCCATAGGCAGGTCGGTGAGCATGAAGGTTATGTTGTTCTGGTGATGTGAGAGCGTTATATCCGAGAGGTAGGTAGCCGCTCCCTGCTCAGGTACGTAGGGCTTGTTGTCGACCATAATTCCCGATAGGAAGAGGTTGCAGTGGGGCTTGGAGCAGGAGTGTGCTGCCAGTTTGCTTGTCGGCACACTTGCCACCGCATCATTGCCGCCAAGCAACACGTAGCCCGACACGCGGTCGTAGAACATCGCCAATGGTCGGAAGCCGGGCAGGGCAAAGCGTGAGGCTACTCCCTTTGTGGAGATAATGCAGCAGTCTTGCCCTATTATAGCCCAAATGTCGTTTTCCACCTTGCACAGCATAGCCGTTTCGTTTTCATTGAATCCGGCAATCTTGAAGGAGCGGTTGTTGGCTTTGTTCATGCCGAAGCATTTTATCTCACCGTTCATGGCAGCCCACACGTTGCCCTTGTGGTCAATGCAGATGTCGTTGATAATTCGGTCTTTGCCCACGATATGTTCCACTCGCATGGTGTGTGGATTGATGCGGTCGAGTCCACGGTCGTACATTCGTGCCCATACGTTTCCTGCACCGTCAATCGCAAGTTCCCATACGTGCAAGCCTTGCAGCTCGTTGAGCAGATGCTGGTCGGCAACTACAGTGGGCGTTGTGGCGTGCAGCAGTTTCTCCTTGCTTATAACAAACACGCCGCCCATATATGAGCATATCCAATATCTTCCCATTCCGTCGTCAACAATGTCGTAGGCCCATGCGGTGGAATAGCGTCGCGAACGGTCGTTGACGATGATGTTGCGCATCTGTCTTGTCTGTGGATTGTAGATGTTGAGTCCGTGGTCGGTACATACAATCACGTTGCCGTCGCGGTCGGCATACACTCGGCGCACCCGGTTATGCGACATGTAGTGGTTGGTGGATGTCTGTCGGAACCATGCCACATTGCCTTTCTCGTCGGGCATGAATCCGTGATGTGCATCATAGCCAATGAGTCCGTTGGTGCCGCCAAGCCACATCATGCCGTCGGGACTACGGTAGATAAGGTGCAGACAGTTGCCTTCGCCCGTTTGTGTAATGTTGCTGAGCGGAGTGTTGCTGAAGAACTTGTGGCGACGTATGCCCGACACTCCTTGGTCGGTGCCTGCCCATAGATTGCCCCAGCGGTCGGTGAACACAGCCCACACGATGTTGTTGGCTATAGAGTTGGGTGAGCGTGAGTCGTGCAAGGCATGTGTAGCCTCTTTTTTCACCTTATTATATATATACAGTCCGTTGTCGGTTCCGGCATAAACGTCATTGCCGTATAGCGAGAGCGACTTGATGGAATTGCCCATGAGTGGAGAGGCAGACACAAACCGTTGCCAGTCGTAATGATATAGTGCTCCCTCTGTGCCTATCCATACGTTGTTGCCGTCGCTGAGCAGGGCGTTGACAAGTGGCTGTCGCCCTTCGTCTATGCGTATAGGCTTTAGCTTGCCGTTATTGAATAGTGTGAGTCCGGATATTGTGCCCACAAGGAGTCCGTGCTTAGTGGCAAGCAGCGAGTAGATGTTGCGCAGAGACGAGCTTTCGGTGCGTGTCTCGCCCGACTGCAGATTGCGGCTGAACAGTCCTTGAGCTCCGCCAAACCACAGTCGGTTGGCGTAAATGGCAACAGCCCTAATGTCGCCTTCGTTCTTTGCGGGAAGCTCTTCGTAGCGTCCCTTGCGTATGTCGTAGACAAGCAGTCCGCGCTCTGTAGCCATATACAGCATGTTGTGGCGCATGAGGATGGAGTGTATGCGTGTGCTTGCCGTTGTTTTGTCTGTATTGGTGTTGTGAGGAATTGTGCGGTAGCCGTCGTAGGAATACAGTCCGTGCTCGGTGCCAAACCATAGCATACCCTGCTCATCCTGCGCAAAAGAGCACACGGAAGGGGCTTCGGCAATGCTCACATTGTCGAAGATTTGGGCTGTCGCCAACGAAGGTGGCATGAGCGTAAGGAGCACAAGAAGTATTCTTGCTACTATATCTCTCATTCTTGTTTAGCTGATTTTTATTTGTTTTCTAATGTTTCACAGACAGCCGGTTGAACTATCCAGTCTTTTAGAGTTTTCAGTTTCACGGCGTTAAATTACAAAAAAAAAGTCATATACGGAAAAACTAAGCTAACAATCTGCTGATTGGAGCCATAATAACTATAGAGACCGACTTCCATCACGGAAGCCGGTCTCTCTCCTTAAATAAAGTGTCTTGATATTAAATATCCAATGCCTCAATCAAGACACCCCCTAAAATACATTATTTTATTTATTTCACGTCTGTCGGACCCTGTCCTGCAACCATAGGCCAACCTGGGTTCTGATAAACCACAGAAGTGCTGAGGTCGCTCTGGTCACCCTCTGCAGTCTGGCGGAATACGCTCTGTGCAATAGGAGACAGATAGTGGGCAGGAGTGAAGTGGTAGCCATCGAACACATCGTTGTTGATCTTAGAGATCTGATACGGACGGATGTAGTCGCCACTGATCTCCTTAGAGCTGATGTTGCCCTTACCGCCTTCAACGTCTACGATAGCGAGGTTGGTGGTACCATCGAGCCATGCACCTTCGTACACAGTGCCCCAGTACTTCATACCCTCAATTTGGTAGCCATTTACCTGGTCGCAAGCACGCCAGCGGATAAGGTCTTCCCAACGCATAGCCTCACCGATGAACTCGTTGCGGCGCTCGCGACGGATGTTGTAGGTTGTAGCGTCAACAAGCTGTCCGTGTGAGTAGGCGCCGAAGTCCCACTTAGCCTCCTCGTTCATGTTGGTGGCAGCGATAGTCTTGTTGTAGTCAGGATCAACCTTGGCACGTGTGCGGAGTGCACGCCAGTACTTGTCGGCTGTTGCGTCGATAGTGTTGTTCTTCAACCAAGAAGCCTCCATGTAGTTGAGCAGAGCCTCTGTGCCACGGAACACGATGCTTCCGCTCTCGCCGTAGTCGTGATTGAGCTGCTGCTGAACGTCGTAGTTCTTACCCTTCTTCACAGCGTAGCCAGTAACCATACGAGTCTCGTTGTTGCCCATTACTGTCCAAGCGAGATCTACAGTGTTCGCACCGTCGGCTGTGTAGTTCTCAACCGAGCCGTCCATCTTTGTAAAGATCTGAATACGAGAGTCGCGGTTCTGAAGAGTAGCCTTAACGCCCTGGTTTTCCCAGTTGGCATCATAGCCAGAGCCGGCAGCGTAGATAGGCAAACCGTTGCGCATGAGGAACGAGTTGACCAAACCACGTGTCCAACCAGTGCCACCACCGTTGCGCTGGAGCTGCATTTGGAGGTTGTGGGTTACGTTAGCCTTTGTACGGTCGAAAGCGCGGTACATTACAACCTCGCTATAGCCGCTCATGTCCTTATCGCAGAACATAGTGTAGTAAGGGTTAAGGCTTGCCAAGTTGGCATCCTGACCCTCAGCAGCGTCTGTATTTTCCACAAGGTTGTCGGCGAGCTTGTCACCAAGTTCCTTTGAAGACTTCATAGCCTCGTCGAGGAAGTGGTTGATAGAAGCATCGATGTTGAAGCCCTGGATATCCTCGGCCTTGCCTGGCCATCCCGGACCGCCTGGTACGAAGGCAGTGCCTTTGTGATACTTCTCCCATGTAGCCTCGAAGAGGGCTGCGCGAGAGCGGAGCAACAGAGCAGCATCGCGTGAGATGCGGTTCTTGCCACCAGGAGCCGATGTAGAGAGAAGCTCAAGAGCCTTGTCGAGGTCGTCGAGAATCTGCTGAGCCACCTTGTGGCGTGGCTGACGCTTGGAAGCCTCTACGAGAGTGGCCTTGTCGTCGGGAAGTGCATTGAGCACGATAGGGCAGTCGCCGATAGACTGGAGCTTGCTAAGATACATATAGGCACGGAGGAAATAAGCCTCGCCTACATAGTGGCGCACGTTAGCCTCTGCGCCAGTGATGCTCTTGGCCTCGAACTTAGGCAACACCTGGTCGAGGAAGTAGTTCACGTTGCGGATGCTGGAGAAGTCCCAATCACCACCAGTTGAGCCTACTTTCCAGTTGCCTGGCACCCAACGGCTTGAATAGCCAGTGGCAGCTTGGTTGTCGGTAGCGTTGTCGAAGGCAAATGTACCCATACCATAGCTGCCCGGGTTGTTGCTGGTAAGTACGCCATACATATTGATTGTGTAAGCAGCGAGATCGGCCTCGGCTGTGAAGAATGCCGCAGGAGTCACGTTGCTCTCAGGCTCTTTGTCGAGGTAGTCGTCGCAACTTGCCAAACCGAGCGATGCTGCCAAAAAGAGCATAGGAATATATTTAAACTTCATAAGTTGTTTCCTTTCTATAATCTATTGTTGATGATTTATTAGAATGTCACACTAAGACCGCATGAGAATGTCTTCGACAACGGATAGGTCTTGCCAATCTCGCCACCGTAGCCAGCTCCTATGAGCTCCGGATCGCCAGCCTCTGTGAAGTTGGTGATGGTGAGGAGGTTCTCGCCTGATACGAAGAAGCGGAGGTTCTCGATGTAAACCTTGCGTGTGAGTTCCTTCGGCAATGTGTAACCGATAGTGAGGTTCTTCAGACGTGCGTAGGCAGCATTCTGCAAGTAGCGTGTCTGAGTCTGCAAGTCGCGACCACCACTCCAGTTAGCACGTGGGTAGTATGCGTTCTTGTTGTCCTCACGCCAGTAGTCCTCATGGAACTTGAAGCCAGTAGCCTGCCACTTACCACCACCGGTAGCACCCCAGAATACCTGACCACCTGCTGCGTAGTCGCGCTTGAGTGTGCCCTGGAAGAACACCTTGATATCGAAGCCCTTCCAAGCAGCGTCGAGGTTCAAACCGAAGTTGTAGCGCGGTGTAGAGTTACCGATAATGCGGCGGTCGCCAGGTTTGTCGGCTGTGCCCTCACCACCATTAATCTTGCCGTCGCCGTCGAGGTCCTTGTACATGATGTCACCAGCTGTCCAGCCGCTTCCGAGTGCGCTCTGGTCAACATCTTTGAGGTGCTTGTCCATCTCTTCCTGGCTGTTGGCAATGCCGATAGTTGTGTAGCCCCAGATATCACCGAGCTTAGCACCATTATAGTAAGAACCAAGGTTCTTTGACGGGTTAGGATACTTGTCGATAACCACCTGGTTGTCGCTCAATACGAATGAAGCGCCGTAGCTTACCTCACCGATGATGTCGCGCCAACTGATCTGCAAATCCCATCCCTTAGATGTCATGTCGAGGTTGTTCACCTTAGGAGGATTAGCACCGAGGATTACCGGCAACTCAGGAGCAGGACCTACCATGTCGAATGTCTTGCGCTGATAGTAGCCGAACGATCCGGTCAAGCGGTTGTTGAATGCTCCCCAGTCGACACCTACTTCCCATGTGCGGCTCTTCTCCCATGTGAGAGTAGACGAAACAAGTCCTGGCTGTGATGCCACGTTAGGTTTTGCATTGTTGATGAGCCAGTTGCCACCCTGTGATGAGAATCCGATTGTTGGGTAGAAAGGATACCAGTTGTCGGTGTTCTGGTTGCCGAGCTGACCCCAAGAAGCGCGGAGCTTCAATGTGTTGACATACTTAGCCATCGGCTCCCAGAATTTCTCCTGAGCGATGTTCCAACCTGCAGAGAATGAAGGGAAGAAGTTCCAACGGTTCTCGCGGAGGAAGCGTGACGATCCGTCGTAGCGGAGGTTAGCCTCGAAGAGGTAGCGTCCGGCGTAGTCGTAGTTGATACGTCCGAAGAAACCTGCTGTGGTCCATGAGTTGTAAGCACCACCTACGCTTGGCTTGTTGGTTGTAGTGTTGAGTGTAGGCAGACCTGACATGATGCCGTTCTGCTGTGCGCTAATGTTGCGCTGACGGAACCACTCGCTCTGGAAACCGCCCATCACCTTCATGTTGTGGTCGCCGAATGCGCGGCTGTACTCAGCAAAGAGGTTCGGGTTGAAATAGTTCGACTTGAACGAATACTCATATACGCTTGATGTGGCGTTGGAGTCAACAAACGGGTTGTTGTCGCAGTCGTAGCCGTAGGTGGTGAGCCATTCGCGGTGGTTGAACTGTGTAAGGATACGGTAGTTCAACTCAGCGTTGAGGGTCAATCCCTTAATTGGAGTGGCAACAAACGAGAGCTGCTGTGACAAGCGGTCGGTCTGGTTCTTGGCGCGGCCACCGTTCTCAAGACGTTCGATGTAGGACTCTGGCAACCAGTTGCCGTTCGGGTCCTGTGTAGGAAGTATAGGCCAGTAGCGGCACATGTTGTGGTAGAACACGTCGGTACCGTTGATAAGGTCGTTAGGCGACTCGAAATCGCTACGTGAGAAACGTGTGTTGTAAGTTACGCGCAACCAATCAGCCAACTGTGCAGACACCTTACCAGTGAATGCATAACGCTGTGTGTTGTCGTCGCCATGACGCAGAAGACCGCCACGGTCGAGATAGTTGGCAGAGAGATAGTACTGAATGCGGTCGTCGCCACCGTTCATACTAAGAGTGTGCTCCTGAGAGAAGCTGTTGCCAAACTGCTCCTTGAGCCAGTCGGTGTTGCCAATAGGCAGGAGTGGAGTGTTGTCCCAAACCTCCCAACGGTTGTTGACGTTCTTGAACATCTTCTGCATAGTAGGATCGCTCTGAGCCTTCTTGATCTGCTCGAGCTTGTCGTCGGTAAACCAAACACCAGCACCACTATTAACAGAAGCGTCGTTCATATACTTGGCCCATGTGTATGAGTCCATCATCTCCGGCATGTTGAGCGGAGAGTCGAAACGGAACGAGTTGTTGTAATTGATAGAGGTCTTGCCCTTCTTGCCGCTCTTGGTTGTGATAAGGATAACACCACCGGCAGCACGCGAACCGTAGATTGAAGAAGCTGAGGCATCCTTCAATACAGAGATGTTCTCGATGTCCTGCGGGTTGAGTGCGTTCATGTCACCCTCCATGCCGTCGATGAGCACGAGTGGAGAAACCGAAGAACCAGCACCGATAGTACCAGTACCACGTATGTTGAATGACTTAGAAGAGTTAAGAGTACCACCGCTGCTTGATGTAGAGAAGTTCATACCAGCAACAGCGCCCTGGAGAGCGTCAACTACAGAGTTGACTGGACGTGATGAGAGAGTCTTAGAGTCGACAGTAGACACGGCACCAGTGAGGTTCACCTTCTTCTGTGTACCGAAACCAACGACTACAACCTCCTCAAGCATCTTCTTGTCGTCCTCGAGCAAAATGTCGAGAGGAGCGCCGTTCCACTTAACGGTCTTAGTGGTATATCCGATGTAAGAAATCTGGATAGAAGCACCTTTCTTTACACCAGTGAGTGTAAAGTTGCCGTCGAGATCGGTCACTGTGCGCAAGTTGGTTCCTTCAACAATGATTGAAGCGCCAATTACGCCTTCACCAGTGGCGTCCTTGACAACGCCCTTACAAGCTGCTACGTCCTGTTGTACAGAACTCATAGGTGCAGCGTCGTTAGCACCGGCAGCGTAAGCCATCTGACCACCGCTCAATGGAGCAGCAGCAAGCAATGCCATAACCATTCCGGCGGTTTTGACTTTCTTGTTCATAAGCAATTAAATTTGTTTATAATTGATTTTAGTAGAAATTATACTTTTTGTTTTTTTTATTGAAGAACAAGTCCCATTATATATACATTATTATATATATGGACCAATTCATCTTAGTTTTGAGTGTTGAATATTATGGTTTAAGACTATGAGGTGTCTATATTTTCGATTTTTTTATATATGTTTGGTTTGCGGATGTAAAATTACTTATTTTTTTATTAACGCTAATTAAGAAAGATAATAAATATTCATATTCTTTGCATACTTTAACAATAAAGTGCCTTTTCTTCTTAGATTTATCAATAAAAATCTATGATTATCGTTGTTTGCAGCATTTTAAATATTATCTTGTCAAGAGTGTCATGAGTGTCAAGAGTGTCATTAGGAAATCAGAAGAGCCTCAAAAAGGACAAGAAAGGGCATGTTTTTTTCTCTGCCGAGGAAAAAATTTTTTCCTGCCGAGAGAGTTAATTTTAGCTGTCTGGAGCGCAGGCTTGTATGGCTTGTACAAAGTTATGTGTTACATTGCTGTGGAAATAGGTTTTGGAGAAGGATATAGAGCTGTCGCCTTGGCAAAACATAAATTGCCCATTTCACTTTACATTTTCGACAAATCCTTTGTTTATGGGCATCCGCGTGGTGTTTTGTCCGTTTTGTATTGCCATTTGTCCAATATGTGACGCTTGATGTTAGTCGATAAGAGTAATTTTGCATCCGAAATAAATATCTAACCGTTTCAAGTCTTCAATTGAAATATAAATAATAAAGAATCAAAAACCATAATTTACCTAAACGTTTTCAAAATGGACCAAACTAAAGGAAACAAAACCGCTGGGCGTTTCTCGCTGCTGATTGCCGGACTGCTTGCCGCGTCAAGCCTCTCGGCACAGACTCAGAACCGCGTAATAAAGGGCAGCGTTGTGGATGCCAATAACCAGGAACCTCTTATGGGAGCCACCATCATGCTCGATGGTGGCAAGACGGGAGCCGTGACCGATATCGACGGCAACTTCTCGCTTACTGTTCCCGAAGGAACAAAACAGATTTCTGTGACATATATAGGATATGTGGCCAAGACTGTGCAGCTCAAGAACGGTGTTATGACCATACAGCTCGACTCCAACGACAAGCAGATTGGCGAGGTTGTGGTTGTGGGCTACGGCACTACACGCAAGAGCGACCTTACTGGTTCGGTTGCCACTGTCAAGGCTAAGGATTTCAACAAAGGCTCTATATCATCGCCCGAGCAACTTATTAATGGTAAGGTTTCGGGTGTGCAGATTATGTCGAACTCTGGTTCGGCAACTGCGGGAAGCACTATTCGCGTACGTGGTGGTGCCTCGTTGAATGCCTCTAACGACCCGCTTATAGTTGTAGATGGTGTGCCTTTGGAGCTTGGTGGCATCTCGGGAGCCGACAACTTCCTGAGCATGATAAACCCGCAAGACATCGAGTCGATGACTGTGTTGAAGGATGCTGCATCAACTGCCATTTATGGTTCGCGTGCATCCAACGGTGTTATTCTTATAACAACAAAGAAGGGTAGCGACTCTAAGCTCAACATACAATTCTCGTCTACCAACACCATGCAGACACGTGCACAGATGGTGGATGTATTGAGTGCCGACGAGTTTCGCAATGTTATAAATGCCCAGGGCACCGACGCTCAGAAGGCTTTGCTTGGCAATGCCAACACCGATTGGTTTGACGAGGTATATCGCACAACACTATCTACCGACAACAATCTGTCGCTTTCGGGCAACATCGTAAAGGGTCTGCCGTTCCGTGCATCCATAGGTTATGCCAACCAGAATGGTATCATTCGTGGCGACAAGTCGGAACGCTTTACCGGTAATCTTGTGCTCAACCCCAGTTTCTTTAACGACCATCTAAAGCTTACGCTTAATGCCAAGGGCTCTATTGCCAAGAACTCGTTCTACAACGGCAATGCTATTTGGGCAGCGGCTACATTCAACCCCACATTGCCTGTATATTCTGGTTCGGACAAACTTGGCGGTTATACTGAGTCGTTAGACGCAAGCGGCAACCCTATCAATACATCAGCCGGACAGCGCAACCCACGTGGACTTGTCGACATGTATGATGCTGGCAGCGATGTGAAACGATTTATAGGCAACTTTGATGTTGACTACAAACTCCACTTCTTTCCTGATGTAAAGCTGCATGCAACAGTTGGCACCGACGTGGCAGAAGGCAAGGGACACACACGCATACCCGACTATGCGGCATCCAACTACTTTGATGGCGGCTACAATTACAACTACGGTCCGCAGAAGAAGCAGAACAATCTGCTTACCCTTTATGCTAACTATGGTCACTACTTCGAGGAGGCAAAGAGCAATGTCGACGCCACCATCGGTTATGACTATCAGTATTGGAAGTCGACTTCGCTAGAGACAATAGAATATAACATGGCTGGCTCGCAGCTCAAAACCCACAAGGCAGAGGACTATCGCCATACGTTGCTCTCTTACTACGGTCGTGTGAACTATTCGTTCGACGGACGTTATCTCCTTACAGCAACCATGCGTCGTGACGGTAGTTCACGCTTTGGCAGCGACTATCGTTGGGGTACTTTCCCTTCAGTAGGCTTGGGTTGGACCATCAGCAACGAGAAGTTCCTTAAGGACAACAAGGTGCTTAGCAACCTCAAATTGCGTGCTTCATACGGTGTAACCGGTCAGCAGGAGGTAGGCGGCAATTATAATTATCTGCCAGTCTACACCTACAGCGCATCGGGAGCCGAGGCTTATGTCAACGGCACATGGATTAATACCTATCGTCCGGAGGCTTACGTGTCGAACTTGAAATGGGAGACAACCGACTCATGGAACGTAGGTTTCGACTTCGGATTCCTTAAAAACCGCATTTCAGGTTCGTTTGACTACTATACACGCAAGACAAAGGATCTTATAGCAACAGTTCCGGCAGCAGCAGGAACACAGTTTGGCAAGACCATCACCACGAATGTGGGCAATGTGGACAGCCATGGTATTGAGGTTACACTTAATGCCACACCAGTGCAGACCAAGGATTGGGAGTGGAATCTTTCGTACAACTTCACTTGGCAGAAGATGAAGGTCAAGAACCTTTCATTGGTTAAGAGCGACAGCGAGACCAATATGATTGTAGGTCCAACGGTTAAGGACCAGAACCAGATTCAAGTGCTAACCGAGGGCTATACACCTAATATGTTTTACGTATACAAGCAGCTGTACGACCGCAGCGGAAAGCCAATTGAGGGTGCCTATGCCGACATCAACAAGGACGGCGTAATCAACGAGTCAGACCGTTATCGCTATCACTCGCCGATGCCCGACTATATCATGGGTCTCTCAACTTCGCTTCGCTACAAGCAATTGACACTCGGTATGAGTTTCCGTGCCAACATAGGCAACTATGTCTACAACGCTACGGCTATGAACACAGGTGCTTGGGAATTGGAGACATGGGCAGACGGACTGCAGCTGAACAATCTCAATCGCAGCTACATGAAGACGGGATTCCAGACACGTCAGTATCTCTCGGACTATTATGTGGAGAACGGCTCGTTCCTTAAGCTTGACAACATCAACTTGAGCTATAACTTCGGCAAGATAACCAAGTGGTGTTCGTTGTCGCTATCGGCTATGGTGCAGAATGTATTCTGCATAACCAACTACTCGGGTGCCGATCCTGAGGTGCCAAACGGAGTAGACAGCAGCTTCTATCCAAGACCAAGAACATACACACTGAGCTTGGGACTGACATTCTAAGATGTTATGTAGTAAAACTAAATAAGCAATGCAAATGTAGTAGGTATGGCATACGGCCGTACCACTACAGAAGCAGAAACCTCTGATTAAAAACCTCAATAAACAATGAACAAATATATCCTCGGTTGCATCGCAGCAGCGGCACTAACCCTTAATACCGCCTGCACCGATGACTTAAACCAATATCCACACAACGAAACCACCTCTGAGCAGGTGTATACCAATATTCAGAACTATGAGTCGGTACTTGGCAAGATTTATGCCTCGATGACAGCAACTGGCCAGGAAAGCTCTGGCACAGATTTCTCTTCAAATCATGGCGAGAACTATATGCGTATGTACATCAACCTTCAGGAAGGACCAACCGACGAGATGGCATATACGTGGCTTACGGGCGACGATATGACCAACATATCCTTTATGAAGTGGGATGCCAACGACACATGGGTGAGCGATATGTACTATCGCATCTATTACAACATCACACTGTGCAACGAGTTCTTGCGCAACTGTTCCGACTCAAAGATATCTTCTTTCTCGGATGTCGACCAGCAGAAGTTGCGCCGCTATCAGGCAGAAGTGCGTTTCATGCGTGCCTTGTTCTACTATCATGCTCTCGACCTCTACCGCAACATACCGTTTGTAACCGAGAACGACCCTATAGGCTCTTATGTTCCACCACGCTACACATCGCAGCAGATATTCGATTATATCGAGTCGGAACTTAAGGCATGTGTTGACAATATGGCATCAAAAGACGATTGTCCTTACGGGGAGGCATCGAAGGGAGCTGCCTATACATTGCTTGCAAAGCTGTATCTCAATGCCGAGACTTATACCGGTACAGCCAAGTATACCGAGTGTGTAGAGGCTTGCAAGCTGGCAATAGCACAGGGCTACTCGCTCAACAGCTATTATGCACAGCTCTTTAACGCCGACAACGACAAGCGTACCAACGAGATAATCTTTGCATTGCCGCAAGACCCAGACCACTTGATGACTTATGGATCTACAACATATCTTATTTGTGGCTCGACAAGCAGCACATCCAATTCGCAGAATGCCGCCGACCTTGGCGTGGCTTCGCCTTGGGGCAACTTCCGTTCGCGTGGCAACTTGACTGCAAAGTTTGCCGATGGCGACAAGGATCATCGCTATATGTTCTTCACAGACGGACAGCAGCAAAATATCGACGACTTTACCAATCAGCAGGATGGTTATCTATTTACCAAATGGACCAACCTGAAGGACAATGGTGAGGCGGCATCAAATACAGCATCTTATGGAGCTGCAACCGATTTTCCATTGTTCCGCCTGGCAGATGTATATCTGATGTATGCCGAGGCCGTGGTGCGTGGAGGCAATGGTGGAAGCCGCGAGCAGGCACTTCAGTATATCAACGAGCTTCGCAAGCGTGCCTATGGCGACGCAAGTGGAAACATAAAGGAGAGTCAGCTAACCAAGGAGTTTATCATAGACGAGCGTGCCCGCGAACTCTATATGGAAGGCTATCGCCGCACCGACCTCATACGTTTTGGTCAGTTTACTACCTCTTCTTATATATGGGAGTGGAAAGGTGGAACCAAGGATGGTATGGCTGTAGATAATAAGTACAACTATTATCCAATACCGTCGACCGACCTTACAGCCAATCCAAATTTGAAGAACGAGGGATATTAATAAAGAGCCAAACCTTAACCACTCCCCATATGGAGGGGAGTGGCAAGGTGATGCAATCGTTTACATAATCTAAATCAATAATAGTAATTATGAACAAGATATTCAATCAGATATTTCTGTACCTTTGTGTAGCGTTGTTCTGCGCAAGTTGCAATAACGACGGCGACACAATCTACGTTGACGGAATGGTGCCGTCGGAACTCATAAGCACAACATCCGAGGTGAAGCTCGACATCAGTCAGCGTGCCAAGGTGGTGATGCAGCTCGCATGGAAGAACTCGACGTTGCTCTCAAGCGACGAGAACAACCCTGTGCCCAGTAATTTACTAAAAACCTATGTTGAGGCTTCTGCCTCGGAGGACTTCTCAGGAGCGACATCAACAGCCGTGACTTCTCTTTCTAAAGCCTATACCGGCACAGAGCTTAACACGCTTGCCAAAGCCCTTGGTTTGCAGGTGAACGTGGCAGGGCAGCTCTACTTCCGCATCAAGTCGGTGGAGGGCGACAATATGGAGCCACATTATAGTAATGTGTGCCGTGTGTCGGTAACTCCATACTTTGTGGACATGACCAAGCTTGCTGTGCTTGCTTCCAACAAGACCGATACTATTGCCTATCTGCACTCTCCCGAGGCAGACGGAGTGTATACTGGCTACATGAACGCAACATCTTGGCTCAACTGCTGGTTCTATGAATATTCGGGCGACACTTGGGGCAACTATGCCGTAGACGGTCATGCTTTCGAGATTTCAAACGCAAGCGATGCTTGGAACTGCTGGTTTGCTGACGGAACTGGAGCGTGGTTTGTGAAGGTTGACACCAAGGAGATGGAATGGAGCGCAACTCTGCTCTCGCAGATTCGCGCCAACGGCAACAATATGACCTACTATAACAAGCGTCAGCAATGGGGCTACTATATCACTACTACTGCAGACAACGAGAAGGTAACGATAGATGCTGATGCCAAGGAATACAACAAGACAACACGCACCGACTATGCCGAGGAAAAGATTCTGCACTTTGCCGCAGCTGACGGAAAACTCTCGCAGGCTTCTGCCTCAACAGAAATAAACATAGCCAAGGCTGGCACATATACTGTAATCGTGGCTGCTGACGGCAACGGATACCTTACTTACTCAGTGGTTGAGGGCAAGGTTGACTTCACAGCTACCGGCGAGCCTGAGACAAAATATCCTGCAGAACTCTTCATGGTGAACAAGGATGATGTGTCTCTGGACCTCGCACATCTCGCAAAGACGGGCGACGCAATATACAGTGGCACATATACTTTGACTGCCGATTGGGAGAACTTCAAGATTGTAGACCGCGAGAACTCAGTGGTATATGGCTCTGATCCGAGCGACCTCTTCACTCTGTCTTCAGATGCAGAAGCATGGAGCATTTGGTTTGATGATGGCGTAAAGGCAGGCCAGACCGTGACAGTTACAGTCGACCTGAAGACTTTGAAATGGAGCTACAGCGTGGTGAAATAAGAACTTCAATAAAATCAACAGTTTCAACCGTAATAACCTGCTTGATTTATGAATACGTTATCATTGGCTTATGAATACGTTATCGTTAGGCAATGAATACGTTATCGTTGGCTTATGAATACGTTATCGTTTTTCATCAAGTAAAGGACGGTGAATAAGCTCTGAATAATAATAAAAAAAAGAAAAAACAAAACGACAAAAACGCTCAATACTTCATACCCTCTCTGTAAGGGGGGTGGAGTGGGGCTTATACCTTATAAAATATGAAGAAATCATTCCTTAAACCGCTTCTCTTCGCTGCTTTGGCGCTTTTCACGTTCTCTTCGTGCAGCGACGACAACAATACAGTTCCGCAGACAGAACCAACCTATGATATGACTGGTTTTGCCAAGGGTGCCGACGTGAGCTGGCTCACTCAGATGGAGGCTTCTGGCAAGAAGTTCTACAATGCCAAGGGCTCGGAGCAAGACTGCATGACGCTGTTGCGCGACCTCGGTGTCAACTCTATCCGCCTTCGTGTTTGGGTTGATCCTGCCGACGGATTGTGCAACAAGAAGGACGTGCTTGCAAAGGCATGGCGTGCGAAGAATCTTGGCGAGCGTATCATGGTAGACTTCCACTATTCCGACTCTTGGGCTGACCCAGGCCAGCAGACTATTCCTGCTGCTTGGAACGACTATAAGGACGATCTTGAGAAAATGAAGACAGCCGTGACTGACCATACTAAGGATGTGCTTAAATATCTTAAGGACAACGGCATTGACGTGGAGTGGATTCAGATAGGCAATGAGACACGTGTGGGCATGCTTTGGCCGCTCGGTCTTGTGAGCAACGATAAGTTTGATAATTATGCCGCCCTCAACAATGCAGGCTATGATGCTGCCAAGTCGGTTTATCCCGAAGCACAATGCATCATCCATATTGACAAGGGCAATGAGATTGGCGCTTACACTTGGATGTTTGATGGACTGAAGGCTGCCGGAGCCAAATGGGACGTGATAGGCATGTCGCTCTATCCAAAGGACGACAACTGGCAGAAGGTTACAGACGATTGTCTTTCAAATATATCAACTCTCGCCTCACGCTATAACACTAAGGTTATGATATGCGAGATAGGCATGCCTTGGGACTCAGAGAATGCTGATATAATGATGAAGAAAATGGTGGACGGATGCAAGGCAAAGACAGAATGCCTTGGCATCTTCTACTGGGAACCAGAATGCTACGGAGGATGGAACGGCTACAATAAGGGAGCGTTCGACTCTAACGGCAAACCTACTGCTGCATTGAGTGCATTTGGCAGCAATGAGAAGAAATAGAAAAAAAAGTAGTTACTAATGGTGGCTGCGGCAGTAATTCCGTAGCCACCTATACATTATTTAAATAAAGCAATGAAGTTAATTCTGTCATTTTTACTCCTATTGTCATTCTCGACAACCTATGCCCAGACACGTCTGCTTGGCGGCGACATATCCCTTCTTCCAACATACGAAAAGGCTGGGACAAAATTCATTGACGCTAACGGCAAAGCCCGTCCGATGCTTAAGATAGCAAAAGACAATAAATGGAATGCGGCTCGTGTGCGCCTCTTTGTGAATCCCGCAGATGCTCCAGCCGAAAATAAGGATGAGGGTGTTTGCCAAGACCTCAACTATATCACTCCGCTCTGTAAGCAGATAAAGAAAGCAGGCATGAATCTTATGCTCGATTTCCACTATTCCGACACATGGGCCGACCCTGGCAAGCAATTCACTCCCAAAGCATGGATGAAATGCTCACCAGTCCAACTCTGTGACTCTGTTTACGAGCATACTGCAAATGCCTTGAGACATCTTAAGAAGAACGGTTGTGCCCCAGACTTGATACAAGTGGGCAACGAGATAACCTTCGGTATGCTTTGGCCTACGGCAAAGACCGACCCCTTTAACGAAAAGAACTGGGATGTGCTTGCTGATTTGTTGAAGAGTGGTGTGCGTGCGTGTCGTGAGGTTTGCCCTAATGCACGCATTATTATCCACACAGAACATGCGGGCGATTGGGACGCTACAAAGAACTATTATATGCGCTTGCGCAACCATAATGTGGACTACGACATAATAGGACTGTCCTACTATCCAATGTGGCACAAGGACATACCAAACCTCTCACGAACACTCGACTCTCTCGCTGTTGATTTTCCTAAGAAGGATATTATGATTGTAGAGACAGCATTCTATTACTCTCACGACAATGACAAATGGGCAAAGTCGAAGGATGAACACTCCGATCTGTATGCTATATCAGAAGATGGTCAGGCGCAATTCACGAAGGAACTTGTGGATATGCTCAAGAAGCATCCTAAAGTGACTGGACTCTACTGGTGGTTTCCTGAAGAAAACGAGAGTGGAAAGAAAGTCATTGGCGGTTGGATAAACCGTGGCCTATTCAACAACCACACAGGAAAGGTGGTGAAGGCAATGAAAAACTTTGCTGACTATCGGGTTGATAATAATTATTAATGTGATAAACAACAATCTGAATATGAATAAATTTGCATTACTAACCCTTGCGCTTGCCACATCGGCTCTTACAGCCTCGGCTCAGCGCAGTACTATAAATCTGAAGACATGGCAGTTCTCGCGCGACAGCGTAAATTATAAGCCTGTGAGTATTCCACATGATTGGGCAATAAATGGACCTTTCGACAAGAAATGGGACTTGCAGTTTGTTGCCATAGAGCAGAATGGTGAAACCGAGAAGACAGAAAAGTCGGGACGTTCGGGTGCTCTGCCTTGGATAGGACGTGGTTTTTATAAAACAACGGTTGACTTGAAGAAGTTGCCTAAGACTGCTGTCCTTGAGTTTGACGGTGCCATGGCCGATCCTCATGTATATATTAATGGTAAGCTTGCCGGTCATTGGGCTTATGGATACAATGCCTTCCGTGTGGATGCCGCACCATACTTGAAGAAAGGAAAGAACGAGATAAGCGTAAGCCTTAACAACCGCGAGGAGAGTTCGCGTTGGTATCCAGGTGGTGGCTTATATCGTCCGGTGCAACTTGTAATCAATGCCGATGCCGCAACAATCAATCCGTGGGGTTGCTATTTCCGTACAGAGTCGATAGGCAACGGCAAGGCTGAGGTTAGTATTTGTACCAATATAAATAATGTAGACAAGACTCTGTCAATAGAAAACCAGCTTGTGGATGCCACAGGCAAGGTAGTGGCACAGTTTAAATATGGCGACTTCGACGCTCAAGGAAATGTAGTGAAGAAGCTTACTGTTGACAATGCGCAGCTTTGGTCGCCCGAGACACCTTATTTATATAAGCTCGTCACACGTCTCTATCGCAACAACCGACTTATTGACCAGACCCAGCAGAAGGTGGGCATACGCACAGTGCGTGTGGCTCAGTATGACGGTTTTCAGTTGAATGGAGTTTCACGTAAGATTAAGGGCGTATGTCTGCATCATGATCTTGGTCCGCTTGGTGCTGCTGTAAATAAGGCAGCACTCATCCGTCAGATTCGCACGATGAAGGATATGGGTTGCGATGCCATTCGCACGGCTCACAACATGCCTTCGACATGGCAGATGGAGGTGTGCGACTCAATGGGAATGATGGTGATGGCCGAGAGTTTCGACATGTGGATTTATCCTAAATGCAAGAACGGATATGCGCTCAACTTCAAGGATTGGGCAGACAAGGACATCGAGAATCTTGTGCTCAACCACCGCAACCATCCGTCAATAGTGATGTGGAGTATTGGCAACGAGATACCAGAGCAGTGGAGCGAGGAGGGTAGAAACATCTCGAAGCACTTGCAAGACCTTTGCCATAAGTTAGACCCTACACGTCCGGTGACACAAGGTATGGATCGTGCCGAGGATGCCTTGAAATCTGGCTTTGCCCAAGTGATGGATGTGCCTGGTTTCAACTATCGTGTGCATAAGTATGATAATAACATCAAGCAGTTGCCTAAGGGATTCCTCCTTGGTTCGGAAACAGCTTCGACAGTAAGCTCACGTGGTGTGTATAAGTTCCCTGTTGAGGCTTCCGACTCGAAGACATATACCGACGGACAATGCTCAAGCTATGATGTGGAATATTGTCCGTGGAGCAACCTGCCCGATGATGACTGGCGCATGCAGGACGACCGCGATTATACCATAGGAGAGTTTGTGTGGACAGGCTACGACTATCTTGGTGAGCCTTCGCCATATGACGAGTATTGGCCTTCGCGTTCAAGCTATTTTGGCATTTGCGACCTTGCAGGATTGCCTAAGGACCGCTACTACTTGTATCGCTCTCATTGGCGTAAGGACGACGCAACACTGCATGTATTGCCACATTGGACATTCCCGGGCAGAGAGGGAGAGACAACTCCAGTTTACTGCTACACCTCGTGGCCATCGGCAGAGCTGTTTGTTAATGGCAAGAGTCAGGGTAGGATTGTGAAAAATCCCGCTACCCGTCTCGACCGCTACCGCTTGCGTTGGAACAATGTGAAGTATGAGCCAGGCGAGATAAAGGTTGTGGCTTACGACTACGATGGCACTACTAAGGGCGAGAAGATAATACGCACAGCTGGTGCTCCTGCCCGTATTGTGCTGAAAGCCGACCGCAACAGCATATCATCAAAGGGCGAAGACCTCTCGTTTGTCACAGTATCAGTTGTTGACAAGGATGGTAATCCGTGTCCTACGGCAACCAACAATATGAAGTTCAATGTGTCGGGGGCTGCCAGATTCCGTGCTGCCTGCAATGGTGACGCAACATCGCTTGTGGCCTTCAACTCAACAGAAATGCCGCTCTTCAGCGGAGAACTCGTTGTTGTGGTGGAAGGGTTGAAGCACGGAACAGCAACATTGAGTGTGTCAGCAGACGGACTCACAACAGCTACGCTGCCAATAACAGTAGAATAATAATATAGAAATAACAGTAGAATAATAATATAGATGAGTCAGGAGTTAAGCCATTACTATAATTTAGTTAGTAGAAAAACATTTGGCTTACCTCCTGACTCCTTGATATCTTAACTTCCGTCTCTTTTCCTTTTATTTCTCCTTTTTCATGCTCTGCTGACGTCTGTATTCCGTCGGCGACACTCCAAGATGGCTCTTCGTGAATTTTCCAAAGAACGAAAGGTTGGGGAAGTTTAGTCTGTCGGCAATCTCCTTAATCGAGAGATTGGAGTGCTTGAGATAACGCTCTATAGCCTTCACCGTATATTCATGTATCAATTCAAGAGCAGTCTTGCCGCTCACACTCTTGGATATGAACGACAGATATTTAGGCGTGATGCACAGTTCCTCGGCGTATTTCTTCACGGGGTAAGTCTTTCCGTCGTTTTGGGTGAGCAATTCCATAAATTTGCTGAACAGCAAATTGGCTTGCTTCATGCTGCCACCGTCGTTGCTGTACTCCACGTGTGGAGCAATGATAGCGCACAACTCGAAAGCGGCACATTGGAAGATGCCGTGCATTATTTCCTTGTGGAAATAACCGTGCGGATGCTTTATTTTGTGAGAAATGATAGCATAATACTTGCTTATGAGAGTTTGGCGCTCAAGGTCGAGATGCACTACCGGATTCTTAGCAACGTAGGTCATGAGGTCAAGTGCGTCACGAGTCATCTGAATAGTATTCTGCATAGACTGGTATGAGAAGCCAATTACTTTACATTCGAAGTCGGGTGACATCATTGAATTGCTGAGATATGAGTTAGGCAGACATATCACCACGTCTCCTGCTTTGGCGAGGTGCACCTTGCCGTTCATCTCACCCTGCAGACGTCCCTTTATACAGTATATCATTAGCACCATGTCCACCTTCACAGTGCCCTCCAAAGGAGAAGCGTTGATGTTGTCGAGCACCATGATATCGCCGTCGGAATATTCTGTTAGTCCCTTGCCTATGAAAAAGTCGTAGTCCAACTTCTTCTCGTTGTTGTCGTTTATCATGTTGAGTTTTCTTTTATACGTTTATTCTGCAAAGATAGTCATTATTACCGAATGTGGTGTGTGTTATTTGTCTGTTTTTCTGTTCAAAAGGTTTAAATTAAGACTTTCTAATATTCTAAGTATGTTGTATACACGTTTTGGGACATGTAAAATGGAATAATGCCGCAAATCGTTATGTTATTGCAAGAATAATGTCGATATTGATATTAATACATCGTAAGCATGTATAAAAATGAAATAAATGATGCTTAATAATAATAAAATATGTAACTTTGCACCTTGATTTACATACACAACGTATAACGCTTTTAAACAGATTTGAACATGAATGTAGCTATTGTTGGTGCGAGCGGAGCCGTAGGTCAGGAGTTCCTCCGTATTCTCGCAGAAAGAAATTTCCCTATTGATAACCTCGTGTTGTTCGGTTCTCACCGTTCAGCAGGCACTAAATATACTTTCAAAGGTAAGGAGTATGAAGTGAAGCTTCTCCAGCATAACGATGATTTCAAGGATATTGATGTGGCTTTCACATCAGCAGGTGGCGGCACTTCAAAGGAGTTTGCCGAGACTATCACCAAATATGGTGCTGTGATGATCGACAACTCATCGGCTTTCCGTATGTGCGACGATGTGCCTTTGGTTGTGCCTGAGTGTAATGCTGCTGATGCTCTCAACCGTCCGCGTGGCATCATTGCCAATCCTAACTGCACCACTATCATGATGGTGGTAGTGTTGAAGCCGCTTGAGGAACTGAGTCATATCAAGCGCATCCACATCGCAAGCTATCAGAGCGCGAGTGGTGCCGGTGCAGCAGCTATGGCTGAGTTGCAGCAGGAATACAAGGAGCTTGTGAACAACGAGCCCGTGACTGTTAGCAAGTTCCCTCATCAGCTCGCCTACAACGTGATTCCTCAGATTGACGTGTTCACCGACAATGGCTACACCAAGGAGGAGATGAAAATGTTCAACGAGACTCGCAAGATTATGCACAGCGACGTGCGTTGCTCGGCAATGTGCGTGCGTGTAAGTTCATTGCGCTCTCACTCTGAGTCGGTTTGGATTGAGACAGAGAAGCCTATCTCGGTAGAAGAAGCACAAAAGGCTATCGCTGCCGCTCCAGGATGTACTCTCAAGGACGACCCTTCAAACCTTGTTTATCCAATGCCGCTTGAGACAGCTGGCAAGGATGATGTGTTCGTGGGACGTGTGCGCAAGGATCTTGCTGACGACTGTGGCTTGACTTTCTGGCTCTCAGGCGACCAGATTCGTAAGGGTGCTGCCCTCAATGCCGTGCAGATTGCTGAGTATCTGCATAGTGTGGGAGACCTGAAGTAATATAATTATATTTATAAATTAAGGGGTGTGTCAAAAGTCAATGGACTTTCATTCTGCCTTGTTTGGGTTTTGACACACCCTCTTTCCTTTTAAACGTTAAGCTTGCAAACGCAAGTTGTTTCATCTTCCTAAATATTTGTCCTCAAGATATTTGCCGAGCGATTCTTTGTATATGTCGCCAATTGGCAAATAAGTATCTGCATCCATTACGACGCGGTTTTTTGTTACCTCTTGCACTTGTCGCATGTTCACAATATATGAACGGTGGATGCGCAGAAAATGTGGCGGCAGATGTTCTTCCATCTTTTTCATGCTTAGCAGCACTATGAGGGGGCGTTGGCCCGTGATGTGCACCTTAAGGTATTCAGACATACCCTCAATATATCGTATCGTAGAAAGGTCAACACGCACAACACGGTGGTCGGTCTTAAGAAACAAATCGTCGTTGTTGGACGATGGCAAAGGTGTGTTTTCAAGTTCATACCGTTTCTTCACTCGCATTGCCGCACGTCTGAAATCGTCAAGGCTGAATGGCTTGAGCAGATAGTCCACGGCATCAACCTTGTAGCCATCCACGGCATATTCAGAGTAGGCTGTGGTGAACACCACAATAGGCGGAGCTGCCAATGAGCGCACGAAGTCCATGCCGTTGATGTCGGGCATGTTTATATCTACGAATATGGCATCCACCTGCTCGTTGTCCATTTTCTCGCGTGCTTCTATTGCGCTAAGACATTGACCCACAATTTCAAAGTATGGTATCTTGGTGGCGTAGGCGGCGAGCTGCTGTAGGGCGAGTGGCTCGTCATCTATAACAAGGATTCTAATCATATATATATACAGTCTATTTATTGTTGTTTGGTGCCAGTGGGATGTCAAGCTCTACTTCGTAGATGTCTTTTCCTTCCTTTATATCTAATTTGTAATTCTCCGGGAATCGCAGGTCGAGACGCTTGCGTACATTTACGAGTCCCATGCCTCCGTCCTTTTTCTCGTCATCAGGTTGTGGCGGTCGGCTGTTGCGGCAGTTGAAGAGAAGTCGGTCGTTGTTGATGTTTATTGTTACTTCTACAAACGATTCGATGCGGTAGCTTATGCCATGCTTGAAGGCGTTTTCTACGAAGATAATGAGCATGAGTGGCGGCATCATAAGTTCTGGCAATGTGTCGGGAATGTTTACATTTATGCGCACGCGGTCGGTGTAGCGTAGCCGCATAAGTTGCATGTAGTTTTGCAGAAACTGCACTTCGCGTGGCAAAGCAACGAGTTTGTTGTTGCCCTCGTAGAGAATGTAGCGCATCATCTTCGACAATTCCACTATTGTGCTCTTGGCTCGTTCGGGGTTGATGTCTACAAGGGCGTGTATGTTGTTGAGGGTGTTCATGAAGAAGTGTGGGTTTACCTGATACCTAAGATATTTTAGCTGCCGCTCCAGATTGTGTCGCTCGATTTGCACGAGAACTTCTGCATCCTCTTGCGATTTGAAATATAGTTTTACTCCTAGGTTCATACCCATGAGCAGAAGTCCGCCAAGTATTGCCACCATCTCTCCTGGTCCCACCATCGGCAAAGGATTGATAGGGCGTAATTCTGGATCTTCTTCGGTGGGGTATATGATGTCGTGGCGTTGGTATGTTTTGTACATAACCTCATTGCGTGGGCTCCATCGATTTCGCTTGTCTTGGTCGTTGGATGGGCGTATGAGCCATAGGCACAACATGGCAACCATGAGCAGGCCTATGCTTAGCGTAGTGTAAAGACAGGTGCGATGTTTCAATATTAGTAGAGGGGCAAGCAGGAAGTTGTGTATGGCGAATATGATAATCCACACAGTGTAGAATTTCCATGCGTTGAGTATTTCTGCCCACGAGAAATCGATGTCCGGATTGCCGGACATTCGCATATACAGTCCCATCACAGGTGACAGATAGATGACTATCCACATTATTGTGTATATTATGTGTTCCTTGCGGTAGTTCATTTTGCTTGAGTTTAATTGGGCAAATGTATTCATATATTATATATTGTGGAAATTAATTCAACGAATGGGCAAATATGTTAAGTAGCCTTTATTTATAATCGAAGAAGTGACTATAAATAAAGGCGATGCTAATTTTAGTATTCCGTCTTTTCTGTATTATGCTCCCACATACGGAATGCTTCTATCGCTTCCGTTCCGAGCAAACGTTCCATACTGATTTATTTTCTTCCATAAAAGTTGTTTAATGTTATGTTTGTTTTTTTATCCTACCAGTTCTACGTATGTTCTAATAGCATCCTCTATCTCACTGATTCGTATGAATTCATCAGCAGAATGAGAACGCGAAGACTCGCCAGGGCCAAGCTTCAACGACTCCCAAGGCATAAGGGCTTGGTCGCTGAGTGTGGGTGAGCCGAAAGGTTGCTTGCCCATGCTTGTAAGTCGTTGCACGATAGGGTGGCTTATGGCTATGCTTGAGGAGTGAAGACGGAAAGAACGGGCTTTGCATTCGCTGTGGATATTGGCGCAAATAAACTCATAAACCTCTTCGTTGGTGTAAAGTTCATTAGTGCGCACGTCTATGGTGGCGTGGCATTCGTCTGGCACCACATTGTGCTGAGTGCCAGCGTTGATAACTGTGGCATTCATCACCGTAGGTCCGAGAAAATCGCTAATGCGCTTAAATCTATAGTCGCGTATCCATACAAGATCATCAAGCATTTCATAGAGAGCGTTGATGCCCTCACCGCGGGCAGCGTGTCCGCTCTTGCCGTGTGCAGTGATGTCAAGCACCATAAGTCCTTTCTCTGCCACGGCAGGTTGCATGCCAGTTGGTTCGCCTACGATAGCTACATCAACATGTGTCAGCAGTGGTATGACTCTGCTTATACCGTCCTTGCCCGACACTTCTTCCTCAGCCGATGCAAGATACATTATATTATAGTCAAGGTCGTCCCGAGTGGAGAGGATGCGGAAGGCTTGTAGTAGGGCTACAAGTCCTCCGCCACAGTCGTTGGAGCCGAGTCCGTAGAGTGTGTCATTTTCGATAGTGGGTGAGTAAGGGTTGCGAGTCCACGAAGCCACTGGACGCACGGTGTCTATATGTGCGTTAAACAGTAGTGTGGGTTTTGAAGCGTCATGGTGTAGTGGTTCTACCCATACGTTGTTTGCCTCGCGGTGTGGAGCAAAGCCAAGTCGTTTTAGCTCTGTTTCCATAATGTCGGCTGCAGCTTTCTCATCTAGGCTTGTCGATGGTGTTGCTATGAGTCGTTGCAGTAGATTTATGGCATCAGCTGTGTATTGTTTGATGTTGTCCATGTATTATGATATTATGTTGTCGAGTTGATGTATGGTTGCTTTCACTCTTTCGGCTGACGTGTACATTAGTGTCGACTCGTCGGCTCCGCTGTCACCCATGTACACATCGCTGTTGATGTATTCCATACGACTCTTCACTGGTGTGCGTGCAGAGAAGTGAAACTCGTTTACTCCGCTTTGTTCTTGAATTTTGCGTATGTTGTTCTCGTTTACTCCGCATCCTGCAAGTATTATGATTTTGCCGTCGGCTTGCTCTTGAAGTTTTCTCAGCAATGGAATGCCTTGCTCGGCAGTAGGCTGTTGTCCGGATGTTAGCACACGGTCGAAACCAAGTTCTATCAGCTGGCTAAGGGCTTTGTGTGGGTCGTTACAGCGGTCGAAAGCGCGATGGAATGTCACCGACATTCCTTTGGCGGCAGTCACGAGTCGACGGCATTGTTCTGTATCTACAGATCCGTCTGCTTTAAGGCATCCTATCACCACACCATCCACGCCAAGTTCATGACACATCTTTATGTCTTCCTCCATGCGTTCTATTTCAAGCGGAGTGTATAGGAAGTCGCCACCACGTGGACGTATGATTACGTGCAGGCGTGTAGTGGTAAGTAGACATCGTGCCACCTTTATCTCGCCATACGATGGGGTTGTGCCTCCTTCGGGTATTCCGGCGCATAGCTCCACACGGTTGGCTCCACCTTCTTGAGCGGCAATGCAGCTCTCAACGCCGTTGGCGCATATCTCAAATTGAAATTTCTTTTTCATGTAGTGTGTTGCTTATTGTTTCTTTATCGACTACGAATATACAGTAAAAAAATGATTACTGCAAATTTTCATGGCATTAACTATGTGGATACCATGCCAATATGTCGATATGTTATTAATGAATGTTAATCTTGTTCATAAAATCTATCTTTTCTCGTTACTATAGTATAAACAATAAAAAAGATAAAAGTTTGTACGAAAAGGAATTTGAACATATCGCTCCACAGTTGCGTCGACGTGCTATATCAGCCGCACGTGGCTGTGGGCTCGACAGCGACGAAGCGGAGGATGTGGCACAAGACGTGCTACTGAAGCTTTGGTCGCTGCGTGAGGATATTGCTTCAAATGTAGCGGTAAGCCCACAGCGGAGTACGCCTGAACGCATGGCTGCTTTTGCCTACGTGGCTGCCCGCAACCTATCTCTCGATTGTTTGCGCAAGCGACATACTGTGCCAATAACCGATTATCCTGTGATTGACGACCACAATGCGCAACCCGATGTTGCGCTTGAGAATGTCGAAAATGAGCGTTGGTTTGAAAGTAAGTGCCGCTCGTTGCCTTCTACGGAATATCGTGTGCTTAACTTGCGTCAGGTGGAAAGGCGGAGTGATGGGGAAATTGCCGCTATTCTTGGCATAAGTGTCTCTTCTGTGCCAACGCTCTTGTCGAGAGCGCGAAGAAAACTGCTTGAAGCGGTGAGGAAGCGTGGATGAGGCTGACAGGAATAATAAGTAAGCTAAGTAAGATGGGAAAAATCGAACTTAGACAAATAACAAACAGAGTTAAGCCAATAGATAATTGATAACTAATAATAAATGATTTAAGATATGACCCGACAAGAAGCATCAATACTTATCACTCGTTTTCTCGACGGCACTACAACCGTAGAGGAAGAGGTGGCTCTCGCCCGTTATTTGCGTGATGCTCGCGACTTACCTGACGAATGGAGGGCATATCGCGAAATGTTCGCCTACATTGACAGTGGAATGCCATTGGGCGAGTTTCCTGAATTTGACGGAAACGCAACAAATGCTGACGCGCAAAATAAGACGGGTTATTCTGATGTGTGCAAACAACAGGCCTCGCGTCGCCATGTATTCTACAGGATAGTAGGATGTATGGTGGCTGCTGCAGCTGCTGTGGTTCTGTTGTTGGTGATGCGCAGGCCATCGGTTGTGGAAAATCCTGTGCCTACTAATAATATAATATATAGTCAGATGGCAGACCCAAAGGATTCTGCAGTACAGGAACAAATGCCGGAAGCAGAGCTTGAACATCGACAAGAGAACAAACTCCGCAAACAGGATAATTCTCACAGGAAAGCAAAAACTCGCAAGGAGGATGCAGGACAACGTATGTTGCGCCATCGCTATGATGTGGCTCCGCCAAAACGCTACTATGCTACGGCTGTTGAACTGGTCACGGATAGTTTTCTGGTAGAGTCTGACCGCCTTATGGCAGAACAGAAAAAACTTGTGGAAGAACAAGAAAAACTGTATGAGGATGTACAGGAACTTGAGATAATGATACAGGAGTCTCTGCGTCTTGTTGATGATGTTCGCAATAAACTTGTAGCAAATGGAGACTTTGAGGATGATGATGGCAGCATGTAGACAGCTGTGCTTTCTTCCTTGTTGGCTAATGGATACATACACAATTATTAAAAATCAAATAAACGAAAATATGAAAAAAATAAAGATGTTGCTCATTGTCATGGCAATGTTGCCTACATTTGCCGTGGCTCAGACAGGTATAGACAAGGCTTTTGAACAATTAAAGCGTAGTGATGTTGAAGAAATCTCGGTAAACAAGGAGACTGACATTGATGAAGATGGCAAGCGTTGTGTTTATGAGGTTTATGGATACGAAGTGCCTAAGAAAAACTTGCAGTTTAAGAAACTTCTTGCAGCGTTCGACGACGAGAAACAAAAATCTTATTTAGTAAATAAGCGAATGAAAGGAGTGTCTGGCGAACCGCAGAGTATAGGTTATGGCAAGAATGCAGAAAAGTCGAAGGAGTTTGGAATAAGCATCGACCGTAACTACTTCATTCTTTTCTTTCATGATCCAAAGGATGGGATGCGCCGTATGTGCTATGTGCTTACATGGTATGATTCCAAAATATCTTCGAGTTCCTATACTGTTTATCTTACTTATATATATAGCAAGGACCCTAAGCGCATGGAAACCAAAACGCAGCCAGACGACGATAGAAACATCTCGATAACCGTGCAGCCTGATGGCACAATCATCAAATATAACCGTAGCACAGGCAACAGTGTGGTTTTCCGCCAACAGCAGGCTGACGTTAAGGTTAACTATTCTAAAAATATAAAGACAGGCTACGATTTTATAATTGCATTCCACGGATTGCGCAGTCAGTATGAGAGAGCTGTGGTTTTTGCCGGCAAAGACCAGACGTTCCTCTCTGAGCCGATAATGAAGATAGTGAATTCTATTCTCGAACTGTGTCATGACTGCCATAAAGTATTGAGTACAATCGAGAGAGACTCATGTTGCAGTATGCTTGAGGATATGAAGCGCAATTCACGCGACAAAGGTGTGCAGGAGGCTTTGGGACTTGCAGAAAAATATATGAGAAGCCTTTAAATATGAATTGTGTGCTGTTAAATAAAATTAAATAATATGTATAAATAGTCGGCAAATACTCACGTGTGATAGAAAATGTGTAATTTTGCAGACCGATTAATCGGGGATACACTTAGAGTCCCCATGCATGAGGGTGTTAATAGCGCTCGCTAAAGAATAGGCCAAGCGGCGTGGTTAGAGAATCGCTCGTGCAAAATAAAAAAGAAATGTTTTTTAGTAGTAATTTTTAAATTTAACAATGAACACTTTAAGTTACAAGACTATTTCCGCTAACAAGGAAACAGCTAAGAAGGAGTGGGTGGTTATCGATGCCACAGACCAGGTTGTAGGTCGTCTCTGCTCTAAAGTAGCAAAATTAATCCGCGGAAAGTACAAGCCAAACTTCACACCTAACGTAGACTGTGGAGACAATGTAATCATCATCAACGCTGCCAAGGCAGTTTTCACTGGTAAGAAGGAAACTGACAAGGTTTACACTCGTTATACTGGCTATCCTGGTGGACAGCGCTTCAACACTCCGGCTGAGCTCCGCAAGCGTCCTGACGGAATGGACAAGATTATCCGTCACGCTGTAAAGGGCATGCTCCCGAAGGGTCCTCTTGGTCGTCACTTGCTCGACAACCTCTACATATATGATGGCACAGAGCACAAGCACGAGGCACAGCAGCCAAAGGCTATCGATATTAACCAGTATAAATAAAGCATAGAAGATGGAAATGATTAATGCAATTGGTCGCCGTAAGAGTGCCGTAGCTCGTGTTTATCTCACAGAGGGCACAGGTAAGATCACTATCAACAAAGTAGAACTCGCAAAGTACTTCCCATCAGCAATCCTGCAGTATGTTGTTAAGCAGCCGCTGCTTCTGCTCGGTGTGGAGGAGAAATATGATATCAAGGTAAACCTCGACGGTGGCGGTTTCACAGGTCAGAGCCAGGCTCTCCGCCTCGCTATCGCACGCGCACTCGTTAAGGTTGACGCTGAGGACAAGAAGACACTCAAGGCTCAGGGCTTCCTTACACGTGACGCCCGTGAGGTTGAGCGTAAGAAGCCGGGTCAGCCGAAGGCACGCCGTCGCTTCCAGTTCAGCAAGCGTTAATATTTGGACACAGGCTGATACACCTTGTTATATATGGCTTACGCCAATGTATATATGTGTGGCTTAGCCAAACTCCAAAGTTTAGCATCCAAACTCGTGAGACCGAATACGAATAGCATTCAGAATTCGTTACTCCCGGGCTGGTTCAAATCAACTCAAAGGAAAGTAAACAAATTAACAAACAAAGAAATGTCAAGAACTAATTTTGACCAGTTGTTAGAGGCAGGCTGTCACTTTGGCCACCTCCGTCGTAAGTGGAATCCCGCAATGGCTCCTTACATCTTCATGGAGCGTAACGGCATTCATATCATTGATTTGCACAAGACAGTAGCTAAGGTTGACGAGGCTGCTGAGGCTTTGAAGCAGATCGCAAAGTCAGGCAAGAAGATCCTGTTCGTCGCTACTAAAAAACAGGCTAAGGACATCGTTGCTGAGAAGGCAGCGAGCGTTAACATGCCTTACGTTATCGAGCGTTGGCCGGGCGGTATGCTCACCAACTTCCCGACAATCCGCAAGGCTGTGAAGAAAATGGCGAACATTGACAAGCTCATGAACGACGGAACATTCTCTAAGCTCTCTAAGCGTGAGCTTTTGCAGGTGACACGTCAGCGCGCTAAGCTGGAGAAGAACCTCGGTTCTATTGCCGACTTGACTCGCCTTCCGAGCGCTTTGTTCGTTATCGACGTGATGAAGGAGAATATCGCAGTGAAGGAGGCTAACCGCCTCGGTATCCCTGTATTTGCTATGGTCGACACAAACTCTGACCCACGCAACATCGACTACATCATCCCGGCTAACGACGACGCTAAGGATTCTATCGACGTGGTTCTCTCTGCTTGCTGCGGTGCTATCGCAGAAGGTCTTGAGGAGCGCAAGGTAGAGAAGGCTGACGAGAAGGCTGCCGCTGAGCAGAAGGAGGGCAAGGCTCCTCGCAAGGCTCGCAAGGAAGAGGCTGCTGCCGAGTAATTTTTCGCAACAATATAAGATCGGGAATTCTTTATCAGGAATGGAGAATTTCCGATTTTTGGGTTAATACCCAAAGGGTTTGGTCACCCGACTTATATGCATTTACGCCTAAATGGGTTTATATGCATCATACCTAAATTATTTGTGCTTTATGCCTAAATGGGTTTGGGCTTTATGCCAGAATGGCTGAATGTATTATATGTCCCACGACCATAAATCTCAACAGTCAATTAATATTAACAATCAATAAATAATAATTTAAGACAATGGCTATTTCAATTGAAGATATCAAGAAGCTTCGCGCCATGACTGGTGCAGGTCTTGCTGACGTTAAGAAGGCCCTCACTGAGGCTGAAGGTGATTTCGAAAAGGCAAAGGAGTTGCTCCGTGAGCGTGGACTCGCTATCGCTGCTAAGCGTTCTGACCGCGAGACATCCAACGGTTGCGTCCTCGTAAAGAAGGAAGGCACATTCGCTGCTATGATCGCTTTGAAGTGTGAGACTGACTTCGTTGCCAACGGTGCCGACTTCATTCAGTTGACACAGGACATCCTCGACGCTGCTATCGCTGCTAAGGCTCAGACTCTCGACGAGGTTAAGGCTTTGAAGCTTGGTGAGTCTGACGTTCAGGCTGCCGTTACACAGCGTTCTGGTATCACTGGCGAGAAGATGGAGCTTGATGGCTACTGCGTACTCGAGGGTGAGAACATTGAGGTTTACGACCACATGAAGAAGCACACTCTCTGCACAATGGTTCAGCTCAACCAGAACAATGAGGATGCTGGTCACAAGATCGCTATGCAGGTTGCTGCTATGAAGCCTATCGCTCTTGACGAGGCTTCTGTACCCGAGGCTGTTAAGGAGGAGGAGTACAAGGTTGCAGTTCAGAAGACTAAGGACGAGCAGATTGAGAAGGCTGTAGAGGTTGCTTTGAAGAAAGCTGGCTTGAATCCTAACCACTTCGACTCTGAGGACCACATCGAGTCTAATCAGGGCAAGGGCTGGATCACAGCTGAGGACGTTGCTAAGTTCCGTGAGATCAAGGAGACTGTTTCTGCAGAGAAGGCTGCCAACCTCAACGAGAACATGATCCAGAACATCGCTAAGGGTCGTGTAGGTAAGTTCCTCAAGGAGAACTGCCTCGTTTGTCAGGAGTTCCAGTTCGGCGACGGCGACAAGCAGAGCGTTGCTGACTTCCTCAAGAAGCAGGACAAGGATTTGAAGATTGTTGCTTACAAGCGCTTCACTCTTGCTGCTGAGTAATTAGAGAAATCAATTACGCATAATTTAATATAATGGAGTTGCGAAGAGTGAAAACTCTTTCGCGACTCCTTTTTTTGTTTCTGTAAATTAACACGAAATCGTAAAATGAAGATTTTTGCCGTAGGTATGAACTACCTCGAACACAATAAAGAGCTTCACGGAGCGTTATATAAACCAGAAAGCCCCGTGATATTCACCAAGGCCGACTCGGCTCTGCTCAAGGATCACAAGCCGTTCTTCATCCCCGATCATCTCGGACGCATCGATTACGAGACCGAACTTGTGGTGCGCATATCGCGCCTTGGCAAGACCATACCACAGCGTTTCGCCCATCGCTATTATGATGCAGTGACTGTAGGCATCGACTTTACAGCACGCGAGCTTCAGCAAAAGCTGCGTTCCGAAGGTAAACCATGGGAATTGTGCAAGGGTTTCGACGGCTCGGCTGCCATTGGCGATTGGGTGCCTGTTGATAAGTTTCGTGATGTGCAAGCCATTCACTTCAATCTCGACATCAATGGCAACACTGTGCAGGAAGGATGCACCTCTGACATGCTGTACAAGGTTGACGAGCTGATAGCATACATATCGCAGTTCTTTACGCTGAAGACAGGCGACATTCTATACACTGGTACACCTGCAGGTGTGGGACCAGTGAAGATAGGCGACCATCTTGAAGGCTACGTTGAGGATCGATTGGTGCTGGATTTCAACTGTAAATAAATTTAATATATGAAAATAAACTTGCGAGCCATACATCTAATAATGTGTCTGTGCCTGACGACAGCATCGGCAGTAGCCCAGAAGTTCTATAACCTCACATCTGCCGATGTGAGGGTCGATTCCGTTGTGCCAATGTTCTCACACGCAGAGCCATTGCCCTCTACCTATCGCGACTCGGTGTATTCCTACGAGATAGTATATCCCGAATATGCAGAGATGCCTCGTGCCGACGTTGACAACTATCGTCGCATAACAGATGTTTTGCCCCCCGCTGCGCCAACAGTGGATACGCGTATAACAATGGACCGTAAGCGTCCGTCGCTCTTCGTGTCGTTCTCTCCAGTGGTGTATCGCAACGGAAAGTATCGTGTACTCGCAAGTTTCATGCTCCGTCGCAATGCCGTAGCTAAGAATGATGCACAGGATATAGCTGCTCGCATCAGTCGTATCAACTCGCCACTTAAGGCTTCTGATACTGATTATTCAGCCATAGCTCCTAAGGACCGCTATGCCAAGCGCAGTGTGTTGCGCTCGGGAAAGTGGGCAAAAATACGTGTGCCGGCGTCGGGATTCTATCAGCTCACCGATGCCCTTGTGAAGAAGGCAGGATTCTCAAATCCGTCTAAGGTGAAGATTTATGGTTACGGTGGCAATTTGCAAAATGAAGTTCTCACGGCTGAAGACCTTGTCAAGGGCGACGACCTTAAAGAAGTGCCTACAGCCAAGGTGGGCGACAAGCGCATATTCTACGGACGTGGTCCGGTGTCATGGAAAGCAACGGGCGTCACCCGCACCCGCAACCATTATTCCGACTATGGCTATTATTTCCTTACCGAAGGCTCTGCAGAACCAAGATTTGTTACCGTCGACTCTATTCGCTCGCTCAATCCCGATATAAGCATTCACGATAGCTATCAGCTCTACGAAGTGGATGCCTATTCCTATCTGCAAGGTGGACGCCACTTCTTCGACTCGCGCCAATTGTCAGTAGGCGACTCTATGATTGTGGAGTTCGACAACAGCCTCTATCAGGCAGATGCTCAATATCTGCCTACAGTGGCCATTGGTTCTACGGGAACTTCTTCTGTGCAGGTGACAGTCAATGGCAAGTCTATCGGAACTGTAGAAACCAAGGGTGCGGTGTCGCAGTATGTTTTTGGTTTCCGTACAGAAAAGAAATTCACCACACGTTGCGCGCGCAATGCAAATTCCGATCGTGAACGCATAGTGTTGAAATTGGTAAGTGGCAATGCCGTGCGTCTTGATTTTGTCCAACTCCAGTGGAGTTCTCCACGTGTCGAGCAAGATATGGCTACAGCCACGCTTCCCGTTCCGGAATATGTCTACAACATCACCAACCAAAACCATCATGCCGACCCTCAGGCCGACATGGTGATAATAATCCCCACAACGCAGAAGTTGCTTGCGCAGGCAGAACGCCTTAAGGCATTTCATCAGGAACACGATAGCATGAGAGTAAATATAGTGCCGGCAGACGAACTCTTCAACGAGTTTTCGAGTGGCACCCCTGATGCCTCGGCCTATCGCCATTATCTTAAGATGCTCTACGATCGTGCCGATGACGAAGCCAACCAGCCTAAGTATCTGTTGCTTTTTGGCGGCAGTGTATGGGATAACCGTATGAACACCTCGGAGTGCAGTCGCTTGTCGGCCGACAACTATCTCTTGGCTTATGAGAATGAAGACTCGTTCGACAAGCGTGTCAGTTGTGTTGACGACGGCTTCTATTGTCTTCTTGACGACGGTGAAGGTGGAAAGCCTCTTTCCATCGACAAAATGGATGTGGCTGTAGGACGCTTTCCCGTGAATAATGAGATTGACGCCAAGGCTATGGTTGATAAGGCGATAAACTATGCCACCAACAGTAATGGTGGAGCATGGCAGAATACAATATTCTTCATGGGCGACGACGGTGATGCCAATGATCACATGACAAAGGCTAATGCCGTGGCCGATCAGGTGATATCTGCATATCCAGGCTACAATGTCAAGAAGGTGATGTGGGATGCCTATCAAATGGAGTCTTCGGCATCGGGCAACACCTATCCTGAAGTGACAAAGCTTATAAAGCAGCAGCAGAGTCAGGGAGCACTCATTATGAGTTATGTGGGACATGGTTCCGAGTGGCAGTTCTCGCATGAGAATGTGTTGCGTCTTAACGATTTCAATACGTTCAAGAACACCAACTTGCCAATGTGGCTTACCATAGGTTGTGATTTTGGTCCGTTCGACCGCCTTTCGGATAATATCGGTATGAATGCTGTGCTCAATCCCAATGGTGGTGCTGTGGCAATACTTACCACAGCGCGCACGGTATACTCCGACCGTAATTCCAAGATACATTCGGCGTTCATGCGTCATGTGTTGTCTTATGATGCCAACGGCAAGCCGCTTGCCATTGGTGAGGCGTTGCGCCTTGCCAAGAATGAGTCTACAACCGAGCAATTGGCTCTCAACTCACGTCAGTATGTGTTGTTTGGCGATCCGGCAATGTCGCTCAACCTACCTACTGCCAAGATCGTGGTCGATTCGATATGTGGTGTGAGTCTTGCTAGTGCTACTCAGGAGATACGCCTAAAGGCAGGAGCTCTTGTCACAGTGAAGGGGCATGTGGAGAATATGCCCGGTTTCAATGGTGACGTTACAATGATTGTGCACGACAGCCGCGAGACAATCACTTGCCGCCATAATTATACGGCGGACAAGGACTATAAGGCTTTTGAGTATACCGACCGCACCAAGACCATATACAATGGTGTCAATCGCGTCGTTGACGGTGAGTTCAGCTTCACGTTTGCTGTACCTAAGGACATCAATAATTCCGACGAGTCGGGACTCATCACTCTGTGGGCCATCAACAACGAGCATACCTCCATTGCCCAGGGATATAGCGACGACTTCATTGTTGGAGGCAGCGAGATAGCAGCCAACGACTCAATAGGTCCGTCGATTTACTGTTATCTCAATTCTCCTTCGTTCCAGAACGGTGGCGATGTGAATCCTACTCCTTACTTTGTGGCTGAGGTTACCGACCGCGATGGCATCAACGCCTCAGGCACAGGCATCGGACACGACATGCAACTCATCATCGACGACAAGCAGGATATGACATATTCGCTCAACGACAACTTCATGTTCGACTTCGGCTCATATACCACGGGTTCAACATATTACTATCTGCCAGAGCTTGACGAGGGTGAGCACACTCTGCAATTCCGTGCTTGGGACATACAGAACAATATGTCGGTGGCTCGCTTGCGTTTTAATGTGGTGAAGGGACAGAAGCCATCTGTAAGTATATCATGTTCCGACAATCCTGCCCAGTCGAGCACCTCGTTCATCATATCCCACGACCGTGCGGGAAGTTCAGTTGATGTGACTGTGGAGGTGTTTGATGTTGGCGGACGCATTCTCTGGAGTCAGACAGATGCAGGTGTAACCGCCGCTTCGCCATACGTTATGTCTTGGAATCTGACTGGAAGCAATGGTGCGCCTTTGCAGACTGGAGTGTATCTGTATAGAGTGAAACTCAGGTCAGAAGGTGCTGTGCGCACATCGAAAGCCAAGAAACTCATAATAGTTGGCAATAAATAAGGCTGTACAGCGTTATAATAATTAAGAATAGAGAATAGGAAACGAAGATTTTGTAATGAATCTTAATCCGTTCTTGATTCTTGATTGATTTCATTGAGCATACAAGAACAAGTAACAGATAAATAGATGAAGAATAAAATAATAATCTCCGCTCTCACGGCTATTGTGTCGCTACCGACTCTAGCCCAGGAGAAGCAGGATATGTTCAACCCCGAGAAGAACTCAGTAACATCGCAGTCTATCGCGCCCGATGCCCGTGCCGGCGGTATGGGTGATACTGGTGCGGCTACCGACCCTGATGTAGCTTCGCAATATTGGAACCCTGCCAAATATCCCTTCACGATATCGCGTGCGGGTGTGGCTCTCAACTATACACCTTGGCTGCGCCAGCTTGTGAGCGACATCGACCTTGCCTATCTTGTGGGCTACTATCGCATTGGCGACTATTCGGCTGTGTCTGGCTCATTGCGTTATTTCTCGCTTGGTGAGGTGTTTTACGGTGGTTCGGAGACGGGCGACTCTCAAATGACTCTCAATCCTTACGAGATGTCTATTGATGTGGCTTACTCAATCATGCTTAGTGAGAAATTTTCTATAGCTGCTGGTGTGCGCTGGATATATTCCGACCTCACATACGACTATAGCGACACCTCGTCGCCTGGTAGTGCGTTTGCCGTTGACCTTTCTGCCTACTATCAGAACTATGTTAACATTGGTCAGCGTGAGTGTCAGCTTGGCTTGGGTCTTAACCTATCCAACATTGGCTCGAAAATAAACTTCGGCGGTACCGACCGTTCTGAGTTCCTTCCTGCCAATCTACGTCTTGGTGCTTCGCTCATGATTCCAGTTGATGAATATAACCGCTTCTCCATATCAGCCGATGCCAACAAGCCACTCGTGCCTACTTATCCTTCTAAGGTAGACAAGGATGGCAACGAGGTGGAGAACTATGAAGAGTTGCTTGACAAGGAGTATTACGATGTGTCGCCTATCAGTGGCATCTTCAAGAGTTTCCACGATGCTCCTGGCGGTTTCAAGGAAGAGTTGGAAGAAATACGCTGGAGTGTGGGTGCCGAGTATGTCTACAACGACAAGTTCTCCCTGCGTGCAGGCTACCATCATGAGTCGGAAAACAAGGGAAACCGTAAATATTTCACTGTGGGTGCCGGTTTCAAGATGAATGTCTTCTCGCTTGACGCTGGCTATGTGATAGCCACTGCCAAGTCGAATCCGCTCGACCAAACACTCCGCTTCACTCTTTCGTTTGATATGGACGGACTGAAAGATTTGTTCAGACGAAGATAAATAGAATTTTGAATTTTGAGTTTTGAATTGTCGGTGAAGCCGATTTTGAATTGTTCAAAACTCAAAATTCACAACTTAAAATTCAATATGCGCCAAAGGCGCACAATTCAACACTCAACACTCAACATTCATGAAGATTCGAACTGGATTTGGATATGATGTCCATAAACTTGTAGAAGGCCGTGAACTTTGGCTCGGTGGCATAAAGCTCGACTATGAGCTGGGTTTGCTTGGCCATAGTGATGCCGATGTACTGATACATGCTATTTGCGATGCCTTGCTTGGTGCAGCCAATATGCGCGATATAGGCTATCATTTTCCCGACACTGCCGCTGAGACACTTAATGTTGACAGCAAGATACTGTTGCGCAAGACCATCGACCTTATAGCCACCAAAGGCTATCGACTGGGCAATGTCGACGCTACCGTATGTGCTGAGCGACCAAAGCTCAATCCGCACATACCTGAGATGCAGCGTTGTCTTGCCGAAGTGATGCAGACAGATGTGGATAATGTGTCTATCAAGGCTACAACAACCGAGAAACTCGGTTTCACTGGACGTATGGAGGGAATATCTGCCTACGCCACTGTATTGATTGAAAAAGACTGATGGAAGTTTAAAACATCCTTTTTTTATCTATAAAAAGAGGAAAAATCAACTTTTTACAGTTTTTATTGAAAAAAGTTGTCAAAACATTTGGTTGTTTCAATTAAAACCACTACCTTTGCACTCGCTTTAAAGAACTAAGCAATTCTGCTAAAGGTTTCAATTGAAGCAATAGGGCGTTTAGCTCAGCTGGTTTAGAGCATCTGCCTTACAAGCAGAGGGTCGGCG
>DAVZIG010000003.1:0-14132 GCA_052273435.1 Prevotella sp.
AATGGTCGGCAAGCCGATGAAGAATGTTGAATGTTGAATGTTGAGTGTTGAATGTTGAATGGTCGGCAAGCCGATGAAGAATGAAGTAATTCAACATTGAATAATTCAACATCGCCAAAGGCGATCATTCAACATTCAACACTCAACATTCCACATTCAATATTCCTGTTGAACCTCAAATCTATAGATGCAGATATTGTCTCTCAGTTCTGCCGCACCGCGTGGCATAGTGCGCAAAAGCTTAAAGCTATATTGCGGATATCGCTTGGCAAGGCTCTCGAAGTCGCCTTCGGGCACAACGAGCACTCCGTTTGTAGGTGTCTTCTTTTCCACTACGGTCTTTCCATCTACCATGCTACGCACTGGTGTCTCAAACTGTGCCAGCTCATCGCCTAAGTAATAGTCGGCTCCGAAGAAGTGCAACATTGGGTCGTTGACATATTGGTAGAGTTTCTCGCCACGGAATGTCTTTGCCATGTATTCCGCCATAGGTCTGAGCGACTTGGTGTTGAGCACAAGTGGCTGATACAGACCGTCGAGCGCAACAAATATCACTACTACTGGCACGAATAGATTATAGTACATTGTGCCGCGCCATTCGCGCGAACGCTTAACCATAAGGTCGCGCACAGCCATTAAGCCACATATTACGGGCAGAGCCGCCAGGAGGATCATCCATAGGTTGAGAGGTGTGTCGCTCAACGCGTGCAGCATTGCAATGTTTTGTGCGGCATGCTTGCCGTGGAACATAGTGTCGGGCACCATATTCATGCGCACTGCAACAAAGGCAGCGGTAAGCACCAGTCCGAGCACCACCATGATGATGGTGTAGGCACGCAATGCTCCGCGTCGCTTTGTCTGCCACAGCCACTCTATGTACTCGGCTATCAGTATGGCCATGAACGGATAGCACGGCAGCAGATAGACGCTGCGCTTGCTTGAAGGCAGCGAGTAGAAGAAGAGCACAAGTAGGAAGGCGAGCCATGTGAAGAGTTTCACGGGCGGTATCATCATTATGCGCAGGCGCTGTTGCATGAGCCATGCCATGAGCTTTTGCATGCCGCTCTTGGCTTCATCCTTGTTGTCCTCACTGTCTTCATTGTCAGACACCTTCGCGCCTGTTGTCTTACGGATGAGTCCCTTCCATGGTTTCGAGAAGAGTGATGCCACGAACAGCAGCGCCCAGGGTGCCCATCCTGTGAAGAGAGTGAAGAAGTTGTAGGTGAAAGGATGCGTGTGCGACTCATAGTTCATAGTGCCTGTCATGCGGCCTATGTTCTCCTCGTAGACAAGGTCGAGGAAATGGTCGCCGCCCTGAAGCCATGCCGCCACATACCATACGGCGGGCAACACGCATGAGAGTAGCGCGAAGGCGGAGTAGGAGAGGAAGGTGCGCCAGAACTTTTCGCCTCGAAGGAGTGAGAACACACCCATGACGAAGCAAGGCACAATGAAGCCTACCGGACCCTTGGTGAGCACAGCGCAGCTCATGCAGAGCACAGCCCATACGGGCACACCGCGGCTTCCGCGCTCCCACCAGCGGTAGAACAGAAGCATGGAACCCACGGTAAAGACGGTGAGCACCATGTCTACACGGCAGTTTACTCCAGCTCTGTGCACCTCGAACGACGTGAGCAGAAGCAACGCTCCCGACAATGCCACGGTGGTGGACATGCGGCGGCGGTAGAACACGAAGCAGCTCACGGTCAAGGCTATGAGAGCCAATGCCGACGGCAGTCGCGATGTGTATTCGTTGATGCCTCCGCAAAGGAGCGACAGCAAGGCGATGCAGTAGTGGAAGAATGGTGGCTTGTAGGGGATGTCCATACCGTTGTTGACGGGTAGAATCCAGTTGCCCTCCTTAAGCATGGAGAGTGCCACGACAGCCTCTCGCGGCTCGCCTTTGGTGTTGAAGTCGGCGAGTCCGAGGAAAGGCAGCAACATCAGTGTCGCCGCAATTATGACCGCAAGTAGCGGCAGATTGTTCTTGAAGTGTTTCATGTGCGCAAAGTTAGCACATTAATTCGGTTAAAATTTGAAGAATGGTTAAAATGTCGTAGCTTTTGTTCTTATAATGCAGGATTTTTGTTATTTTTGTCGCAATTGGGCCATACAGCGTGTGGCTTATACATTATTTTATAGGATAATCAAGCAATTCAATAAAAAAGAATAAAAGATGGATACTCTTCGCCGTCGCTACGTGCGCTACCTCAAGCTTGAGCGCAACTACAGTCCAAATACTATTGAGGCTTATGTCCACGATCTTGATTATTTGATTAATTTCATCAAGGGCGAGGGACTCGCAATAGCCGACGTGCGCTTGAGCCATCTTGAAACCTTTGCCGCCACCATTCATGAGTTAGGAGTGTCTGCCACAAGCCAGGCACGCATATTGAGTGGTGTGCGTTCCTTTTTCCGCTTTCTTGTGCTCGACGGTGTGCTTGCCGACGATCCTGCCGAACTCCTTGAGTCGCCAGCGGTGGGCGAGCATCTTCCCGAAGTTCTCACTACGGAGGAAGTAGACCGTATGGAGGCATCCATTGACCTTTCCAAGTGGGAAGGTCAGCGCAACCGTGCCATCATAGAGGTATTGTTCTCATGCGGATTGCGTGTGTCGGAGCTAGTCAACCTGCGTTTCAGCGATGTGTCGCTCAAGGATAAGTTTCTGCGCATAGTGGGCAAGGGAGGCAAGGAACGCCTTGTGCCCATATCCGATGCCGCACTGCGCGAGATACAGCTGTGGCTCTTCGACCGTAACCTTATGAACATAAAGCCAGGCGAGCAGGAATATGTGTTCCTCAACCGACGTGGTGCCCACCTCACGCGCACCATGATTCTCATCATGATAAAGCGCACTGCCGAGGATGCGGGCATCACAAAGACTGTGTCGCCACATACCTTGCGCCACTCTTTTGCCACTGTCTTGCTCAAGGGCGGTGCCAACCTGCGTGCCATTCAGGAAATGTTGGGACACGAGAATATCAAGACAACACAGATATACACCCATATAGATATAACCACACTTCGCGACGAAATATTGAATCATCATCCACGAAATATGAAGAATACAGACAGATAGCCGTGAATTTCATAGTGCAATATACCTTTTTAGTGTTGAATACTTACGCATTAATACCTTGTTATTGCGATTTAAGATATTTTTAATCTTAATTGCCTGATTTTTTTATTCCGTTTGCCTACACATGTTTCCATTATGTCAGTTTTTAAAAACTGTGTTCGTACATCAAATTGTAAACAACAACAACTTGCTACTTATAAACATTAACAAAATATGTAAAAAATTAATTGATTTGGAACAAAAACGTAATAAAACCGTACATTTGGCGTTAAAAAATTTGGATGTAAAACAAATAATACGTAATTTTGCAAATGATGATTAATATTTTAAAAAAATAACGGCACATAAGTGTCAAATAAGAACCGTGCATGGAAAATGTGAAAATGTTGCACGGAATAATGCAAAAGAATAATGCATAGATTTATTAATGTAAACGAAGGTATAGCAGCACAACCCAATCGCTCTGCTTTATGTGTGGCGGTTGCCTTGTATTTGAGATAACAGCTACACTGCCCGTCGCACGTGCGGCAGGCAAGGTTTTTTTAATATCACGACATAACATTATTTATAATATTAAAGAGAGAGATTTTTATGGAAAAAAGACTCATGACACTTGCTGCTGGCGTGCTCCTCTCTACAGGAGTGGCGTTAGCGCAATCTCGCATTTCCGGAAAAGTAGTCTCGTCTGAAGACGGTGAGCCAGTTATCGGCGCAACTGTTAAGGTCGTAGGCTCTAAGACAGCCGGAGCCGTTACCGACATCGACGGTAACTTCTCTATCAGTGCACCTGCTGGCACAACGCTCGAAATCACCTACATCGGTATGGAGAAAAAGACCGTGAAGGCTGGCAACAATATGACTATCACACTTAGCCAGGACAACCAGTCGCTCAGCGAGGTTATCATCACCGGCTATGGCTCAGCCAAGAAGCTTGGCTCTGTAGTTGGTGCTGTGTCTACCGTGGGCGAGAAGAAACTCGAGACCATCGTAACTCCTAACTTTACCGATGCTCTCGCTGGTCAGGTGTCAGGTCTTTCGGTTCTTTCATCTGCTGGTGACCCTTCACAGTCGGCTTCTATCCGTCTGCGTGGTGTCAACTCCATCATGTCGTCCAACCAGCCGCTCTTCATCCTCGACGGTTCGCCTATCTCGGCTTCATTCTTCGCTACCCTCAACCCATCCGACATTGCCAACATCACTGTGCTTAAGGATGCTGCCTCTACAGCTATCTACGGTTCACGTGCTGCCAACGGTGTTATCGTGATCACATCACGTCAGGGTAAGTATAGCGAGCAGGTGCAGCTCACCGTTAAGGCTCAGTATGGTATCTCAAGCCCTATAAGCGACGGTGTGACAATGATGAACTCTGAGCAGTACATCAAGTTCCGCGACATGATGAATCAGCCTGTGAGCGATCAGATCCGCAATCTTGTAGAAAAGTATCACATCAACACCAATTGGCGCGATGAGATGCTCGACAGCTCGGCTCCTACTGCCGACATCAACGCTACTATGCAGGGTGGTGGCCAGACCGTGAACTATTACCTCTCGTTCAACCACCATTCACAGGATGGTCTTATCCAGAGCTCTGGTATGCACCGTAACACTCTTTCCGCACGCATCAACGCTCGTTTGAACCGTTACTTCAAGGTTGGATTCAACTCTAACTTTGGTGTGCAGAAGTACAGCGTCAATGCTGAGTGGAACGACAACAGCCAAATCTACGCAGCCAACCCGCTCGTGTTCGCACGTATGGCTATGCCTTACGATACTCCTTACTATTACACTATCGATGATAACGGCAATATGGTTAAGGGTGCTCGTGCGGATAAGCTCTACTACACCAATATGGAGACTCCCTGGTTTATTGACAGCAAGCGTGACACCGACCGCAATCGCGTGACATTGAACCTCGGCTTGAACGAGCAGTTCACTCCTATGGAGGGACTCACATTCACAGCTGCACAGACAATGTCTGGTTCTGACTATAGAGCTTCTGGTTCATACCTGCCTTATGATACATTCACTACTCCGATGGGTCAGACTATCTCAGGTAACACAGGTTCTCGCTCTAACTCATTCTCACGTTACTACCAGTACACCCTTACACATACTGGCGAGTGGCGCAAGAACTTCGGCAAGCACTACATTGGCCTTCTCGTTGGTGAGGAGACTCGTATTGAGCGTTCAAATAGCTTTGGCTCACTCTCTACAGGCCATACCGACCCACGCCTTATGAGCATCGGTGCTGGTAAGACTATTGACATCGCAAAACAGTCGGACAGCAGATCTGAGGAAATCAACAACTCACTCTTCGGCAATGTAGAGTACAACTACATGGAGAAGTATTACGTCTACGGTTCACTCCGTCGCGACGGTAGCTCTAAGTTTGCTCCCGATCACCGTTGGGGTACATTCTGGTCGGCAGGTGCCAAGTGGAACGCCAAGTCAGAAGAATTCCTCAAGGATGTAAACTGGCTCGACAACCTTTCATTCAGTGTCAACTACGGTACTACCGGTAACGACTCTGGTGCAGGTTCTTACGACTATCTCGGTCTCTTCGGCAACGGCTCACAGTATAACGGCGAGAACTCTATCGGTATCGCTCAGGCCAGCAACAATGAGTTGACATGGGAGCAGGTGGCTAAGTGGAACGTTGGTGTGACTATCGGTCTCTTCAAGCGTTTGACTCTTGATGCCAACTTCTACCGCAACAAGACCACTGATATGATTATGAGTGTTCCTTACTCAATGACCACTGGTTTCTCTTCAGGTGTGGGCAATATCGGTGCAATGACCAATACTGGTTTCGAGTTGACAGCAAATGTTGACATTCTTAAGAACCGTGACTTCAACTGGACATTCACTGCCAACGTTGGTTACAACAAGAACGAGATTACAGAGCTGTTCATGGGCCGCGACGAGTATGTGATTGCAAATACTGGTATCAAGCTTAACGTAGGTCATCCTTACGGCGAGCTCTTCTATGTTCGCAATGCAGGTGTTGACCCACAGACAGGTCGTCCTCTCTACTACGACAAGGATGGCAACATCACTAAGGAGTTCAACGAGGACCGCGACGCTGTATTCCTTGGCAAGAACCGCTATGCTCCTTGGGTAGGTGGTTTCGGCACCAACTTCAACTGGAAGGGATTCAGCCTTATCGCCGACTTCGCATGGCAGGCAGGCAAGTATATGCTTGTGAACGATAACATGTTCGTTGCAAACCCAGCAAATGCTACCCAGTTCAACCAGCGTGTTGAGATGCTCAACATGTGGACAGAGCCGGGACAGATTACTAATATCCCGTCGTACAAGTATCCAATACAGTTCGACGACGCTATGGTGCAGAACGCTTCGTTCCTGCGTATGAAGACTCTTACATTGCAGTATCAGTTCCCGAAGAAGTGGATGTCGGCTACTCGCTACATCAAGGGCTTGAAGGTGTTCGGTATCGCCCGCAACCTCTTCACCATCACATCATTCGAGGGTTACGACCCAGAGCCTGATGTAAACCTTGTGAGGTTTAACTATCCAAACACTCGCCAGTTTGTGTTGGGTGCAGAGATTACTTTCTAACAATATAATTTAATAAGGTAAAGATATATGAAAAAGATATATTTATCGTTGATGTTGCTCGGGGCAGTGGCATTCACTTCCTGCGACATGAACACAACACCATGGGGTGTGCTTGACGAGGGCACTGCTATCCAGACTCCGAAAGACCTCCGCAAATTCCGCAACCAGCTTTACGCCAATCTGCGTGGCGTGACATCTGGTTCTTGGATTTATACTACTGATATCCAGATGGACGAGTTCATCGGACTCGTTTCAAACGGTAACCAGCTTGGCGAGTTCTCAAAAGGTACATTTACTGTTTCTGATGGCTCTTTCTCTGGTTTCTGGGGTTCGGGCTATGGTTTTATTGCCAACTGCAACGCTCTTTTGGCGCAAGCCGACAAGCAGCTTGCTAAGGAAGGCTTGAGCGAATCAGAAAAGCTTCAGTTTGAGCGCTATAAGGGCGAGGCTGAGTTTATGCGTGCCTATATGTACTTCTGGCTTGCCGACCACTTCTGCCAGTCGTACACACAGACCGACCCGAACAAGGCTGCCTCTGGTATGCCGCTCGTGACAGTATATAATCCTACTGGTGACGTGAAGCTCTATCCAGGCCGCTCTACTCTCGCCGAGACATTCACCCTTATTGAGGACGACCTCAACAAGTCGCTTGAACTGATTAAGGCTTACGAGGCTTCGGGCTTGAAGGATGAGACAGAGAGCAAGGTTGCTGCTTATACCTATGTCACATCAGGTGCTGTTGAGGCTCTTCAGGCTCGCGTTGCTCTTGTCAAGGGCGATTGGAAGACAGCAAGCGACAAGGCTGTCAGCGTAATCAACTCAGGCAAGTATTCTCTTGCTACACCAGACGACTACGAAGCTATGTGGAGCGAAGACGTAAGCACAGAGACAATACTGCAGCCTATCCAGACTCCTACTGAGCTTGGTGGCACATACGACGATTTGTATCAGGACAAAGCAGGATTGAGCGCTTTCTATATTCCTACCTATGGAGCTCTGGCAATCTATGGTGAAGGTGATATCCGTTACGATTACTTCTTTAAAGATTACGACAACCTTACTGTGGCAGGTTCTGTATATCCAGCATTAGCATTCAACAAGTATCCGGGCAACACCACTTTGCGTACAACTTCTGAAAACAACTTTGCTAACATGATTAAGGTGTTCCGTCTCTCTGAGATGTACCTTATCGCTGCAGAGGCTTATGCTCGTCAGGGTGACAATGTGAACGGCAGTAAGTATATCAACGAGTTCTGCGAGAACCGTATCATGGGCTACGAGGCACAGACCTATCCTGTTGACAACCTTATCAACTACACTCTTGAGGAGCGTCAGAAGGAGTTCATGGGCGAGGGTATGCGCTGGAGCGACATCCGCCGCATAGGCAAGGGATTCACACGTAATTCTGACTATCCTGATGATGTTGACTATTCTGTTCTGAATGGCGTTATGGTTACTTTGGGCCGCAACCTCAAGTATTCGGCAACCGACCATCGCCTCACATGGCCTATTCCAAAGGCGGAGCTTGATGCCAACCCGCAGCTCGCTGGTCAGCAGAATCCTGGTTATTAATAATTGTTGTATAAACATTAAAGAACTATCTTTCGTATGAAATATATTAAATTATTTATGCTGTTGGCTGTTGTCGCCTTTATGGGTTCTTGCTCTGACGATGATGAGTCGTGGAACAGCAAAAGCGGCGTTACCGTGAGCATGGAGAACAAGTCTATGCGCTTCAAGGAGAGTGTCGGTATTGTTAAAGTACCTATTAAGGTTGAGGGCGAGGCTAACGGTCCTGTGTCAGTAACAGTTAAGGTGAAAGAGACTGGCTCTAATCCTGCAAAGGAGGGCGTGAACTACTACATCACCACCAAGACTATCAAGATTTCTGATAATACCGGAAACGTTGAGTTGGAGTGTGTGGACGATGAGAACATCAACGAGGATCGCACTTTCGAGATTTCTATTGTTGATGCAAAGGGTGCTACTGTAGCCGAGGGCAATGCCACTACAGCAATCACATTGCGCGACAATGACTCTGAGTTCTACGAGAAGCTCCAGGGCTCTTGGGTAATGAATTGTACCTTTAACAAAGCTCCTACTAAGTGGGATGTCAAGATTGTTGGTGCTACCGACGAAGAGGACGAGGATTACAACAAGGTTCTCTATATCACAGGTATGATTGGCTACCAGTGGACTACCGCTAAGTTGTCTTATGACTATGACAATGCAACCGGTAAGGGTTCTGTTGCTTTCGACTACCTCGGACAGTACAACTTCGCTGAAGGTGTCAACTTCGAAGGCTTGGGAGTTTGCAACGTGCGTCTCTTCAGTGTAGCAGGCAATCAGATTTCCGAAGACCCGATTTACGGTACATGGTCGGCTGACTTCAAGAATATCACCTTCGACGAGGGTACACTCTATGGTGGTGTGTTCGACAGCAGCGATGCTCACAAGGGTGGTTGGTTTGAAATATCAAATGTAACCATGACCAAGAAGTAATAATGCTAATAAATCCAAAAATACCAGAATATTTCTGGATATAACAGGCAAAGGAGAGTTTGACATCCCCGTCAAAGGGGATGTCACTCTCCTTTTTGTGCGTTTAACTAACAATCAATCATTAAAAAATAAGGTTACTAAGTACTTATGAAAACAAAAATCTTTACTCTTGCGCTTGCTTTTGCGGCAGCCATCACTGCTAACGCAATCCCAGCACAGCGTGGTATTTGGCGCACCATGAAGCTCGCCAATGGCACGGAGATAAAAGTGGAACTCCGTGGTGATGAGTTTATGCACTATTGGCAGGATGCCGAGGGCAACCGATACACAGTGAATGCCGACAATCATTTGCAGGTGGCTGACATGAATCAGTTGCTCAAGCGCAGCGTGGAATTGCGCAGTGCCGCTGCCAATGTGTCTGACGGTGCTATGCGTGTGAAGAAGGCTGCCGGCTCAAAGAAGTCTGCCTACAAGGGCAACAAGCGTTGCCTCATATTGCTCGTTGAGTTTTCCGACAAGAAGTTCTCTATTGACGACCCGCTTGCTTTTTACAAGCGTGTAGCCAACGAGAAGGGATTCAGCGAGGGTAAGTTCAAGGGCAGTGTGTCCGACTATTTCAGCGCTCAGAGCAATGGACAGTTCAACATCGACTTCGATGTTGTAGGTCCTTATCAGCTTGCCAATGTGGCTTCTTACGGTGAGAATGTCACCGATGCCAATGGCAACCGACTCTACGACAAGAATGCTGAGGGAATAATCACTGGAGCTTGTCAGGCTGCAGAACGTGCTGGTGTTGACTTCTCGCCTTATGACTGGGACAACGATGGCACTGTGGAAATGGTGTATGTGATTTATGCTGGCGAGGGCGAGGCTACCGGTGGCGGTGAGGAGACTATCTGGCCGCACAAGTCGCAGATTTATCCTTCAAAGAGATATGGTGGCAAGCGTGTCAGTGTGTATGCCTGCTCCAATGAGCTTAGCTCGAAGACTGCTGTGGCTGGTATAGGCACTATCTGCCATGAGTTCTCCCACTGTCTTGGCTATCCTGATGCCTACGACGTTGACTACAATGGTTTCTATGGCATGGGTTCTTGGGACCTCATGTGCTCAGGCAGCTACAATGGCAACCAGTTTGTACCTGCTGGCTATACTGCCTACGAGAAGTGGGTGGCTGGATGGATTGAGCCAGTGGTGCTTCACGACAATGCAAGCTTCTCCGACATTAAGCCTGTGGCTGATGGTGGCGACGCCTACATCTTCTACAATCCTGGCAACAAGAACGAGTACTACATCTTGGAGAACCGCCAGAGAGCTGGATGGGACGCACAGCTTGCAGCTTCGGGCATCTTGGTGAACCATATCACTTACGACCAGTCAATATGGGACCAGAATATTCCTAACACCAATCGTCCTTCCATGAACACGTTTGAGCGTATAACCATCATTCCTGCCGATGGAATGAAGTCGACAAGCAATGAGGCTGGTGACCCATGGGGCAACTCTATTGCCAAGGCCACATTGTCTAACTCTACCTCACCTGCCACAAGCACTAACACTGCTAATGTTGATGGCTCGAAGTTTATGAACATCGCGTTCACAAACATGAAGATGACTGATGGTTTGGCCTCGTTCACCTTCACCAACTACAACCTCGGTTCGTCGCAGGAGGGATATGTCATTCATGAGACATTCGACAAGTGTCAGGGCACTGGCGGCAACGACGGTCGCTTTGCTCCTAAGTCGCTGGAGAAGAACTTTGCCATGGGCAACTTCTTGGCTGACGTAGACGGATGGGATGGTACGTTTATGAAGGGTGCCAGCCAGTGCGCTCGCATTGGTATGACTTCTGATACACAGGCTAAGGTGACTACTCCGACTCTCAAACTCAACGGTGAGGCTAAGTTCACATTCAAGGCTGCTCCTTATGGCACCGACGGTGATAAGCTTGTGCTTTCGGCTTCGGACGGTGTAACTCTTGGAGAGACAGAGTTTACAATGAAGAAGGGCGAATGGACAGAATACTCTACTACGGTGAAGGGCAACGGTGAGTTCACCATCACTTTCCAGGGTGAGAAGCGTTGGTTCCTTGACGAAGTGATTATCCAGGAGAATGGCGCATCAGGCATTGAGGGTATCCATACCTCTACAAACGCCAAGCGCGACTCTCGCGTGTTCTCTATCGACGGCCGCTTCTTGGGCAACGACATCAACGCAATGGGCAAGGGCCTCTACATCGTTGGTGGCAAGAAGGTGATTAAGTAATATCGTATGTATATATAATATAATAAGGTGTGTCAAGGATTCTTGGCACACCTTATTATATTATATATAGAGACTAAAATATGAAATTTATCTATTGACACCAGAAAGATAGCGTGTTCTTAGAACATTTGGCTGACACGCTTGATGCCAGCAACAAGAGCGTCAACTTCTTCTTTTGTGTTGTAGAGAGCGAATGACGCACGCACTACACCTTGAACTCCAAGACGATCCATCACTGGTTGGGCGCAATGATGACCCGTGCGAACGGCAATGCCAAGACGGTCGAGCAGAGTGCCCATGTCGAGATGGTGGATATTGCCAACGAGGAACGATACAACGGCATCCTTGCCCTCTGTGGTTCCATAAAGATGCATGTCGGGAATATCTGCCAACTGAGTCATGCAATAGTCGGTGAGCTCGTGCTCATGACGGGCAATATTGTCCATGCCAAGAGCCGACACATAGTCGATGGCTGTAGCGAGTCCGTGGGTTGCAACATAGTCGGGAGTGCCTGCCTCAAACTTGAATGGCAACTTCTCGAATGTGGTGTTCTCGAAGCTAACACTCTCTATCATCTCGCCACCACCCTGATAAGGCGGCATACGGTCGAGCCATTCCTCCTTGCCATAGAGCACTCCAATGCCAGTAGGACCATACATCTTATGGCCAGAGAAAGCGAAGAAGTCGCAATCCATTGTCTGCACATCCACAGCGAAGTGAGGAGTCGACTGTGCTCCATCTACCAATACAGGCACTCCATGCTCATGGGCAATGCGTATGATGTCGTTGACGGGGTTCACTGTGCCGAGCGTGTTGCTCACATGGGCAATGCTCACAATCTTGGTTTTGTCGGAGAACAGATGCTCGTAGGCCTCCATGTCGAGCTTGCCAGAGTCGTCCATAGGGATTACCTTAAGGGCAATGCCACGCTTAGCCGCCTGTAGCTGCCAAGGCACTATGTTGGAATGATGCTCCATTACCGACACGATAACCTCGTCGCCCTCGGTCATGAAGCCTTCGCAGAAGGAAGACACCACGAGATTGATGCTCTCTGTTGTGCCTCGAGTGAAGATAATCTCCTCCACCTTTGGAGCATTGATGAAACGACGCACCGTCTCGCGTGCCGCCTCATGAAGGTCGGTGGCACGCTGTGACAGATAATGTACGCCACGGTGCACATTGGCATTGGCGTTGAGATATTCCTCGCGCATAGCGTCGAGCACGCACAACGGCTTCTGTGTAGTAGCCGCATTGTCGAGATATACGAGCGGACGGTCGTAGACAGTGCGCGAAAGGATGGGGAAGTCGCTGCGGACTTTATTTATATCATACATGTTGGTTAAGTGAAAAAGTGAAGAGTTCTTACTTGCACATTTTGCATCCCTCGCATTTGCTCAGCTCACCACGGAATCGTTTCTCCACAAGATAGTGCAGACGGTCGCGCAGAGGCTCAAGCTGTATCTTGTCGATTACCTCGTTGATAAAGGCAAACTCAAGCAGCAGCCTGGCTTCCTTCTCGCTGATGCCACGCTGACGCATATAGAAGAGGGCTGCATCATTGAGCTGACCAACAGTGGAACCGTGAGAACACTTGACGTCGTCGGCATATATCTCAAGCATAGGCTGGGTGTACATACGTGCCTGCTTGGTGGCGCAAAGGTTTTGGTTTACTTCCTCGCTTATTGTCTTCTGTGCGCCATGGCGCACAAGAATCTTTCCTGCAAATGCACCAGTAGACTTATCGTCAAGAACATACTTGTATAATTCATGACTTGTGCAGTGGCTCACCTGATGGTCGATGAGGGTACTATTGTCTATATGCTGAGTCTTATCGGCTATCACGCAGCCATTGCACCAACACTCCGCTCCTTCACCCTTGAGTTGCACGTCAAGACGGTTGCGTGTGACTCCGTTGTGAAGGGTGATGACGTTGTGATTGAAGCGAGAGTCGCGCTGCTGCTCAACATATACGTTGGATACACGAGTGTTCTTGTAGTGGGTCTCCTCCATGCAATAGAGGTCGAGCGAGGCGTTGGCTCCCACGTAAGCCTCGATAACTTGGGTTGTGAGGAACTGCAAGTCGTCGGCTGCATGGTCGCAGAAGAGGAACTTAGCACTTGCCCCTTCCTCCATGACAATAAGCACACGGCGGTTCACCATAAGCGCTACATTAGAGCGCAGAATGTTTATCACCTGCACTGTCTTGTCGACAATGACATTCTTCTTGACGTATACAAGCAGTCCGTCCTGTGCCAACATGGTGTTGAGAGCCGTGATGGCATCCTCATTGGTCTTGGCAAGTTGGGCATAGTGCTTAGCCACAAACTCTGGGTTCTCCTTTGCATATTTGGCAAGGGAGGTGACAACGACACCCTCAGGCAAGTTATCCTTGGGTTGCAAGGCAGAACGGAACTGGTCGTTGACAATGAAGTAGAGCGATGTGCTCAGGTTGGGCACGTCGCATTTGAACGCCTTGTAAGGGTCAACCGGCACCTCTATACGGTTGATGTTCAAACCATAGTTAGGCTCAAAGAGACTGTCGATGGTTGTGTATTTGTATCTCTCTACCTTGCGCGAGGGGAATCCCATTCGCTCGAAGTCGGCGAAAGCAGCGTCGCGCACAGCGTTGAGTGCGTCTGCACTGTGGTCGCATATCTGCTGACGACATTCGCGGTAGAGATCGATATATTGTTTTTCGCTATTCATTATT
>DAVZIG010000003.1:14232-81873 GCA_052273435.1 Prevotella sp.
ATGAGTTTTGAATTTTGAGTTTTGAGTTTTGAATTGTTGCGACGTTGTCGCAATTATGAGTTTTGAATTTTGAGTTTTGAGTTTTGAATTGTTGCGACGTTGTCGCAATTGTGAGTTTTGAGTTTTGAATCACGAGTTTTTGAATTATGATTTATTGAATTCGTCAATAATTCAAAACTCAAAATTGAATAATTCAAAATCGGCTCTGCCGATAATTCAAAATTCAAAACTCAAAATTCAAAACTATTCAACCTCTGCTTTAATCCAGTCGTAACCTCTTTGCTCAATCTCTTTTGCAAGCTCAGGTCCTGCGGTCTTCACAATGCGTCCCTTGTAGAGCACATGCACCACATCAGGCTTGATCATGTCGAGCAGACGCTCATAGTGGGTTATGACAATGGCTGATGTCTCGGGGGTGTGCATCTTGTTCACACCATCGGCAACAATGCGCATGGCATCAACGTCGAGTCCTGAGTCGGTCTCGTCGAGAATGGCAAGCTTAGGCTCAAGCATAGCCATCTGGAATATCTCGTTGCGCTTCTTCTCACCACCAGAGAATCCCTCGTTAACAGAGCGGCGTGTAAACTTGGAATCAAGTTCTACAATCTTGCGCTTCTCGTTCATCAGCTTAAGAAACTCGCCTGCCTTAAGCTCAGGAAGTCCCTGATACTTGCGCTTCTCATTGACAGCAGCCTTGAGGAAGTTGGTCATCGATACGCCGGGAATCTCCACTGGATATTGGAATGAGAGGAATAGTCCTTCGTGGGCACGGTCCTCAGGCTTCATCTCAAGTATGTTCTTGCCGTTAAACCAAGCCTCGCCCTCGGTCACCTCATAGAGAGGATTGCCAGTGAGCACAGCACTAAGAGTAGACTTTCCTGAACCGTTAGGTCCCATGATGGCGTGTATCTCGCCGTCGTTGATTGTGAGGTTGATGCCTCGGAGTATTTCCTTGCCAGCGATAGTGGCATGAAGGTTCTTTACTTCTAACATATTATGGGTTTTGATTTTTTATTATTGATTCTTGAATTATCGACAGAGCCGATGTTGAGTTATGGTGTTTTGAGTCTTTATCTCTTTTGACTCTTTGCTTAATAAGAGTTGAGCATCCGGTTGAGCTTTGACTTATGTCGTTGTTTTTTAGTCTCCTTAGGTTGCTCGTCTTCGGGGTCGTAGATGCCGAGTGCCATATATATAAGGTTGAAAAGACTGTTGCCATCGTCTGATGTGAAGCGGAAGGGGAATGTGGCCTTCAGTCCTATCTGAATGTTATGGCGGTGCATGTTGGAGCGCATATTATATGCAGTTGTCTCTCCTGCGTATGTAGAGCATACACGAGTCTTGCCGTCGATGGCAAGCGGAAATCCATATTGGAACTCCAATGCAAGCGACGAGAAGATGTAACAGTCGAGACCAATAGTAGGGGCAACGCTCAACCGTGGATAGCTAATGTCGTAATTACGTTTATAGCTGTAACCAACTCCTGTGCAGTCCATTTCGTGCTGCTCATTATGTGTATCTACATTGGTGTAGGTCATAAGAGCGGCATATGGTTGTATGGTGCAAGCAGAACTGAGGGGATAGTAGCGTGCTCCAAATGCTATGTTGCGCATTGTGGCTGAGACATCACTGCTGAACCACTCAAGAGTCTCCGCATTGTAGCCGCCAATCAGCGAGAAGTGGACATTTGAAAGGTAATACTCCAACATCACATTGCCCATCGGTGAGCTGAACGCCACTGCCTTCTCAGCATACGTCTGCGATTGCTCATGGCTTGTCGTAGTAGGACAGGAAATATTCATGCCTGCAATGACAGCCCAGCGACGCGCCATATCGTCATCGTCATTGGCTGCCGACATGGATATGGGGGCTGTAATGAGAACGGTGGTCAAGAGCATTCTGCTAAGCATATAATCGAATTTTGAGTTTTGAATTTTGAGTTTTGAGTTGTCGGCAATGCTGATTTTGAATTTTGAGTTTTGAGTTTTGAGTTTTGAATTGTTGCGACGTTGTCGCAATTGTGAGTTTTGAATCACGAGTTTTTGAATTATGATTTATTGAATTCGTCAATAATTCAAAACTCAAAATTGAATAATTCAAAATCGGCTCTGCCGATAATTCAAAATTCAAAACTCAAAATTCAAAATTCAAAAACTCTTACCCCACAGTTCCCTCCAACGATACACTCAGCAGCTTCTGTGCCTCTACAGCAAACTCCATAGGCAGCTTGTTGAGTACATCCTTGGCATAGCCGTTGACGATGAGGCCTACAGCCTGCTCAGTCGGGATGCCACGCTGGTTGCAGTAGAAGAGCTGGTCTTCTGAAATCTTAGAGGTGGTAGCCTCATGCTCCACAACAGCAGTGTCGTTGTGGATGTCCATATAAGGGAATGTATGTGCACCACAGTCGGATCCAAGCAACAGAGAGTCGCATGATGAATAGTTGCGTGCGTTGTCGGCATTGCTTGTGGCACGCACAAGTCCACGATAAGAGTTCTGGCTGTGTCCGGCAGAGATACCCTTGGAGATGATAGTCGACTTGGTGTTCTTGCCCATGTGAATCATTTTCGTACCAGTGTCTGCCTCCTGATAGTTGTTGGTTACGGCAACCGAGTAGAACTCAGCTTGCGAACCGTCGCCACGCAGGATACATGACGGATATTTCCATGTGATGGCAGAGCCTGTCTCCACCTGTGTCCACGAGAGTTTAGAGTTGACGCCACGCAACTCACCGCGCTTGGTAACGAGGTTGAACACACCACCCTTACCGTTCTCGTCGCCTGGATACCAGTTCTGCACAGTAGAGTACTTCACCTCGGCATTGTCTTTTACGACAATCTCCACGATGGCAGCATGAAGCTGGTTCTCGTCGCGCATCGGGGCAGTACATCCCTCAAGATAAGAAACATAGGCATCGTCATCAGCGATGATAAGAGTGCGCTCAAACTGTCCTGTGTTGCGGGCATTGATGCGGAAGTAGGAACTAAGTTCCATAGGACAGCGCACGCCCTTGGGAATGTAAACGAACGAGCCGTCGCTGAACACCGCACTGTTGAGAGCGGCATAGAAGTTGTCGCGGTAAGGCACCACGCTTCCCAAGTACTCTTTCACAAGGTCGGGATGGTCTTTGATAGCGTCGCCTATAGAGCAGAAGATGACACCCTTCTCAGCAAGATGCTGCTTGAACGTGGTCTTTACCGACACTGAGTCCATGATGGCATCTACAGCCACACCGCTCAGAGCAAGACGCTCTTCAAGAGGAATACCGAGCTTGTCGAATGTTTTCATAAGCTCAGGGTCAATCTCCTTCTTCTCGTCAGCAGGCTTCTTGGCGAGAGGATCGGCATAGTAGGAAATCGCCTGATAGTCGATTTCGGGTAAGTTGACATGTCCCCAAGTGGGCTGTTTGAGCGTCTGCCAATAGCGGAACGCCTTAAGACGGAATTCAAGCATCCATTCAGGCTCTCCCTTCTTCTGCGAGATAAGTCTAACGATGTCCTCGTTGAGTCCTTTTTCTATGATGTCGGTGTGCACGTCGGTTGTGAAGCCATACTCATATTTCTGCTCGGCAACTTGGCGCACAAAGGCATTTTTTGTATCTTTATTTTCCATTGTCTATTATATAATGTGGGGCTGTCGGTCGGGTCATGAGACAAGATGCGATTATCCCCCTTGAGTTTAAGAGTACAAAATTACGAAATATGCAGTTATTAGTCGAATGATTTGTTGTTTTTTTGCCATAAAGTTATTTAGCGGCAGCAATTTGTCCCAATGGCAATGTTTTTTGCCTTTTTGTTTTGCCTTTTGCCTTTTTTAGCGTATTTTTGCATATTCATATAATGATGGTCCTATTTTCAGGCTGTCTTTAAAATTAAGACTATTATGCAAACAAGATGTCATCTTTCGGTTCTTGCCCTAAAGCAGGCAGAGAAATATGGAGAACGCGAGGCCTTCACCTATAAGGACTTCGGAGGCTCGGCGTGGAAAACTATGAGCTACAACCGTTTCGCGCTTCTCGTAAAGCAGGCAAGCAATGCACTGCTCAACCTGGGGGCAAAACCGCAGGAAACCATCGGTGTGTTCTCGCAGAACTCAATACAGTATCTCGTTACCGACTTTGGTGCCTATGGTGTACGTGTGGTTTCAATACCATTCTACGCCACAGCCTCGGAACAACAGATACAGTTTATGATCAACGACGCGCAGATTAAGTTCCTTTTTGTGGGTGAGCAGGAGCAATATGACAAGGCTCACCGCGTGTTCGGAATGTGCCACTCGCTTGAGCGTATCATTATCTTCGACCGTTCGGTGCGTATCAGCACACACGATCCTGCCGCTCTCTACTTCGACGACTTCCTGAAGCTTGGTGAGGGATTGCCTCGCCAAAGTGAGGTGGAGAAACTTTATCGAGAAGCTAACGAGGCAGATCTCTGTAACATTCTCTATACATCAGGCACAACAGGCGACTCGAAGGGAGTGATGCTCACTTATGGACAGTATAATGCGGCATTGAAAGCCAACGACGAAGTTGTGCCAGTCACAGAGAACGACCGCATTATTCAGTTCCTCCCTATTACTCATATTTTTGAGCGAGGATGGTCGTATCTATCCTTCTCCGAAGGAGCACATATCATCATCAACACCGACCCGCATGAGATTCAGCAGTCGATGCGTGAAACTCATCCTACATGTATGTCGTCGGTGCCACGCTTTTGGGAGAAGGTGTATCAGGCAGTTAAGGATAAGATAGACCGTTCAAGTGCCATGCAGCAGAGTTTATTCCGTCATGCTCTTGAGGTGGGCCGACGATACAATGTCGATTGCAAGAGTCGCTGCAAGCGTCCGTCGCCATTGCTCGCAATGGAATATAAGCTCATGGACAAGATGATACTTCGCCTTGTGCGCAAGCAGATAGGTTTGGAGAATGCCCATATCTTCCCAACAGCAGGAGCTACAGTATCGCCAGCGGTAGAGCGTTTCGTACATTCTGTGGGAATCAACATGTGTGTGGGTTATGGCTTGACCGAGAGTCTTGCCACTGTGTCTTGCGACCGCGAGAATATGCCTTATACTATCGGTTCGGTGGGTAGACCAGTGAACGGATTGGAAGTGAAGATTGGTGAGAATGACGAGATTCTGCTTAAGGGCCCGACTATTACACCAGGCTACTACAAGCGCGACGCCATTAACAAGGAGTCGTTCACCGAGGACGGGTTCTTCCGCACAGGTGATGCTGGCTATTTCAAGAATGGAGAGTTGTTCCTTACTGATCGTATCAAGGACCTCTTTAAGACTTCCAACGGCAAGTATATCGCTCCGCAGATGATAGAATCGCTGCTCTTGGTGGATAAGTTCATCGATCAGGTGGCTATTGTGGCAAACGAGCGCAAGTTTGTATCTGCCCTTATTGTGCCTGAGTTCCGCCTTGTCGAGGAGTGGGCTAAGGATCATGGTATTGCCTTTGAAACTCGTGAGGACCTCTGTGCCAATCCGAAGGTGCATAAGATGATGATGGACCGCATACAGACTCTACAGCAGCAGCTGGCTCATTATGAGCAGATAAAGCAATTCACGCTCATTGCTCATCACTTCTCTATGGAGTCGGGCGAACTGACCAATACGCTGAAGATACGCCGCCCCGTAATCTATAAGAATTACAAGGCGGAGATAGATAAAATGTACGAAGAGAATTAAGAGTTATGAGTTATGCACAAAGCGCATAACTCAAAATTCAAAAATCATAATTCAAAACTCACAATGATAACAGCCGACCAACTTAAGGATGTGCTTGAGCGTGCAGACGCTCTGAAGCATTATCTTAATATCGACCAAAAGAAAGTAGAATTTGAGGAAGAACAGCTCCGCACACAGGCTCCCGACTTTTGGGAGGATCCTAAACGTGCAGAGGAGCAGATGAAGAAGGTGAAGGGCATCGAGAAATGGATTAAAGGCTATGAGGAGGTGCGCCGACTCGCCGATGAGCTGCAGCTTGCCTTCGAATACCATAAGGAAGAACTCGTGACCGAAGAAGAAGTGGACACCGACTATGCCAACGCTGTGAAGGCTATCGAGAATCTGGAGCTTATGAACATGTTGCGCCAGAAGGAAGACCCTATGGACTGTGTACTGAAGATAAACTCGGGTGCTGGTGGCACAGAGAGTCAGGACTGGGCACAGATGCTTATGCGTATGTATATGCGCTGGGCTGAGGCTCACGGTCATAAGGTGACTATCAGCAACCTTCAGGATGGTGATGAGGCTGGAATAAAGAGTGTCACTATGGAGATTGAGGGTGGCGAATATGCCTATGGCTACTTGAAGAGTGAGAATGGAGTTCATCGTTTGGTGCGTGTGTCGCCATTCAATGCTCAAGGCAAGCGCATGACTTCGTTCGCCTCTGTGTTTGTCTCGCCTCTTGTTGATGATACTATTGAGGTGTATGTCGACCCGTCGAAGGTGTCTTGGGACCTCTTCCGCTCGGGTGGAGCTGGTGGTCAGAATGTGAATAAGGTGGAGACAGGTGTGCGCTTGCGCTATCAGTATACCGACCCTGACACTGGTGAGGAAGAAGAAATTCTTATCGAGAATACCGAGAGCCGTAAGCAGCTTGAAAACCGCAACAATGCCATGCGACTCCTCAAGTCACAACTCTACGACCGTGCCATGAAGAAACGTCTTGAGGCACAGGCTAAGATAGAGGCAGGCAAGAAGAAGATAGAGTGGGGTAGCCAGATACGCAGCTACGTGTTTGACGACCGTCGTGTGAAGGACCACCGCACTGGTTATCAGACTGCAGACGTAGACGGAGTGATGGACGGCAAGATTGACGGATTCATCAAGGCATACCTTATGGAGTTCCCCGTGAACGATGAGGATTGAAAAATAATAACCTAAAAACGAATAACTATGAGCCAGAAAAGTAAAATCAAGCGTGATAGATACGCAAAGGAACAAGAGAAAAAAGGAAAGAAGGTAGTAGAGTGGATCCTTTGGGGATTTATTGTCCTCGCTGTAGGATTCGGTGTCTGGGCTACTACTCAGGCATAAATCTTAATTTGACAAAGAATGAGTGGATTAGAAATAGAACGCAAATTCTTGATACGCAAAGGCTGCTCCTGGAAAGAGGCAGCCTTTTCTTCAAGCCATATAAAGCAAGGCTATATGCCGTGTGAGTCGGCTACGGTGAGAGTCCGCACACGTGACAACCGCTCATGGCTTACAATCAAGAGTCATAGCGACAGAAAGGGCTTGTCGCGTTATGAATTTGAGAAGGAGATAACCAACGATGAGGCTCAGCATCTCTTTGAATTGTGCCGTGGTGGTGTTATCGACAAGTGTCGCTGGCTCGTTAAGAGTCCGGACGGCAAACACACGTTTGAGGTAGATGAGTTCTTTGGCGACAACGAAGGGCTTGTTGTGGCTGAAGTGGAGCTTGCCTCAGAGGAAGAATCTTATTCCAAACCCGACTTTATAGGAGATGAGGTGACGGGCGATAGAAGATATTATAATTCGCAGTTGCTTATAAACCCTTATAAGAACTGGAAGTAAAAAGATTTAAAACACATAAAAAATATAGCCTATCGGGCTAATTAGTGGGAGACTATGGCAATGATGTCATAACCACCTACTAATTATCCCGATAGGCTTTTGTTTATAAATATTCAAATAGAATTATTTCTTCACTGCACGACGCACCGGCTTCTTTGAAACAATTTTCTTTGCTGGTGTCAGCTTCTCAGCTTTTATAACTTCCTCTTTTTTCTCAGCCTTCTTCTCAACCTTCACCACCTCAACAGTGAATATAAGAGTAGAGTAAGGCTTGATCTGACCAGCCTTGCGTGAGCCGTAGGCAATATCCTGCGGGATGTAAAGCTCCCACTTACTGCCCTCAGGCATCATGCAGAGAGCCTCTGTCCAACCCTTGATCACCTGATTGGGGCGGAATGTAGTGGTGTTAGGATTGCGCTTGTAGCTGCTGTCAAACTCATTGCCGTCGATAGTGTGACCCTCATAGCGAACAGTTACCTCATCGTCCTTAGCGGCAACAGCACCCTTGCCCTCGGTGATAACCTTGTACTGCAGACCAGAAGGCAAGGTCTTCACACCAGGCTTTGTGGCGTTCTGCTTCAACCAAGCCTCGTTCTCAGTCTTGTAAGCCTCCTCTGCCTGATGCTTTGCAGCCTGCATGGTAGTCTCAAAATATTTGTTGGCAACATCGTGCTTCATAATGGTTGTGTCGCCGAGTACGGCAGCGATGAAGCCCTGGTTGAATGTGATGCTGTCGATAGTGAGCGAGGTGTTCTTTACATCGTTGCTTACGTTGGGATAGATGCGTGTCTCAAGCATCTGCGCAATCTGCAGACCTGCGTTGTGGGCAGTGAACTGCTTGTCATGCTGGCGGGCAATGCCCTCCTTCAATCCCTCTACGAACGAAGCCATATTGGTGGAGTCGACACCAAACTGCTGCTTCACATAGTCCATGAGTCCGCGTGTGGTGAATATACCAGCAGCGTAGCTCAGTGAGTCGCTCTGACTTGTAAGCTGCACTGGAGCAACCTGCTCTGTCTTAGCGTTCTTCTTCTGTTTCTTTTCTTTCTTTCCAGGGGTGACAGCGAATGCCGTTGTTGCGAATACGGCAAGCGCGAGAATCAAAATTTTCTTCATCTTATTATTTTTTATCTAAAAAACAGGGCGGCCTTTTGGGGTCGCCCTTATGGTTTTAAATATTATTTGCCACCAACGCTGATAAGCTCAATCTTGAACACCAGCGGAGAGTAAGGCTTAATCTGACCCTGCTCGCGATCGCCATAAGCGAGTTCCTGTGGAATGTATACTTCCCATACAGAACCTGCAGGCATGTGAACGAGAGCCTCTGTCCAACCCTTGATTACCTGGTTGGCACGAAGGGTAACAGCCTCGCCACGCTTGTAGCTGCTGTCGAATACAGTGCCGTCGATAAGACGTCCCTCGTAGTTCACCTTAACAGTAGAAGTGTCCTTAGGCATAGCACCTGAACCTTCCTTGATAACCTTGTACTGAACACCTGAAGGCAGAGTTTTTACGCCAGCCTTCTTTGCATTGGCAGCCATCCACTCTTCGCCCTTCTTCTTGAGCGGACCATACTGCTCCTCCATGTTCTTGGCCTTGATAGCCATCATCTTCATCTGTGCAACCTGTCCAGCCTGCTCTACAGTCATCATGCCTTTCTTGCCCTTCACGCCCTGCACGAAGCCTGCCATGAAGTTCTTGAGAGAGATAGTCTTGGTAGAGTCCTCGCCGAAGAGCTCGTGGTTGATGCCCTTAACCATGCGGTTGCTGATCTGCTGACCAATCTGGATACCCATGTAGTAGGCAGCCTTCTTCTTGTCATCGCCAGCGTTTGCACCCTCGTTAAGACCCTTGATGAAGGCGTCCATGTAGGTGGTGTCGATTTCCATCTGTGCGAGATACTGCTTCAGACCTTGAGTCTGAGCCATACCCATGGCGTATGACAGAGTGTCCACGTCGTTCTTGAGATTCGGCTTCGATGAAGTCGAGTTGCCACAAGATGTAACGAAGCTTGCGGCAGCGATAGCCATAGCGGCTACGAATGTGAATTTCTTCATTGTTATTTAATGTGTTTTGATTTTCTGTTTAGAGCACCTTGATGAGCTCCACGTCGAATACTAGTGCTGCAAACGGAGGAATAGCCTGTCCTGCACCGCGCTCGCCATAAGCAAGCTGATAAGGAATGAAGAAGCGATACTTAGCACCCTCAGACATGAGCTGCACGCCCTCTGTCCATCCTGCGATGACACCGTTGAGAGGGAATGTTGCGCTTTCACCACGCTTGTAGCTGCTGTCGAAAACAGTGCCGTCGATAAGACGACCCTCGTAGTGGCACTCTACAGTGTCCTCGGCTGTCGGCTTCTTGCCGCTGCCCTCGTTGAGCACTTGGTACATCAAGCCAGAAGGCAAAGACACAACGCCCTCCTCCATAGCCTTCTCGGCGAGCCATGCCTCACCCTTGTCCTTGTTATCCTTATACTTCTCGGCAGCAGCAGCACGCTGCTTTGCTTCCTGCTGCTGGAAGAATTCTGTTACAATTGTCTGAGCTTCCTGGTCAGCAATCTGAGGCTGCTTGCCTGCAATGATGTCCTTAATTGCCTGTGCGAAATCATCGATGTTGAGGTCTTCGGCTCCCATCTGTGAGAGCTGGCGGCCGATGCCCAGACCAAGAGCGTAACTAAGTTTGTCCATAATTTACTTAAAACGTTTTTATTTTTTGATTAATTGCGTGCAAATTTACGACTTTTCTCTGATATATAGTTGATATTCAGAAAAATTTGCAATTTATTATTAATGTTTCGGATTTAAGGGCAAAATCGTTTGTCGTGTTCTCAAAATAGCAGTAACTTTGTAGCTTAAAGCACAGATTATACATAATTAAATAAATACTTTTATATGCAAGAGACAAGACAAAACCGTATAGCACGCCTTCTTCAGAAGGAGCTAAGCCTTATTTTTCAGGGTCAGACACGAGCCATGCACGGCGTAATGGTGAGCGTAACGCGTTGCCGCGTGTCGCCCGACTTGAGCATATGCACTGCCTATCTGAGCATATTCCCGTCGGAGAAGGCCGATGAGCTTATAAAGAATGTGACTGCCAATGAGAAGACCATACGCTATGAGCTTGGCACAAGAGTGCGCAATCAGTTGCGCATCATTCCTGAGTTGCGCTTCTTCATCGACGACTCGCTCGACTACATAGAACGCATTGACGAATTGCTCAAGAAATGAACTTTCCATTCTACATAGCCCGCCGCTACGTCTTCTCCAAGAAGTCGACCAACGCTATCAACGTGATTTCGGCAATCTCGGTGATAGGCGTGGCAGTGGCTACAATGGCACTGGTGATAGTGCTTAGTGTGTTCAACGGATTCCACGACCTCGTGGCTTCGTTCTTCACCAACTTCGATCCGCAGATTGAGGTGGTGCCTGCCACAGGCAAGACAGCTCCTGCCGACGCTCCACAACTTGACAAGATACGACATCTGCAGCAGGTGGCTGTTGCCACTGATGTTGTGGAGGATCAGGCTCTCGCCGTATATGGACAACAACAGCAGATGGTGACGGTGATGGGGGTTGACAACAACTTCCAACAACTCACACATATCAACGACATACTATATGGCGACGGCAGTTTCACGCTTCAGGCAGCTAATCTGTTCTATGCCATTCCTGGTATACGCCTTGCCCAGGACCTTGGGCTTGGTGCACGTTTTGATGGCTATCTTAAACTCTATGCCCCTGTGCGACGCGGTCAGCTGACCGAATTGGCTGATCCAACCGAGGGCTTTGTCGTTGACTCGCTCATTTCTCCGGGTGTGGTGTTTGCTGTCAATCAATCCAAGTACGACCGCGACCGTCTTATCTGCTCCATAGGTTTCGCTCGCCGACTGTTTGACCAGGACGGAATGCTCTCGTCGCTACAATTGCGCCTTGCGCCTGGTTCCGACCTCGAAGCCGTGAAAAAGGAGATAAAGAGCATTGCCGGCGACAAGTTCCGAGTGCTCGACCGTTATGAGCAGCAAGCAGACACCTACCGCATCATGCAGATAGAAAAGGTGCTTGCCTACGTGTTCCTCACATTCATTCTTATGGTGGCTTGTTTCAATATCATTTCCTCGCTTTCGATGCTCATCATCGACAAGAAGAACGATGTTGAGACTTTGCGCAATCTTGGAGCGACCGACTCTCAGATACGCCGCATATTCCTCTTCGAGGGCCGCCTAATATCTGCAATGGGAGCTGTGTTGGGCGTAGCATTGGGTCTGCTTCTTTGTTGGTTGCAGCAGGAGTTTGGCTTTGTCCATATGGGCGACAGCGCTGGCTCATTCGTAGTCAATGCCTATCCCGTGAGTGTACACTACAGTGATGTGGCGATAATTTTTGTCACAGTACTGCTTATAGGATGGGGTGCGGCATGGATACCATGCAGCGGGAAAAAGATAAAGATATAAATAATGTATGAAGGATAATATAAAGAATATAATATTCGACCTTGGTGGAGTGCTCGTGGGGCTTGACCCTAAACGCTGCATTGATGCGTTTCGTAAGGTAGGATGTGGCGTGCTTGCCAACTATGTTGAGGAGCACCGCACAGAGGACTTGTTTCTCGACACCGAACTTGGTCGCATCTCGCAAGAGGAATTTTGCGATGAGGTGAGACTACTCTCGCTTACTGATACCGAGGATAAGGACATTGTATGGGCATGGAATCAGTTGCTCACTGACATTCCTGTAAGCAAACTCCGCCTTTTGCAGCGACTACGTGCTGAAGGCTACCGTGTGTTTCTGCTCTCCAATACCAATATAATGCACTGGTCGTACTGCCGCGACCATCTCTTCACCGTTGATGGACATTGTGCCGACGACTATCTTGAGCACATCTTCCTTTCTTATGAAATGCACCTTGCCAAGCCCGACACCGCTATTTTCTGTCAGGCTCTTGCCGAGGCAGGTATCCGTGCCGATGAAACTCTTTTCATTGACGACCGTGAGGAAAACTGCGAGGCAGCACAGGCTGTGGGTATAAAGGCGATGAGAGAGACAACGGGAGAGGATTGGACTAAAGCGTTGATTGACAATTAAAGAAATTGATAATTGACAGTAATGATTACTCATAACGAAAAGGCTGTGTCTGCATGTGCCACGATAGGTTTCTTTGATGGTGTTCACCGCGGTCATCAGTTTGTCATAAACCGATTGCACGGGATGGCAGAAGAGAGAGCTATGCACTCAATGGTAATAACCTTCGACCGTCATCCACGCCAAGTGGTGCACGCTGACTATGTGCCGCAACTCATTACTCCAACAGAGGAGAAACTGCGGTTGTTGAGGCTTACCGAAGCCGACGATGTGGAGGTGTTGCATTTCGACGCTAAGATGGCTGCCATGTCGGCACGTGAGTTTATGCAGAATGTGCTGCGCGACCGTTTCGGTGTGAAGTGTCTGCTCATAGGCTACGACAACCGTTTCGGGCATAACCGCACAGAAGGTTTCGACGACTATGTGGCTTATGGCAAGGGGATGGGCATGGAAGTGGTGCATAACACTCCGCTCGACATTTATGGGCAGCGTGTGTCGTCGTCGCTTGTGCGCCGACTGTTGGCTGATGGTAATGTGGCTGAGGCAGAGCAGTGTCTTGGCCATCCTTTTAAGATCGAAGGCTGTGTGGAACATGGCTTTCAGGAGGGTCGCCGCATAGGTTTTCCCACTGCCAATATATTGCCCTCGTGTGCTGAGCAGATAATTCCCCGTGAGGGAGTCTATGCCGTGCGTGTGAGCATTGATGGTGGCAAGTGGATGCCGGCAATGATGAACATAGGTTGCAATCCCACCTTTCAGCGCGAGCAACTCACTCTTGAAGCTCACATCATAGGTTTCGAAGGCGATATTTATGGCAAACATGTAGCTGTGGAGTTCTGTCGTAGGTTGCGTGATGAGCAGCGATTCGCAAGCATTGAGGAATTGAAAGAGCAATTGGACAAGGACAGAAAGGAAACATTGAGTATAATTGACATTTAATATGAACAAGAAAGCAATAATCGATGTGGTGATGTATTTCGCCATTTTCGTAGCCATACAGTTTGCTGTGCAAGCAGCGGCGATAGTGATATGCCACACAGCACCAATGAACGCTATGGTCAACATAGTGTGTTCAATCATCAGCAGCGTGCTCACAATAGCAATCTTCACATGGCGACGCTGGGCTCCAGTGAGTGGCGACTATATCAACACTCGTCCTTGGTTCACTCTCTTTTGGGTGGTTTGCCTGACGGGAGGCTCTTGTCTGCCTCTCACCTTTCTTATAGAGCAATCCGGACTCATATTGCCCGATAAATACGTGCAACTGTTCAAAGGCATGATGCAGCACGACTTAGGTTTTGTGGCAGTGGGCGTGGTGGTGCCAATTGCCGAGGAGATGCTCTTCCGTGGAGCCATACTTCGCCGTTTGCTTGAAGTGATGGGCAACCGACAGAGTTGGTTTGCCATAGTAGTCACAGCTTTGCTCTTTGGCATTGTACATGGCAACATGGCACAGGGAGTGAATGCTTTCCTGATGGGCTTGCTGCTCGGATGGATGTATGTGCGCACTCGAAGCCTTGTGCCGGGCATAGTGATGCACTTTACCAACAATACCATTTCTTACATGTCATACCGCCTCTTTCCCAACGCTGCCGATAAGACACTTGTTGAGTTCTATGGTGGCGACATGAAGCATGTGTGGCTTGCAGTGGTTTTCTCGCTTATGATATTTGGAGCCGCACTCTATCAACTCAATCTAAGGCTTGACGATAGTCACAAGAAACAAAGAAATTATTAATCAACAACAAATACAAAGAATATGGCAACAACCGATTTTAAAGCCATAACCGTGGAATACGCTACACGAATGTGTGACGGAAGCCACATAGACAACGACATTCTGCTACTCGATGAGATAGCCAAAATGCCGCTGCCCAAAGAGCCACGGCGTATGGAGAGCTTGTTCCTCGCCCTGTGTCTGCGTGGATCGGCACGCTATTTTGTCGATTCGGTGGAACATGTGGTAGAGCCAGGTGATCTTATAATTATCCATAAGGGACGCGTGACTTACGATAGCTGTATGTCGCCCGACTGCCGTGGTATAGGCATTATTATCGACTATAACTTCTTTAAGGAGACGATAAAGAGCGTTCACGAACTGTCGGCTCTCTTTCTCTTCTCTCGTACACACCCCGTATTCAGATTGCCAAAGGAGCGTGCCGACTACATACGCGACACATTCGAGCGTATGAGAGTTAAGATAGACGAGCCGGAGAATCATTTCCGTCGTGAGTTGGTGCAGTCGATGTTCCTGTCAATGGTATATGAAATGTGTAATGTCATCTATTCTGTGCAGGCCAAGAATGATGAGTGCAAGACACGCGCCGAGGATATTTTCACGCAATTTTTGCTGCTTGTAGAGAAGAATTTCCGTACCGAACGCCGTGTGGGGTGGTATTCCGAACAGTTGTGCATCTCGCCAAAATATCTGTCGGAGACAGTAAAGGCTGTGTCGAAGCGCACACCAAATGACTGGATAGATTCTTATGTGACTATGGAATTGCGTATGCTCTTGCGCAATACTCAGAAGAGCATAAAGGAAATAGCCCAGGAACTCAACTTCTCCAACCAGTCGTTCCTTGGCAAATACTTCAAAGAACATGTCGGCATGTCACCGTCGGAATACCGACGAAGCTGACATGCCGACATGGCTTAATTCTTGATGTTTTTTGTTGCTACCATCAATATTAGGTAGATGGCCAATGCCGAAACAAATCCTGCCAAGGCATCTATGGCGTAGTGGGCCTGAATGTAGACTGTAGACATGCACAAGAATACGTAGAACGGAAGCATCAGCCAAACCAACTTGCGCTGGCGTGTGTGAGTAGCAAGCAACATGCACACTGTGGCAATGCCAACATGTGATGATGGAAATGCTGCCGTGGGACGCTCGCCAGCAGCTTTGGCATCCTCAACCAACTCGTAGAAGAAACCGTTGGTGTAGCCTGGGGTTGGCAGGCAGTCGGTATGGGTGTTGAAATAGTCGCCCAAAGCCGGGAATATGCCCTGGGTGATGTTGCTCAGTCCTACAGCCTTATAATAGAATGTAGGACCTGCCACCGGCACGAAAATAAACACCACGTAGTAGATGAAGAATGCGGCGAGAATAACAAACGATGCGCGCTCGAACTCGGCATATCGGCAGAAGAAATAGAAGAACACCACGAGGGCTATCATCGGATAATAGCTGGCATAGCCCATGCTCATCAGCTCGCTTATCACAGGCCACGAGAAAGTGCTGGCAAACGTAAGCGAGGGTTGGAATCCGAATATCAGCTGTTCCCATCCGCAGAACACGTGGTCGAGATTGCTGAAAATGCGGTTTATCTCATACGTGTCGGGATACCACCACGCCAAGAGTGACATCTGGGCCGCTACTCGCACAAATCGTGTAAGCCGGCAAGGCACAAGTCGGTAGACCACCCATAATGCCACAATCATTGCCAGCACACGCACACGTCCCCATATCATGGCTTCTGGATTCTGAAGTTTGGTGTAGGTGAATAGTGTCACGCAGAGCGTGAACACCGTGTAGGCAATGACAAGCCATTCGAGAGCTGTCAGTCCGCGCTTGGGCTTGCTCTCGAGAGAGAATAGTTGTTTAATAAAGTTCATACCTTTTAGCAATATAACTGCAATTTCTTTTTACAGCCATCCGTTTTCTTTATACCATTTCACGGCGAGTTTCACTCCGTCCTTGAGTTTGTAGTGTGGGTGATAGCCCAGTTCGTCCATGGCTGGTTCAATGTCGCATCGCCAGTTGCGTTGCTTTAGGATGTTGTATTTGTCGTTGTTGAGAGCGATAGGTTTGTGTGTGATGTGGCTTATCTTCTCGCCGAAGAAGGTCACAATGCGCAGCACCCATACAGGGGCAATGATGCGCAGCATCCATTTCACCCCCATCTCCCTCTTCAGGAGGTCGCTGAATTCTGTAGATTTATATACTTCGCCATCAGAAAGGAAATACTTTCTGCCGCTCATTCCGCGGTCGAGAGCGAGGAACACCGCCTGCACCACGTCCATGACATAAACAAACGTGATGTCCTGCTGGCTGAATCCCACAGCAAAGTCGACATGCTTCTTTATGCTTTCTGCCATGAGAAAATAGTCGCGCTCGCGCGGACCGTATACACCCGTAGGGCGCAGGATGATGTAGGGGAAATCGTTGCCTATGGAGTCAAGGTAGCGCTCGGCTTCGAGCTTGCTCTTGCCATAGGCTGTATTCGGACGCGGACAATCGTTCTCGGTTATGTCTTGGTAGGGCTGCTTTTCGTGTACGGCTCCGTAGACCGACAATGAGCTTAGGAACACGAAGCGCTTCAGAGGCATGCGTGTCTCTATGAGCGCATCAACGAGGTTGCGGGTGCCGTCGGTGTTCATGCGGCGGAAATCCGCCTTGTCGAGGCATTTTGTCACTCCGGCAGCGTGCACTACATAGTCGAACGCCTTGCCTTCGAGCTGCTGCTTGAGATGTTCTTTCGATGCGAAGTCAAGCTCTATAAAGTTTATACGATTGTCCGTGAGATACTTTCTGGAACTCGTTTTTCTCACCGCTGCCCACACTTCCATTCCTTTGTTGAGGGCTTCTTCTACGATGAAACTGCCAATAAAACCGCTGGCTCCGGTTATCAATATCTTATTAGTCATTATGAGAATTGGTGCATAATTGGGTGCAAAGTTAATGAAAAGCGGCTTTTTTGCCTACATATTATATATAAAGAAAAGCGGCTTTATATGTATTTACGTCACGTTAATCTTTTTTAATACGAAAACGTCTGGATAAATGTACTATTACTATTCAAAAAACAGTAAATTTGCAGATGAGAAATACATCGTATTTTGATAAACGAAAAAGCAAAAAACAAACCTAAAAACATACTATTATGAGATTGAATTTGAGTTCACAGATTGTATTGAACAAGGTTCCGGAGCAGTACTACCGTCCACGCACGGCAGTAGAGCGTTCTGAAATAACCCGTTGTGAGAAAATCTACACAGATATCTACCCTAAGGTAGAAGAGGCAGCATGTGTTCTTGCCAACAGCATTGAGGCTGAAATAAAGCGTGCAAAGGATGCTGGCAAGAAATGTGTGCTTGCCCTCGGTACAGGTCTCTCGCTCAATCCTATCTTCGAAGAGCTGATTCGCCGTCATAAGGAGAATGGTCTTAGCTTCGAAAATGTGGTGGTGTTCAATGCTTATGAATATTTTCCCCTTAGCGCCGACAGCAAACATAGCGCAATAGGACAGCTTCGCGAACGTTTCCTCGACCATATAGATATTAAAGCGGAGAATATACACACGCCCGACGGCTCTATCGCTCAAGACGACGTGATTGAACATTGTCATGCCTACGAGCAGCTCATCGCTGCCGAGGGTGGACTCGACATTGCCTTGCTCGGTATTGGACGTATGGGCAATATAGCAGCCAATGAGCCAGGTTCAACAATCTCTTCCACAAGTCGCATAATCCTCATCGACCAGACTTCGCGCGACGAGATGACCAACAGCTTCGGCACTCAGGAGCAGGTGCCTCCTTGCTCTATCACAATGGGTATCCACACTCTGCTTTCTGCCCACAAACTCTTCCTCACAGCATGGGGCGAGGAGAAGTCGAACATGGTGCAGAAGATTGTAGAGGGTGCGCTCACCGACTCTGTGCCAGCTTCTTATGTGCAGACCCACAATGATGCCAAGTTCTTCATCGACCTTGCTGCCGCAAGCAAACTCACTCGTATTGTTCACCCATGGCTCGTGACTAACTGCGAGTGGAACGACAAGACCATACGTGCCGCAGTGGTTTGGCTCTGCCAGCTTAAGCAGAAGCCTATCCTGAAGCTCACCAACAAGGATTATAACGAGAATGGCTTGAGTGAACTGCTTGCCCGCTTTGGCTCGGCTTACAACTGCAACATCAAGATATTCAACGACCTTCAGCACACCATTACAGGATGGCCTGGCGGCAAGCCTAACGCTGACGACACAAACCGTCCGGAGCGTGCCACACCTGCCATTAAGCGTGTGGTTGTGTTCTCGCCGCACCCTGATGACGATGTTATCTCTATGGGTGGAACTATCCGCCGACTGGTTCAGCAGCACCACGATGTGCATGTGGCCTATGAGACTTCGGGAAACATCGCTGTAGGCGACGAGGAGGTGACACGCTTCATGCACTTCGTGAATGGCTACAATCAACTTTTCTGCAACAGCCAGGACGAGGTTATCAAGAATATGTATGCCGAAATAAAGCAGTTCCTCGCTCAGAAGAAACCGTCGGATATGGATACTCCTGAAGTGCGCACCATCAAGGGTCTTATACGTCGTGGTGAGGCTCGCACAGCCTGCACCTACAACGGCATTCCTCTCGACCATGTTCACTTCCTCGACCTTCCGTTCTACGAGTCGGGCAAAATCGAGAAGCTGCCTATGACCGTGAAGGATGTTGAGATTGTGCGTGCATTGCTTCAGCAGGTTAAGCCTCATCAGATTTATGTTGCAGGCGACCTTGCCGACCCGCATGGAACCCACCGCAAGTGTACCGATGCTGTGCTTGCTGCCATCGACCTTGAGAAGGAGGCTGGTGCCGAGTGGCTCAACGATTGCCGTGTATGGATGTATCGTGGTGCTTGGGCAGAATGGGAAATCGAGAACATTGAGATGTGTGTGCCTATGTCGCCTGAAGAGCTTCGTGGCAAGCGCAACTGTATCCTCAAACACTCATCACAGATGGAGAGCGCACCGTTCCTTGGCAACGACGAGCGTCTGTTCTGGCAGCGTGCCGAAGACCGCAACCACGCCACAGCCGAACTCTACCACAGCCTTGGCTTGGCTTGCTATGAGGCTATGGAGGCATTCGTGCGCTATAATCCGTAAGTGGAACTGTGTATAGAAAATATAGTTTTAACTTTCATACGCTTACTGTCAGCGTCGTGAGACACCGATGTATGAAAACCAATTTGTATATCCTAAGAAAAAGGGGGCTATGCCGGCGGGCATGGTCCCCTTGATTGATATGATCTGAATTGTCATTTCAATAAGGCTACAGTACCAATTGTAGTATACTGGAGTTTCAACCAACTGAAACTCCAGTACCACTCAATAAAAACTCCAGTACCAGTTAGGTAACACTAAGGCGGTACTGGAGCCATAAAGGATTCCAATTATAATATATTGAGACTTTATCCAATACACTACATACAGATAAAAAAGAATAGAAGTTTATCACTTTGCCAATAAGACGGAGTTTGATTTCATTTTATGCATTCTTTGCTCAGAAAATCTCTGTATTCATTCTTGTATCCGTTGAACACATTGATGTCTACCTCAGGTCTTATGCCCGTCACACGACCGTCGGGACACAACTGCCAATAGACAAGATGAACGTCGGGCTTGTATTCGCCGTAGCGGGCTATCCAAATGTTGTAGTCGTGCTTTAGGTCGGGAGCCAACGGCAGATAGCGGTTGACAAAGTTTTGTGAGATATAAAGCACGGGTCGAGTGCCAGTGTGTGCCCCAACTATTCGCAGCCAAGTGCGCACGGCGCGAAACAGAGGTTCCGGTCCACCCATCTTTTTTATCTGGGCATGTGTCGGCTCCACATCGAGCACTGGAGGTAAGTCGCCTTTATGGAATGATGTGTTGCGAATAAAGTATTGCGCCTGAGCCGAGGCTGAGGAGCGGGTAGAGAAGAAGTGGTAGGCACCCACCTTTATGCCACGTCTGCGGGCGGCGGTACAGTCGGCACGGTAGTAGCGGTTGCGTATTGTTGTGCCTTCGGTCGACTTGATGTAGCAGAAGGAAATAGGATAGTCAACATTGCCCCTAACATGCTTGCGTGAGATTTTCCCGAGGTGTGAAATGCGCACTCGGCTCCAATCTATAGGGTAGTGCTTGCGTCCCACATCATGTTGGAAACGAGAGATGTCGATGCCATAGATACGGTCGGAAGTATATTCAAGGCGTTCACCGAGATATCGGTCGCGCAACCATTCGCCCACACGTATGTGTTTCTTCATCGAGAGGTCGAAGCCAAAGCCTGTGCGCAAACCGTCATACCATTGACCCACATATATGTTGCGCTGTGGGTCGGCGAAATAGCCATGTCCGCATGCAATGGCGTCTTGGTTCATCTCTCCCGAGAAGGTGCCGGTGGAGTCGGTCCACTGTCCGCTCACAAGAGTGTCTGCCCTCCATGTGCCAACGATACGGTGGTGGAGCGAGTCGTGGCTCACGCCCTTTCCCCATCGTTTGCCCATTCTCCATTCGCCAGCATACACCACGCTGTCGCCAATGGATAATTGTCCGTAGCCATTGAACTTGCCGTCTTGCACTCCACCTTGGTATACGGTGTTGCCACGGCGCACAATGGTTTGTCCGTCGTAAGCCACCTCGCGGCATGAGCCGAGAGTGGCGGTGGCAACGGCAATGAAAACCATGTAAAGGAGTCTTATCGTTGATTTGTAGATATTAAACATTGTTGTATGTAGTGTTTTTTATTCATACCTTAAGTCTGTCACAATCCTTTTCCCGCTCACAATACCAATAAAGAATCCCTTGGCTGTGAATACGGGAGCTCCGTCTGACACGAGTATACGCGGAAGATCGTGCCTGTAGTCGCGCAGGCTTCCAGGAATGATTATTGACGACACTGTGTCGCACTCCATTCCTTTCTCGCCAAGTCCTGGAAATCCCACAGCCCTCAATCCACCATTGGCTTTATTGCCCCATGGCGACTTGGATATAGTGGCAACGTCACTTGGTGTAATTCTGTCCTCGGTTTGCAGAAGCATAGTGTGGTGTTTGCCGTCTGCAAAAATCTGCTTCAACGGATAACGCATGATCTTGCCTTCGTCATCGCGATATACAGCCACGTATTCGGTCACTGACTTCAATTCGAATTTATGTCGTTTTTTTTGTGCGTCAGATACAAGACTGTCGATCACTTTTGAGGCACGCATCATGTCGTTGTAAGCCATGTTTACGCGTGAGGCGAATGAGGCAATAGTCTGATAACCATTGTCCTGAACACCGTGCACACGCAGATAATAGTCGAGTTCCGACTTCTGTGTCTTCAGCGTCTTGAGCTGTTTGGCAATAGACAGGCGGCAGAGATTCACAATGTTTGAGTCGCCCTTGATGTCGGGAGCGGTAGCCCCGCGGCTGTATATTGTGGCAATGCGTCCCCAGCATGATGGCACAAGCATCCATCTGTTCACCCAGCATCCAGTGAGATGCTTGCGGTGAATGGCAGAGTCGCGGTTGGCAGTCACGCCGAGCAGTGCAGAGTCGCCTAATGCCGAACTGAAATAGAGTTGAGGCTTGCCGTCGATGGTAATCTCCTGCCATGTTGATTGTTCCACAATTACGGCCGAACGGCGCATTGACTCTGCCGACATAGGCATCAGTAGCCAAGCCACCACACCAACGGCTGTGAGCAGCATCGCAACAGCCAAGGCTGCAAGCCAAAGTTTCATTTTGCTATATTTCATAATGTATAGGTGCTTTGAATTTTCGTGCGAAATTACAAAATATATCAATACGCTGACGCTTTTTAGGCTTTATTTTTTTGTATATTCCGATGTTAATCGTAACTTTGCAAGATAGCTAAAAAGGAAAAGTTAAAGTATGAATCCATCTGAATTCTTTGGAAAATTCATGAGCCGTTATCTTTGGGGCAATATTTGCGCCATGGTAATAGTAGTGGTGGTGGCATGTGCGGGAGTGAAATACGGTCTTGATGTGTACACCCACCACGGCGAATCCATACCCGTACCTGATGTGCGCCGTAAATCATTCACTGATGCCCAGTATCTGCTTGAGGATGCTGGCATGCAAGTGGTAGTGAGCGACACGGGCTATGTGCGCAATCTGCCGCCCGACTGCATTCTTGAGCAGTCGCCAGAACCTGGCACAAACGTTAAGTCAGGACACGTTATATATTTGATTGTGAACGCATCGCATACGCCAACAATCACCGTGCCTGACATCATTGACAACAGTTCGCTCCGCGAGGCAATGGCAAAGCTCACAGCTATGGGCTTTAAACTCACACAACCCGAATACATTGATGGCGAGAAAGACTGGGTGTATGGACTCACGGTGAAAGGCAAGCACGTGGTGGCTGGCGACAAGGTTTCGGTGAACGACTATATTACAATACTTGTGGGCAACGGACAGCGCGACTCCACCGAGGTGGTCGACTATATCGACGCGCCAGAGTCAATATTGAACGAGGACGGATTTGAGGAGGAAACCAGTGATGTGGATGAGTTCCAAGAGGTGAAGGCTCCCGAAGGCGAGTAAGAAATAAAATGAAGACTATGACAGAAGAAATACTTGATATTGAAGATTTAGACATCAACGGTGTAGACACCGATCAGGCCGACGACGAGACAGGACAGCTCTACGAGCACTTCCGTTTTGTGGCAGACCCAGGCATGCAGCCTTTGCGCGTGGACAAGTTCATGTCGGAGAAATTGCCACACTCCTCGCGCAACCGTATACAGACCGCAGCCGACTCTGGCTTTGTGCATGTGAACGAACGCCCTGTGAAGAGCAATTACAAGGTTCGTCCAGGCGATGTGGTCACGCTCATGCTCGACCGTCCGCGCCATGACACAAGTATTGTGGCAGAGGACTTGCCTATCAACGTGGTATACGAGGATGCCGACCTCATGGTGGTTAACAAGGAAGCCGGTATGGTGGTTCATCCCGGTGCTGGCAATTTCACTGGCACTCTTGTCAATGCTATTGCCTGGCATCTGCGCGATGTGGAGAGCTACGACCCCAACGACCCGGAAGTGGGACTTGTTCACCGTATCGACAAGGACACATCAGGGCTGCTCGTTGTGGCCAAGACACCAAAGGCCAAGACAGCACTCGGACTGCAATTCTTCAACAAGACAACCCATCGTTCCTACAACGCACTTGTGTGGGGCAACCTCACCGAGGACGAGGGACGTATAGAGGGCAATATAGCCCGCGACCCCAAGGACCGACTGCGTATGACTGTAATGTCGCCTGACTCGGGCATTGGCAAGGAAGCTGTGACCCATTGGCGTGTGCTTGAGCGTTTCGGCTATGTCACACTTATAGAATGCCGATTAGAGACAGGTCGCACCCATCAGATACGTGCCCACATGAAGCATATCGGACATCCGCTTTTCGGTGACGAACGCTATGGCGGTATGGAGATACTTCGTGGTGAGCGTTCTGCCACCTACAAAGCTTTCATACAAAACTGCTTCAAGATATGCTCGCGTCAGGCTCTTCATGCCAAGACACTCGGTTTTGTGCATCCCACAACTAAACAGCAGATGGACTTCACATCGGAATTGCCCGACGATCTGGCTCGTCTCATCGACAAGTGGCGCGGATATATCGGCGGCACAACACGCGACACATTTAATAAGGAATAGAAACAATAACAATATATGATGGAAACACTTAAACGCAACATCGCCATCGTATGCGGTGGTGATTCGTCAGAACATGATGTCTCAATGCGCTCAGCGCAGGGCATCTACTCCTTTTTCGACAAGGAACGCTACAATGTCTACATAGTTGACGTGAAAGGTCAGGACTGGCACGTCAATCTCCCGGACGGCAGCATTGCCCAAATCGACAGAAACGACTTCTCGTTCGTGCTCAACGGCAAGGCGGTTGTATTCGACTATGCCTATATTACTATCCACGGCACTCCGGGTGAGAACGGTGTGATGCAGGGCTACTTCGAGTTGCTACACATCCCCTACAGCACATCGGGCGTGCTTGTTGAGGCTATGACCTTCGACAAGTATGTGCTCAACAACTATCTGCGCGGATGGGGCGTGAACGTTGCCAAGAGCCTTCTGCTTCGCCGTGGCGAGGAGGGCAAGTATAGCGACGAGTATATTAAGAGTGAGATAGGAATGCCTTGCTTCGTGAAGCCGGCAGCCGACGGTTCGAGCTTCGGTGTGTCGAAGGTGAAGAACGCCGACCAGATTGCTCCTGCCTTGCGCGTGGCTTTCATGGAGAGTGACGAGGTGATGATTGAGCAGTACTTGAAGGGTACTGAGATTTCAATCGGTTGCTATAAGACTCGCGACAAGAGCGTGGTGTTCCCGGCTACCGAGGTAGTTACAGAGAACGAGTTCTTCGACTACAACGCCAAATACAACGGACAGGTGCAGGAGATTACTCCGGCACGTATCAATCCTGAGACAGCAAAGCGTGTGGCTGACGAGGTGAGCCGTGTCTACGACATTCTCCATTGCAATGGCATCATCCGTATCGACTTTATCATTACCAAGGATGCTGAGGGCAACGATGTTATCAACATGCTTGAGATAAACACTACTCCGGGCATGACTCCCACAAGCTTCATTCCGCAGCAGGTGCGTGCGGCAGGTCTTGACATCAAGGATGTGCTGACCGACATTGTGGAGAACCAGTTTTATTAAGAAAACTGATAATTATGATTTGCTTTACGGCAAATCATAATTATCAATCAAAATAGAAATCTTAAATCTTAATCATTATTGCCTTATGACTCTACACGATTTTGACTCAATACGTCCTTTCGAGCCTAACGAGTTGCCCGAAGTTTTCGACCGTATGCTCCAGAACGAGCAGTTCCTTCAGGTGCTTGCCTATCTTTATCCCGGTGTGCCTAAGGAGGCTATTGGCATGAAGATGCACCAATGCAAGACCAACCTCGATTTCCAGAAGGCTTTCTGCTACGATTTTCTTAAGAAGCTGCTTGCCAAGGCAAGCCTCGGACTTGAAACCGACTTCAAGGACATCGACCTCGGCAAGCGTCATACTTTCGTGAGTAACCATCGTGACATTGTGCTCGATTCAGCCCTGCTTCATGTCTCGCTCTTCGATGCTGGTAGCGACACCACTACCGAGATAGCCATCGGCGACAACCTGCTCAAGATGCCTTGGGTGAAGGACCTTGTGCGCATCAACAAGTCGTTCATCGTGGAACGCTCGTTGCCTATGCGCCAGATGCTCATGGCTTCGAAGCGATTGTCGGAGTACATGCACTTCGTCATCAACGAGAAGAACGACAACATTTGGATTGCTCAGCGTGAGGGACGTGCCAAGAACTCTGACGACCGCACCCAGGAGGCTATCCTTAAGATGATGACTATGGGTGGTGAAGGCTCTGTGGCTGAACGTCTTCTTCAGTTGCACATCGTGCCGCTTGCCATAAGCTATGAGTATGACCCATGCGACTTCCTCAAGGCCCGCGAGATGCAGCTTCGCCGTGATGTGGAGGGTTGGAAGAAGGGGCCTATGGATGATGTTATCAGTATGCAGACAGGCATCATGGGCTATAAGGGACACATCTACTACCATTGTGCTACGTGCATCGACGAATGGCTCAATACTCTGCCCGAGGACATGCCGAAGGGTGACTTCTACAAGACTGTAGCCACACACATCGACCATGAGATATGGAGAGGCTATCGTCTATATCCTGGCAACTATGTGGCTCTCGACCTGCTGCACGGTACATCCGACTATACCGACAAGTATACAGATGCCGACCGCGCTACATTCGAGAAATATACCGAAGGACAGCTTGCCAAGATACAAGACCTGCCCAACCCCGACATGGCGTTCCTGCGCGAGCGAATACTCGAAATGTATGCTAATCCTGCAATAAACCAACTGTCTGTTGCGAAATAGACAGTAGCCAATAATTATAAATGAAATCAATCTTTATTAGATGAGATCAATCTATCTTTCAATTGCCGCCCTTATTGCGGTTCTCGTCGCTGCATCATGCACCAACGAGGGCTACGATACGGGCGACAATGGTTTATCCTACATCACAAGCGAATTTGCTTTGCTCCATACCAATGCTGATAAGGTGGTGGGTGTTGCCACTCTCGACGATGGCACGGAACTGAAATTCTCAAATCCTTTCACTACCAAATGGACCACAAAGGCCGATACCATATATCGTGCCTTGGTGTATTACGACAAGACTGAGGATGCTTCGGCTGCGGTTAATGCTCGCAGTTTGGTTCAGGTGCCAGTGTTGGGAGTGATGAGTGCCGACAAGAAAAAGGAAATGTACACCGATCCTCTTGATATTGAGAGCGTATGGGTGGCAAAGAACGGTTCTTATATAAATATGTCGTTGCTCTTGAAGTCTGGCTCCACCGATGGTGACACCAAGCAACTTGTTGGTATTGTGTTTGAGAGTGAGTCGATAGACGCTGACGGCAAACGCCATGTTGTGCTTCGCATGTATCATGAGCAAAATTCTGTGCCCGAGTATTATACTGTGCAGCAGTATGTAAGCATCGACGCTAAACAGCTTAAGGCTGATTTTGTGGAGCTGAGAGTTAATACATACAAGGGAGAAGTTACAAAGAATATTACAGTTGACACTGTTGAGAAATAACAATTGACAATTGATACTGTTGGGAAATAGCAATAGACAAAAGGCTGAATAATAAATGCAAACACCTATGAGTTTAGGTGTTTGCATTTATCTTATTTCTTCTTCTTTACTCAAAATAGTAAAGGAATGTAGCTATACCAGTGAGGGCCTTCTTGGGCGACTCCTTAATTTCGATAGCAAACTTAATCTGCACCTTGGCGATGCCGCGAAGGTTTTCGATAGAGTAGAGGTCGGCAACAAGACGGATGTGCTCGCCTGACTTTACAGCCTGGCCGAACTTCATCTTGTCCATGCCGTAGTTCACCATCATCTTGAGGTTCTTCACCTCAATAATCTGGTTCCACAGATAAGGCAGCATCGAGAGTGTGAGGTAGCCGTGGGCAATAGTCGACTTGAACGGACTCTCCACAGCGGCACGCTCGGTATCTACGTGAATCCACTGATGGTCGAGGGTTGCGTCGGCAAACATGTTGATGCGTTCCTGCGGGAGTTCAACATAGTCGGACACGCCGATGTTCTTGCCGAGTAAGGCGGCAAACTCGTGATAGCTGTTAATGATTACTTTTTCCATTTTATATTTATTGTTTTAGTCTCCATCGGGAGCGTAGAGGAAGTCGTGCAGCGGATCCGGATACTCGAATATCTCTCCCTCGCGGAAGAAACGCTTCATTTCGATTTCGGCAGTCTCAACAGAGTCGGAAGCATGGATGATATTCTCCTGTCCGCTCATAGAGTAGTCGCCACGAATTGTGCCAGGAGCTGCTTTGCGTCCGTTGGTAGCACCAACGATGTTGCGCACAACGGTCACGGCACTGTTGCCCTCAACGCACATGGCAACAACGGGGGCCGACTTCATAGAAGCTGTGAGCCACGGGAAGAAGGGGCGGTCCACCAAGTGAGCGTAGTGCTCATTGAGGATTGCGTCGTCGAGCTGCATCATTTTCAAGCCAACGATGCGCAGACCTTTGCGCTCCAAGCGGTTGATAACTTCGCCGATAAGACGGCGCTGGACTGTACACGGCTTCAACAGAATCAATGTCTTTTCCATATGAGATAGTGTTAATTGTTTATTGTGAATATGCAAAGTTAACCATTTTATATTTATTAAAGATAACTATTTTATATTTATTTTTGTGGTTTTACAATTATAAATCAGTAATTTTGCACATTATGAATAATACAACCATACGAGATTACGAGATAATGGCGCCGGTTGGTTCCCGTGAGAGCCTCCAGGCAGCCATACAGGCAGGTGCCGACAGTATCTATTTTGGCGTGGAGCAGCTCAATATGCGCTCGCATTCTGCCAATCATTTCACTATTGACGACCTGCGTGAGATTGCAGCCACATGCACTGAGCATGGAATGAAGAGCTACCTCACCGTCAACACCATCATCTACGACGAGGATGTAGAGTTGATGCACCAGATAATTGACGCCGCCAAGGAGGCTAACATCTCTGCCGTCATTGCCAGCGATGTGGCTGTGATGACTTATTGCCGTCAGGTGGGCGTTGAGGTTCACCTTTCCACTCAGCTTAACATCAGCAATGCCGAGGCTCTGAAGTTCTACGCCCAGTTTGCCGATGTTGTTGTTTTGGCTCGCGAGCTGAACATGGATCAGGTGGCTTATATCTTCGAGCAGATAGAGAAGCAGCAGATACGCGGTCCTAAGGGTGAGTTGGTGCGCATTGAGATGTTCTGCCACGGAGCTTTGTGCATGGCTGTTAGCGGCAAGTGCTATATGAGCCTTATGAACACCGGACGCTCTGCCAACCGTGGCGAGTGTATGCAGATATGTCGCCGTTCTTACTCTGTCACCGACAACGAGACAGGTTGCCAGCTTGAGGTTGACAACAAGTATATTATGTCGCCAAAGGACTTGAAGACTGTTCGATTCATCGACCGCATGATGCGCTCTGGAGTGCGTGTGTTCAAGATTGAGGGACGTGCACGTGGACCAGAGTATGTATATAATGTGGTGAAATGCTACAAGGAAGCCATACAGGCAGTGCTCGACGGCACATTCACCGACAAGAAGAAGGACGAGTGGGACGAGCGTCTTGCCACAGTGTTCAACCGTGGATTTTGGGATGGCTATTACCAGGGCCAGACCTTGGGCGAGTGGAACAGCAATTATGGATCCAACGCTACCGAGAAGAAAGTCTACGTTGGCCGTGGTGTGAAGTATTTCTCAAAGCTTGGTGTGGCTGAGTTTACATGCGAGGCTGCCGAGTTCTCTGTAGGCGACAAGCTCCTCATCACCGGTCCTACCACGGGCGTGATGTATGTGGATGTCGATGAGATACGCTATGAGCTTAATCCTGTAGACACTGCCCACAAGGGACAACACGTGTCGTTCCGTGTGCCAGGCAAGATTCGCCCGAGCGACAAACTCTTTAAACTGGAGAAAGTAGAAAAGAAGTAGATAGAAAAGAAGCATAATACTTAGGATTATGACAATCAACGAAGCACAAGACGAAGTTATCGAACAATTCCAAGACTTCACCGACTGGATGGACAAATACCAGTTGCTTATCGACCTCGGCGGCGAGCTTGAGCCGCTTGATGCCAAGTATAAGACCGAACAGAACCTCATCGACGGTTGTCAGAGCCGTGTGTGGGTGCAGTGCGACATGACTCCTGATGGCCGTCTCGTATTCACTGCCGACAGCGACGCTCTCATCGTGAAGGGCATTATAGCCCTGCTTATCCAGGTGATAAGCGGACATACTCCGCGTGAGATACTCGATGCCGACCTCTATTTCATCGACCGCATAGGACTCAAGGACCATCTTTCGCCCACACGTTCCAACGGATTGCTCGCTATGGTGAAGCAGATTCGTATGTATGCGTTGGCGTATGAGGCAAAGAAGAATTAGGAGTGTTGAATATTGGGTGATGAATTGTCGGCTGATGCCGATGGTGAATAATTCAATTTAGAAATTTGAAAGATTATGAAAAAAACAATATTCTCCCTGTTCTTTACATTGGCAGTGGTGGCTATAGCCTGCTCGTGCGCCTCATGCAAGAATGCGTCGAAGTCGACTGCAGAACCTGACACAGTAGCCCTTGTTGGTCCTACTTTCCGTGCTGATTCAGCCTATGCCTTTGCGGCAAAGCAATGCAGCTTTGGCGAGCGCACTATGAACTCGAAGGCTCACGACCTCTGTGGCGAATGGATAATGTCCAAGTTCCGTGAGTTTGGTATGACTGTTGAGCCTCAGGATGCAGTGCTCACCGGTTGGGATGGCACAAAGCTCAAAAGTCGGAACATAATTGCTCGTTTCCGTCCGGAACATACCACACGCATACTTCTGTGTGCGCATTGGGACTGTCGTCCTTGGGCAGACAATGACCCCGATTCTGCCAACTGGCACAAGCCTGTTATGGGTGCCAACGATGGCGCAAGCGGTGTGGCGGTGATGCTTGAGCTTGCTCGACTGCTTCAGAACGACACTACATTAAATATAGGTGTCGACTTCGTTTGTTTCGATGCCGAGGACTACGGCACTCCGCAGTGGGCTACCACTCCCGAGAGTGGCGACACATGGGCTCTTGGAGCACAGTATTGGGCAGAGAATCTTCCGCAAGGCTACGAGGCACGCTATGGCATCCTGCTTGACATGGTGGGTGGCGAAGGTGCCAAGTTCTATCAGGAGGGAGTATCTAAACAGAATGCCAATGAGATAGTAAATAAGGTGTGGCGCACAGCGTCGCAGATAGGCTACGGCTCCTTCTTCCCTATGAAGGACGGTGGCATGATAACCGACGACCATGTGCCAGTGAACGAAAAAGCAGGCATCCCGTGCATCGACATCATTGCTTATTATCCCGACTGTCAGCAGAGTTCGTTCGGCCCTACATGGCACACCGTCAACGACACGATGGAGCATATCGACCCCAATGTGCTCAAGGCCGTGGGACAAACACTTGTGCAGGTGATTTATTCGGAGCAATAACCGTTGCCAAGCACATGTATTCTTCACCCCGATGAACACATATACCATAAACAAAAAAACATTCAAAACAATGAACATAGCACTTATCGGCTACGGCAAGATGGGCAAGATGATTGAGTCTATCTGCAAGGAGCGTGGCCACAAAATTGTGAGTATCATAGATGTTGACAACCAGCAGGACTTCGACTCTCCTGAGTTTGCCTCTGCCGACGTGGCAATTGAGTTTACATCGCCTACAGCCGCTTATGGCAACTATCTTCGTGCGTTCAAGGCTGGCGTTAAGGTGGTGAGCGGTTCTACCGGATGGATGAAGGATCATGGCGATGATGTGCGTCGCATGTGTACTGAGGAAGGCAAGACTCTGTTCTGGGCTTCCAATTTCTCTATCGGTGTGGCTATCTTCTCGGCTGTCAACCGCTATCTCGCCAAGATAATGAATCAGTTCCCGCAGTATGATGTGCGTATGGAGGAGACCCACCACATACATAAGCTCGACGCTCCAAGCGGCACTGCCATCACTCTTGCCGAGGAGATAATCGGCGACCTTGACCGTAAGTCGTCATGGGTGAAGGGTGAGCAGCATCTTGCCGATGGCACAGTGGAGGGAACAAATAATGTGGCTTCCGACCAGCTTGCCATTGAGAGCATACGCCGTGACGAGGTGCCTGGCATTCACAGTGTCTTCTACGATAGTGATGCCGACTGCATAACAATCACTCATGATGCCCACTCGCGCAAGGGATTTGCCCTTGGTGCCGTGCTCGCGGCAGAGTATACAAAGGATCACGAAGGATTGCTTACAACTTCCGACCTCTTTAAGTTTTAGTCCACAGCAAGCTGATTAAAAAAACAAAACATGACTGAAAAAGAAAAGAAAGCCCTCAACCCAAAGGTGCAGTGGGCTAAGTTCACCATAGTTGCGGTGCTTTATCTTCTCTTCCTATATTGGGTGGAGAGTTGGTGGGGACTGATTGTACTCCCGTTCATCTTCGATGTTTACATCACCAAGAAGATAAAATGGCAGTGGTGGCGCGAAAGCGAAGGTGCCACACGCTTCATCATGTCGTGGGTGGATGCCTTGGTGTTTGCCCTTGTGGCAGTGTATTTCATTAATCTGTTCTTCTTCCAGAACTATGTCATTCCCTCTTCTTCGCTTGAGAAGTCGCTTCTTACTGGCGACTATCTCTTTGTGTCGAAGGTGAGCTATGGTCCGCGCAAACCGCAGACTCCACTCACTTTGCCCTTGACACAGCACACATTGCCTGTGTTAGAGTGCAAGTCTTACATCGAGTGGCCTCAATGGAAGTACGAGCGTGCCAAGGGTCTTGGCACAGTGCAGCAGAACGACATCGTTGTGTTCAACTATCCTGCGGGCGACTCTTTGTGCTCGGCTCCTCAGTATCAGGCGCAGGACTTCTATCGCCTTGCCTATGGACTTGGCGAGGGTAGTTATGCCTCTAAGCAGCCAAGTGGTCTCTTGCCTAACATTGGCGAGATGCAGCCGCAGCAGCGCCATGACTTCTTTGCGATGCTCTACAACGAGGGACGCAAGATTATCAATGCCAATCCTTCGGAGTATGGGGAGGTGATTTCACGTCCTGCCGACCGTCGTGAAAACTACGTTAAGCGTTGTGTGGGTCTGCCAGGACAAGTGTTGCAGATAAAGAATCACATCATTTATACCGACGGCAAGGCCAATAAGGAGCCAGACAATGTGCAGTATTGCTACTCTGTCAAGCTGCGCGGACAGTTGCCTATGGAGCTTATCGACGAGCTTGGAATATCTCAGGAAGACATTATCTCGCTCAATCAGCAGGGCTTCCTTCCGCTTACAAATGCCTCGGTAAAGGCTCTTCGTGCCCGCAAGGACTTGGTGGAGAGCGTGACTTTTGTCAACGACCCTACTACATGGGACATTTATCCTCTTAACGGCAACAAGGGCTGGACACGCGACAACTATGGTCCGGTGTGGATTCCTAAGAAGGGTGCCACCATCAGTCTCTCTATGGACAACATCGCTATATACGAGCGTCCTATCCGTGTGTATGAGGGCAACGACCTGCAGGTGAAGGATGGAAAGATATATATCAACGGTAAGCCTGCCAATAAGTATACATTCAAGATGGACTACTATTGGATGATGGGCGACAACCGCCACAACTCACTCGACTCACGCTATTGGGGATTTGTGCCTGAAGACCATATTGTGGGTAAGCCGATATTCATTTGGTGGAGTCATGATCCCGACCATTCGGGCTTCTCTGGCATTCGCTGGAGCAGACTGTTTAGGTTTGTGGATGATATAAAATAACAAAACACACTCGGTCCCTCCCTACGAGGGAGGGACCGAGTGGTATGCTTTTTTTAAGGCAGGTTGTTATGTCATGAGGTTCACCAACTAAGAGGTAATTAACGAGATTGACAACGTTATAGATAAGATTGAAAATTATTTGAATGAATAACTCTCAAGCAGCACAGCATATTATTCCCCTCTCTGCGGGGGAGGGGCTGGGGGTAGGGCTTCTATCCTCAGCCTATTTCCCTCCTGTTCAATGGATGCAGAAACTGCATCGCTATAAGCATGTCATCATTGAGCGCAACGACAATTTCTGCAAACAGACATTCCGCAACCGTTGTCTTATAGCCACTGCCAATGGTGTGCAGGCTCTCACAGTGCCTATTGAGCGGTATGAGGGTGCGAAATGTCCAATGCGCGACATACGTGTCAGCGACCATGGTGAATGGCGCCACTTGCATTGGAACGCCATAGTGTCGGCTTATGGCGAGAGTCCTTTCTTTGATTATTATGCCGACGATTTAAGGCCCTTCTTCGAGCGCAAGTGGGAGTTTCTTTTCGACTTCAACATGGAGATATCCATGAAGCTGTGCGAGTTGCTTGACGTGCGTCCCGACATATCCTTTACCGACAGTTATGCTGACGCTTCCGAGATTAATGCCGATGACTTCCGCGACGCCATTCGCCCCAAGCATCCATTGCCCGACCCGTCGTTTGAGCCACGTCCCTATTATCAGGTGTATGCGCAGCGTCACGGTTTCCAGCCAAACATGTCGGCACTCGACCTCTTGTGCAACGAAGGACCCGAAGGAATATTTTATTTGTAGTTTCACCAAGCCAAAGATGCTATTTGGCAGACTTGGTAAAAATAAGAGCAATAATCCATGCAACCAGAATACGTATTTGAAACAGAAATGGAAGTGCGCGACTATGAGTGCGACATCCAAGGCATTGTGAACAATGCCAACTATCTTCACTATACCGAGCACACCCGTCACCTTTATCTCCAATCGCTTGGCGTGAGTTTTGCCAAATTGCACGAGCAAGGTGTCGACCCTGTAGTGGCTCGCATGAACCTGCAATACAAGACCCCCTTGCGCAGCGACGATGTATTCATCTCGCGCCTTGGCGTCAAGAAGGAAGGATTGCGCTATGTCTTCAATCAGGATATCTTCCGCAAGTCGGACAACCGCCTTTGCTTACGCGCCACAGTAGAGCTTGTGTGTCTTATCAATGGCCGACTTGGTAATAGCGAAGACTATGACCGTGCCTTTGGGTTCATCAAGTAAGATTTTTATATAATGAAACTGAATCTCCCATGTGAAATCAGTGGGAGATACTTATTTATATAAACGAATCAGTATAGTTCGTTTTTAAAGGAAAATGAAAATAGGAAATATAGAATTTGGACCGCAGCCGTTGTTTCTTGCTCCGATGGAGGACGTCACTGATATAGGATTCCGCCATCTTTGCAAGCGTTTCGGGGCTTCGATGGTCTATACAGAGTTTGTGAGTGCCGAGGCTCTTGTACGCTCTGTCAACGCTACTCTGAAGAAACTCAACATAAGCGATGGGGAACGCCCGGTGGGCATACAGATTTATGGTCGTGATGTGGAGTCGATGGTTGAGGCCGCAAAGATTGTGGAGCAGGCCAATCCCGATGTTATCGACATCAACTTTGGCTGTCCCGTGAAGAAGGTTGCGGGCAAGGGAGCAGGAGCAGGAATGTTGCAGAACATACCGCTGATGCTCGACATAACACGCGAAGTGGTGAAGGCTGTAAAGACCCCCGTCACCGTAAAGACCCGATTGGGATGGAACTCAGAGAGTCTTGTCATTACCGACCTTGCCGAGCAACTCCAGGATTGTGGCATACAGGCTCTCACCATTCATGGTCGCACACGCGCACAGATGTATACTGGCGATGCCGACTGGACACTTATTGGTGAGGTGAAGAACAATCCACGCATACATATTCCAATCATAGGCAATGGCGACATCTGCACACCTGAGCAGGCAAAGCAAGCATTCGACCGCTATGGTGTGGACGCGGTGATGGTGGGACGTGCCACATTTGGTCGCCCATGGATATTCAAGGAGATGCGCGACTATCTTGACGGACTGCCTGAGGACACCTCGCTCACTTTCGACCGCAAGCTCGACATCCTGCTTGAGCAACTGCACATAAATGTGGAACGCATCGACGAATACCGTGGCATCCTTCATACCCGCCGCCATATAGCAGCCTCGCCCATCTTCAAGGGCATTCCCGATTTCCGCCAGACACGCATCGCTATGCTGCGTGCCACAACCGTTGAGGAACTTACGGGCATCATGGAGCAAGTGAGGACGCTCATAAGGGAGCGTGAGCAGTAGAGCCACTTACACATTATATATATAGTATAAGTTCAGGAAGTTCAGAAAACACGACGATGAGAAAAACAGCGACTACTTTTCTATTTGTGCTCTCTTGTGTGGCTGCCAGCGCACAGAGACAGCATGTTGTGGCAGACATGGACACCCGTCTGCCACTGCAAGGAGCTGTTGTCACTACATCAGGAGGACAACGCCTTGTGACCGACTATACTGGACGTTTCCATTCCACATTGCCCGTGACGAGTGCCACTGTGTCGAAAAAGAATTATATGCAGCGACGCGTGGGTGCTGCCGAGTTGCAGCAGGACACAATCTATCTCATTCCCCAGGAGGTGGTACTCAAGGAGGTGGAGGTCACAACCCCTGGTTTCTCGTTTGACACGAAGAAGGCCTTGAGCAAAGAGATGGAAAATGCCAAGTTCAATCAACAGGCGGCACAAGGAGCTAATCTGCTCGGACTCATCACTCTGCTTCTGCCTTCCAGCAAGGCTAAAGGCATCACACGTGCGGAGAAAATAAAAAAAGTGCTTGAGAAATACTGAACTCAAACATAAAATAATCAACAACCTATCAAAATCCGTTCTTATGACAATCATTAATGCAACCCCAGCCCATGCTGCCGACATTGCGCAGCTCATCATGACAGCCATGACCGAGGACTGCTGCCAGTTTCTCGCCGGTAAGGACCACACTCTCGACGACTTCTATCAAATGATGGTGTCGCTCGTGCTTATGGACGACTCGCAATACAGCTGGCGCAACGCCTTTGTGGCTCTCGACGAAGAGGCTATTGACGGCGACCTTGACCATGCACCCGTTGCAGGTATCATTGTGGGTTATGACGGTAAGGACTTGCGTCGCTTGCGTCGTCGATTCCAGCAGGAGGCACTTGACAAGTTGCAGATGGACTACTCGCAGATGGACGATGAGACACAAGAGGGCGAGTTTTATCTCGACTCGCTCGCCGTATATCCTGAATATCGTGGACGTGGCATTGCCAAGCAACTCCTCAAGCGCTTCATCGATCATGCCGCAAGTATCTCGTTGCCAGCAGCCCTGCTTGTGGACAAGGGCAACCCCAATGCCGAGCGTCTCTACAAGTCGATAGGTTTTGTCTATGCCAACGATGCCATGTGGGGTGGACACGAAATGCGACATCTCGTCTACAATCATTCACTTTGATTTCAAATGAAAACATCTGAATTTATATCACTCAACCGGATGGGCAACCCGCGTGAGCTTGCTCTGCAGTCGCGCCGCTATCCTGATGTGGATATGCCTTACGCATTGAACCAGATACAGGGCTGGCAGACAGCACGGTTGAAACTTCCTTCGTGGGCAGAATGTGATGGGGTGGTTTATCCGCCCCATATTAATATGGAGCAGTGCTCATCCGAACCCACGGCACGCTATAAGCAGGAGGTTGTGGGTGCATGGCTTGAGAGAAGCTTGCTTAAAGCAGCTTCGCCACAAGCTACAACCATGACCGACCTGACAGGAGGCTTTGGTGTAGACTTCTCCTTCACGTCTCGTTGCTTCGACCATGCCACATACGTGGAGCGCAATGGCGCATTGTGTGCTGTGGTCGAGGGCAATCTTCCGCGTCTTGGTATAAGCAATGCACGTGTGGTATGTGCCGAGGCAGAGGATTTGCTTGTCACTATGGAGGAGCAGACAATGCTCTTTCTCGACCCAGCCCGCCGCGACGAGCATGGAGCCAAGACAGTGCTCCTTGGCGACTGTACGCCCGATGTCACGGCGTTGCTTCCGCAACTCATGGCCAAGTCGCGCTTTACTGTGTTGAAACTGTCGCCTATGCTCGACTGGCATAAGGCGGTTGACGACTTGCATGATACAGTGCGAGAGGTGCATATTGTGTCGGTAGGTGGCGAGTGCAAGGAACTATTGCTGGTGTTGGCAAAGGCTGATAAGGCTGATGGTGAGCGTAGTGAAGGAGTTGAGGCTTTGCGTGTGGTGTGTGCAGACATTCAGCCTAAAGCCGACAGCGATGGCAAATACCAGCGCAGCCAATTCGGCTACTCCATAGCAATCAATGCAGATAGATATTCTTCGGATAACAATTCAAAACCATTACATACTCCAGTTCCGGCTCTCACGGTTCATGATTCCGCATACCTATATGAGCCTAACGCCTCGATAATGAAGGCAGGATGCTTCGCTGAGATAGCAAGGGTGTATGGCATTAGTGCAGTAAGTATGAACAGTCATCTTTTTCTCTCAAAGGATAGGGCGAAAAACTTTCCGGGCAGAGAGTTTGCGATAGATGCCGTGACAACAATGAACAAGCGACAGCTTAAGCAGACTCTTGGTGACTTGAAGCAAGCTAATATTGCCGTAAGAAACTTTCCGCTCTCTGTAGCGGAGCTTCGCAAGCGACTCAAACTCCGTGACGGAGGCGATGCTTATATCTTTGCTACCACTACAGCCGATGGCGAGCATGTGCTTCTCTTGACGCACAAGAGCTGATGAGTTAAATGGTTATTAAACAGTTACAAACAGCCATGTATATCCAAAATAAATATAAATATCGCCTTGATATTCTTTTGTTTAACGTTTTTTCCGTAATTTTGCAATTTTAAGGATTATATTAAGAGATGTCGTGTTTGCAATAGAGGAAAGGCACGACAACCAATTGGATTTTAAATCAAAACAGAAACAATAGATGTCAGCAGTAGAAATACGCAAGGTGGAGTCGCGCCGCGAACTCCGCACTTTTATTGACTTTCATTACGACCTTTATGAGGGTAGCCCATACGATGCCCCTAATCTCTACACCGACGAGGTGAACACTCTGCGCAAGGACAAGAATGCAGCTTTCGATTTCTGTGAGGCTGAGTATTTCCTTGCTTACAAGGACGGAAAGCTCGTAGGACGCGTGGCAGCAATTATCAACAATAGCGCCAACGAGAAATGGCAGCGTAAGGCGGTGCGATTTGGATGGATCGACTTCGTCGACGACATCGAAGTGTCGAAGGCTTTGCTCAAGGCAGTCGAGGATTACGGACGCTCTAAGGGAATGACTGAGGTGATAGGCCCGCTCGGCTTTACCGATATGGACCCCGAGGGTATGCTTACAGCCGGATTCGACCAGCTTGGCACACAGGCCACCATTTACAACTATTCCTACTATCCCGAGCATATGGAACGCATGGGTTGCTGGGAGAAGGACAACGACTATGTGGAGTATAAACTGTATGTGCCAGACCAGATTCCTGAGAAATATGCCAAGGTGGCACAGATGATTCAGAAGCGCTACAATCTGCACATCAAGAAGCTCCATAAGGACGAGATTTTTGGTGAGAACGGCTACGGACAGAAGATTTTCGATGTTATCAACGCCACTTTCCAACATCTTTATGGCTATTCAACGCTCACTCAGCGACAGATCGACCAGTACGTAAAGATGTATCTCCCGATGATTGACCTCAGTCTTGTGAGCCTTATCGAGGATTGGAACACACCCGAACATAAGCTCATCGGCGTGGGCATCACATTGCCTTCGTTGACAAAAGCCTTGCAGAAATGCCGCAAGGGACGCCTCTTCCCATTCGGATGGGTGCATATCCTGCGTGCGTTGAAGCAGCACAAGACCAATATTGTTGACTTGCTGCTCGTGGGCATCCTGCCTGAATATCGTGCCAAGGGAGCCAATGCGCTACTCTTCTACGATCTCATCCCGCGCTATCAGAAGTATGGCTTCGAGTGGGGCGAGACTCATGTGGAGATGGAGACCAATGAAAAGGTGCAGGGACAGTGGCAATATCTTGAGCGTGAATGCCACAAGAGAAGACGATGCTACAAGAAAACAATCGGCATTTCTTAATTGACGGTTGACAATTATGATTACCCTTGAGGGTAGGATAAAACAAGAGAAAAATGGAAGACGAATTAAATAACCCACAACCCACAGTACAGTATACCGACGACAACATTCGCCACCTTTCCGACATGGAGCACGTGCGCACCCGTCCAGGCATGTATATTGGTCGCCTTGGCGATGGCAACTTGCCGGAGGATGGTATCTACGTATTGCTGAAGGAGGTAATCGACAATTCTATCGATGAGTTCAAGATGAATGCCGGAAAGCGCATAGAGGTGGATATCGATGAAAGGTTGCGTGTTTCCGTGCGCGACTATGGACGAGGCATTCCACAAGGCAAGCTCGTTGAGGCTGTATCGGTGCTCAACACTGGTGGCAAGTACGACTCCAAGGCTTTCAAGAAGAGTGTCGGGCTGAATGGTGTGGGTGTGAAGGCGGTCAACGCTCTCTCGGCTAATTTCGAGGTGAAGTCTTATAGAGATGGTAAAGTGCGTGCTCTGAAGTTTGAGAAGGGTAATCTGACCAGCGACGAGACTACCGATACTGACGATGAGAACGGCACTTTCATATTCTTCGAGCCAGATCCAACACTCTTTGTCGGCTACTCATTCCACGACGACATCGTGGAGACCATGCTCCGCAATTACACATATCTTAATACGGGGCTTATAATCATGTACAACGGTCACCGCATTCTCTCGCGCAATGGTCTTGCCGACCTCCTGACCGACACTATGACCACCGACCCTCTCTATCCTATCATCCACGTCAAGGGCGATGATATTGAGATAGCTTTCACCCATACCAACCAGTATGGCGAGGAGTATCACTCCTTTGTCAACGGACAACACACTACCCAAGGCGGTACTCATCAGAGTGCCTTCAAGGAGCATATAGCCCGCACCATAAAGGAGTTCTTCGGCAAGAACTACGAGTTTACTGACATTCGTAACGGACTTGTGGCTGCCATAGCCATAAATGTTGAGGAACCAATGTTTGAGAGTCAGACTAAGATAAAGCTCGGCTCATTGCAGATGGCTCCAGGTGGAGAGAGCATCAACAAGTATGTTGGCGACTTTGTGAAACTTGAGATTGACAATTTCCTGCATATCCATGCCGATGTGGCTGAGGTTATGCAGCAGAAGATTACCGAGAGTGAGCGCGAGCGCAAGGCAATGGCTGGTGTGACCAAGTTGGCTCGTGAACGTGCCAAGAAGGCTAATCTTCACAATAGAAAGCTGCGTGATTGCCGCATACACTATTCCGATGCCAAGAACGACCGCAAGGAGGAATCGTCGATATTCATCACCGAGGGCGACTCAGCCAGTGGTTCTATCACCAAGAGCCGCGACGTAAACACACAGGCAGTGTTCTCGTTGCGAGGCAAACCGCTTAACTCATACGGACTGACCAAGAAGGTGGTCTACGAGAACGAGGAGTTCAATCTGCTTCAGGCTGCGCTCGACATTGAGGATGGCCTCGACTCATTGCGCTACAACAAGGTGATAGTTGCCACTGATGCCGATGTGGACGGTATGCACATCCGACTGCTCATCATCACCTTCTTCCTGCAGTTCTTCCCCGACCTAATAAAGAAGGGGCATGTGTATGTGTTGCAGACCCCATTGTTCCGTGTGCGCAACCGACGCACAAAGATAAAGAACAAGCAGGTGGTGGCTGATTCCGACGCACGCCTCAAGGGCAAGGAGAAGAAAAACGACTTCATCACTCGCTACTGCTATAGTGAGGAAGAACGCTTGCAGGCCATAAAGGACCTTGGTCCCGACCCGGAGATAACACGATTCAAAGGTCTTGGTGAAATCTCACCTGATGAGTTCGCCCATTTCATTGGTCCTGACATGCGACTTGAACAAGTGACTCTGCATAAGACCGACCAAGTGCAGAAACTTCTTGAATACTATATGGGAAAGAACACAATGGAGCGACAAAACTTCATTATCGAGAACCTTGTGGTGGAAGAGGACTTGCCTGAGGACGATAATATATAGGTCGTTAGGTGAAAGTGTAATGTTTAAGTCGTATAATAGTTTATGAAATCATTGAGAATCGCGATATTCACGCTTCTTGTCATTGCCGTGGCAATTGGCGTGACCGCACAGCGCAACAATCCATTGCGCAAGTTGCAGATAGCCAATCTTGCTGTCAGCAACCTATATGTCGACTCCGTTGACGAAAACAAACTTGTGGAGGATGCCATACGCGGCATGCTCAAGGGGCTCGACCCACACTCCACATATACCACAGCCAAGGAGACAAAGGAGATGAACGAACCTCTCAATGGCTCGTTCGATGGTATAGGTGTGCAGTTTAATATGGTTGAGGACACTTTACTCATCATTCAGCCTGTTGTCAAGGGCCCTTCGGAGAAGGTGGGTATACTTGCTGGCGATCGCATACTAACAGTCAACGACACCACTATTGCCGGAGTGAAGATGAAGCGCAATGACATTATGCGTCGTCTGCGTGGACCACGAGGCTCTAAGGTGAAGCTTGGCATCAAGCGACGTGGCGTGGATGAGATGTTGTATTTCACAGTCACCCGTGGCAAGATACCATTGTATACTGTCGATGCCTACTATATGATACGCCCTAAATTGGGCTACATACGCATTGGCTCGTTTGGTGCGACTACATACGGTGAGTTTATGCACGCAGCCGACTCTTTGCAACGTGCAGGTATGCGCGACCTTATTGTCGACCTCCAAGATAATGGCGGTGGCTATTTGCAGGCTGCTGTCAAGATTACCGAAGAGTTCTTGAAGAAGAACGATCTCATTGTGTATACAGAGGGACGTGCGCAGAAGCGTATGGAGTATAAGGCCGACGGTGGAGGCCGATTGCTCAAGGGTAATGTGTATGTGCTTGTGAATGAGTTTTCGGCATCGGCGGCAGAGATTCTTACGGGTGCTTTGCAGGATCAAGACCGTGCCACAGTCATCGGTCGACGCTCGTTTGGCAAGGGATTGGTGCAGCGTCCTATAGAGTTTGAGGATGGATCAATGATACGTCTCACCATAGCCCACTACTACACTCCCTCTGGACGTTGCATTCAGAAACCATATGAGAAGGGCGACCTCGAGGACTACGCTATGGACATAGAGAAGCGTTTCAAGCATGGCGAGTTGTATTCGGCAGACTCAATCCACTTTGCCGACTCGCTGAAATATCAGACTCTTCGTAGTCATCGCACTGTGTATGGCGGTGGAGGTATAATGCCTGATGAGTTTGTGCCGCTCGACACCACCCAATACACCAAGCTACATCGCCAGATAGTGGCTCGCTCGCTCATCATCAACGCCACCTTGCGTTATGTAGACCAGCATCGTGAGGAGCTAAAGGCGAGCTATCCGTCGTTTGATGACTATATGAGAAAGTTTGATGTGCCATCGGCTATGACCGACAGCATATTTGCCGAGGCAGAGCGACTGAAGCTTAAGCCATACAATGAAGAGGAATGCCAGAATACACTTCCTATGCTCCGCCTCCAACTCAAGGCTCTCATCGCCCGCGACATTTGGGATATGAACGAATATTTCCGCATAATGAACGAGGCAAACCATATCGTTTGCCGTGCTGTGGAAATAGCTACAAAATAAAATACAAATAAAATAAGCTTATTCAAAAATATGGCGTGGTGCTAAACCCTGGTTTGCATCACGCCATATTTTTGAATAAGCTTATTTGTTTATCGCATAGAAGTTGGCACCATTCACAGCCATGCGTGTCTCAAACACGCCAGCAGCATCAGGCTTAACCTTTATGGTGCGACCGTCCTGCAAGTTGGCCTGTATAGTGCCATCCTCGTTGAATCGGAATATTTCGGTCTTCTTTCCGTCCTGCACCTGCGACCACGAGTCGTTCTTCTTGTCATATACGAAGCGTATAACCTCGCCGTTGGGGTTCTTCACCTCATATCCGTCCTTGAGCGTTGTCACTGCATAGTAGCGGCCATCCTTGCCAAGCACCTCCTCTGTGGTGCCTATCTTCTGTGCCATAGGATTGCTGCCCGACCAGAATTCAACAGTGTTGAACACAAGAGCGTCTACAACAGCACATACAGCATAGGCTGGTGATATAAGTATGAAGATAATCTCGTTAAGAAACTTCGAATCCGTGGCGTGGTTGTTCCACTTTGCGATGCGGTTGAACAGTGAGAACGAACCTACGCATGAAGTAGTGAGCAGGGTTGCGGCGAGAAAGAGAGCCGACACTTTGAGATGTTTCATTTTCATAAGCAGTCTTTTTTATAGGTTTTAAATACAAAATTCGTCAAAAATATTGATATATGCAAGCTATTTCCACATAATCTCGTTTGCGGATGAGTTAATATATAAAATCTCCTAACCGGTTAATTTAATATAAATAGTCGGCATACTATTTGCTTGTATAGTTTTAACCGCTTATATTTGCAACAGAATATACAGGCAGAAACAATAAACAATAAAAAAAGGAAAATTATGAAACAGGAAAATTGGTACGACGTTGACTCGCTCCGTCAGGGCGAATTCTCTATGTCAACGGCATTCCCTGCGCTCATGCGCAAGGTATTTGTATGGATGACACTTGCTCTTGCCCTAACGGGCCTCACGGCCTTTGGTGTTGCCACATCGCCCTCGCTTGTGGCAATGATATTTGGCAGCAAGGTGATGTTTTGGGGCCTCATCATAGCTGAGTTTGCCCTCGTGTTTGCCATTAGTGGAGCTATCAACAAGTTGTCGCTATCTACAGCAACACTGTTGTTCATCCTCTATTCTGTGGTAAACGGTGCGACGCTGTCGGTCATCTTCTTTGCCTTCTCCACGGCTGTTATAGCCAAGACGTTCTTCATTACGGCTGGAACGTTCGGGGCAATGGCTCTTGTGGGCTACACCACCAAGACCGACCTGAGCTCAATGGGCAAGATATTGTTCATGGCTCTCATTGGTATCATCATCGCAAGCGTTGTCAACATGTTTGTACGCAGCTCAGGCTTCGATCTTATCATCAGCTACGTGGGAGTGTTGATATTCGTAGGTCTCACAGCCTTCGACACTCAGAAGATTAAGGAAATGTGTCAGATGGCGCCCGATGCCGGTGAGGCAACACAGAAGTTGGCTCTTCTCGGTGCATTGACTCTCTATCTCGACTTCATCAACCTCTTTCTCTATCTGCTCCGCATATTTGGAAACAACAAGGAGTAAGCAGAAGCAAGGGTTTTATTGATAAAGTAGAAATAAAAAAAGGATTAACGGTCATTATACGATTCTATCCAGTCGTGTAATGACCGTTAATTATTATATTGTGTAGTAGGATAATAATGCTTCAAAAAGTATTATATATTACTTTGCCATTATCTTATTTTGTATAAATATGCATAAAAACGCCATTTCTTGCATATCTTTTTATCTATATGTGTATTTTTATACGTATTTATTTGGATAATTATTCGAATATTCATAAATTTGCATCCGTAAACGAATAAATATACATCCATATACAAGTTATGAAGTTAAAAAGCGATAGAATAGAAACATTGAAGATGCTCATTTCGAGCAAGGAGCTCGGAAGTCAGGATGAAGTGCTTGCCGCTCTTGCAGAGGAAGGCTATGCTGTGACACAAGCTACGCTGAGCCGCGACTTTAAGCAGCTCAAGGTGGCAAAGGCTGCAAGCATGAACGGCAAATACGTATATGTGCTGCCCAACGAGACAATGTACAAGCGTGTGCCTACGCCACGTTTGGCTTCGGAGATGTTGCGCATCCCTGGCTATCGCTCAATCAATTTCTCGGGCAACTTGGGAGTAATCCGCACGCGTCCGGGTTATGCAAGTTCCATCGCCTACAATATCGACAATGGTCATATTGACGAGATTATAGGCACTATTGCCGGCGACGACACTATCTTTATTGTGATAAAAGAAGGAGTGAGCCAGGAGCAGGTGATTAAGGGACTCAGCACTATTATACCGGGAATGGAAGCGGATTTTTAGAATGTGGAATGTTGAGTGTTGAATGTAGAATTGTCGTGGCAAAGCCGATGATTCAAGACTCAAGACTCAAAACTCAAAACTCGATTATGAATAGAGAAGATATAACAGTGATGGTTGCCGACGCATCACACGAGAAATACGTCGATATAATACTCGATACCATTGAAAAGGCAGCAAAGGTGCGTGGTACTGGCATCGCAAAGCGTACCCATGAATATGTTGCAACCAAGATGAAGGAGGCCAAGGCCGTAATAGCCCTTTATGGCGATGAGTTTGTGGGTTTCAGCTATATTGAGACATGGGGCAACAAGCAGTATGTCACCACATCAGGTCTTATCGTCGACCCTAAGTTCCGTGGTCTTGGTGTGGCAAAGCGCATCAAGGACCTCACCTTCACTCTTGCCCGCACACGTTGGCCTCATGCCAAGATATTCTCGCTTACGAGCGGTGCTGCCGTGATGGCTATGAACACACAGTTGGGCTATCATCCCGTGACATTCGCCGACCTTACCGATGATGAGGCTTTCTGGCGTGGATGCGAGGGTTGCATCAATGTGGATGTGCTCAAGCGCACAGGACGTAAGTATTGCATCTGTACAGGCATGCTGTATGATCCGGAAGAGCATTTACCGGCAAAACTGCCGGAGGCTGTACTGGAGAGATTAAAGAAATTGGGTAACTAATATTTAACAAGAAAAATATTATGAAAAAGGTTGTTGTCGCATTTTCTGGAGGACTCGACACCTCTTATACAGTAATGAAACTTGCCAAGGAAGGCTATGAGGTGCATGCTGCGTGTGCCAATACTGGCGGTTTCTCTCCCGAACAGCTTAAGACCAACGAGGAGAATGCCTATAAGCTTGGCGCAAAGCAGTATGTCACACTCGACGTTACTCAGGAATACTACGAGAAGTCGTTGAAGTATATGATTTATGGTAATGTGATGCGTAATAATTGCTATCCTATCTCTGTTTCTTCTGAGCGTATATTCCAGGCTATTGCTATCGCTCGTTATGCCAATGAGATAGGTGCCGACGCTATTGCCCACGGTTCTACTGGTGCAGGCAACGACCAGATTCGTTTTGACATGACTTTCCTTGTCATGGCTCCTGGTGTGGAGATTATCACGCTCACCCGCGACAAGGCACTTTCGCGCAAGGAGGAGGTGGACTATCTCAACGAGAACGGATTCTTTGCCGACTTCACCAAGCTGAAGTATTCTTACAACGTTGGCATTTGGGGCACAAGTATCTGTGGCGGCGAGATTCTCGATTCTACCCAGGGATTGCCCGAGGAGGCTTATCTCAAGCATGTGACTCGTGAGGATGAGTCGGAGCTGAAGATAACCTTTGAGAAGGGTGAGATAGTGGCTGTCAACGGCGAGATGTTTGACGACAAAGTGGCTGCCATCCAGAAGATAGAGGAGATAGGCGCAGCCTACGGCATAGGTCGCGACTGCAACGTAGGCGACACCATTATCGGCATCAAGGGTCGTGTAGGTTTTGAGGCTGCGGCTCCTAAGCTCATCATCGAGGCACACCGCCTGCTCGAGAAGTACACTCTGAGCAAGTGGCAGCAGTATTGGAAGGACCAGGTGGCCAATTGGTATGGCATGTTTCTTCACGAGAGCCAGTATCTTGAGCCAGTAATGCCCGACATCGAGGCTATGCTCACATCATCACAGCGCAATGTCAACGGCACGGCAATCCTCAAGCTCCGTCCTCTTGGATTCGAGACAGTGGGTGTGGACAGCAAGGACGACCTTCTGAAGTCGAAGCTTGGCGAATATGGCGAGATGCAGCATGGCTGGACAGCCGAGGAAGCCAAGGGCTTCATAAAGGTGCTCTCCACTCCGCTCCGTGTATACTACGGCATCCATCCCGATGAGAAACGCTAAATCAGTGTGGCAGGTTATGGAGAAAAGTCATAACCTGAACTGTTAATGCAACTTTTCTGTCTGTCGTAACGTCAAACACATATAACAATAAATAGAAACGATACGACTATGAATAAGAAACTTCAGCGTTCGTCAACCGACAGTATACTCGGTGGCGTTTGTGGCGGACTTGCCAATTACTTTGATCTCGACCCTACGCTTGTTCGCGTGGCTTATGTTCTGCTGTCAGTCTGCACAGCATTCAGTGGTGTGCTCGCATATATCCTGCTTTTGATAATAATGCCGAAGGAGTAGGAAGCCATAACTACTGAGGGTGTGCAAAGTTAGCCAAAATGAATTAATGAATAAATATACAAAATAAGGCTTTACACACCCTTCTATGGGTGAGGCTTAATACAATATACGATGAAAATAGGAATTCTCGGCGGAGCCGGCTACACAGCCGGTGAGCTTATCCGCATACTTATCAATCACCCCGAAGCCGAAATCTCTTTTGTCAACAGCGAGAGCAATGCTGGCAACCTTATTACCGATGTGCATGAAGGTCTTTACGGTGAGACCGACTTGAAGTTCACTTCCGACATGCCTTTCGACGAAGTGGATGTTGTTTTCTTCTGTTTCGGTCATGGCAAGAGCGAGGCGTTCTTGAAGGAGCATAAGATTCCGGAGAATGTTAGGATTATAGATCTTGCACAAGACTTCCGTCTTAAGCGCGAGGGTAATGATTATATATATGGTCTGCCTGAAATCAACCGCTCAGAGATAGCCAAGGCACAGCATGTTGCCAATCCTGGTTGCTTTGCCACCTGCATTCAGCTCGGACTCTTGCCTGCAGCAAAGATTGGAATCGTCAAGGATGATGTGTCGGTGAACGCTATCACTGGTTCTACTGGTGCTGGACAGAAGCCAGGTGCCACCACCCACTTCTCTTGGCGCAACAACAATATGAGCATCTATAAGCCATTCCAGCATCAGCATGTGCCTGAGATATGCCAGAGTCTCAATCAGGTGCAGCAGCTTGCTGGCAACGGCGATTTCTCTGCCTCTATCGACTTTATTCCTTACCGTGGCGATTTCGCCCGTGGCATTTTTGCTACTGAGGTTGTGAAGACCGACGCTCCTATTGAGGACATAGTTGCTGCCTACAAAGATTTCTATAAGGACGCTCCATTCACCCATTACGTTGACAAGCCTATCGACATGAAGCAGGTGGTAAACACCAACAAGTGCTTAATACATTGTGAAAAGTTTGGCAACAAACTCCTTGTCACCTCTTGTATCGACAACTTGCTGAAGGGTGCCGTGGGACAGGCTGTGCAAAACATGAACATAATGTTCGGAATGCCTGAAGATTGTGGACTGAAGTTGAAACCATCTGGCTTCTAAGTGAAAAGTGAAGAATCCGATAGCTTTTAATTGAAAAGTTAATTCCTCCTTGAAAACAGCTAAGAAACGGAATGTTAAACCATAAATACAAATAAAAGGTGAAAGTAAGAAATCTTAACACATGGATTTTTCACTTTTCTCTTTTCTCTTATAATATATGCAACTTTTCGACGTTTACCCCCTATTTGATATAAATATCACCAAAGGTTCTGGCTGTCACGTATGGGACGACCACGGCACAGAGTATCTTGACCTTTATGGCGGTCATGCCGTCATTTCCATTGGTCATTGTCATCCTCACTATACCGAGATGCTTACAGCACAGCTCAATAAGCTTGGCTTCTACAGCAACTCTGTCATCAACACATTGCAGCAGCAGTTGGCTGAGCGTCTGGGCAAGGTGTGTGGCTACGACGACTATCAGCTGTTCCTTATCAACTCAGGAGCTGAGGCCAACGAGAATGCGCTGAAACTCGCTTCCTTCCATACAGGTCGCACACGTGTGCTCTCTGCCGAGAAGGCTTTTCATGGCCGCACATCATTGGCTGTTGAGGTGACCAACAATCCTAAGATTATTGCACCTATCAACGATTGCGGACACGTGACTTATCTACCGCTCAACGACCTTAACGCTTGGGAGCATGAACTTGCCAAGGGCGATGTGGCTGCTTGCATCATAGAGTGCATACAGGGTGTTGGCGGCATACGTATGGCTACAGAGGAGTTTGCTAAGGGATTGCAGGCTGCCTGCAAGAAGTATGGCACGGTGCTCATCTGCGACGAGATACAGTGTGGTTATGGACGCAGCGGAAAGTTCTTCGCTCATCAGTGGCTTGGCATACGTCCCGACATCATCACCTGTGCCAAGGGTATTGGCAACGGTTTTCCTATGGGAGCTGTGCTTATCTCGCCTGAGTTCAAGCCGGTATACGGTATGCTCGGAACAACATTCGGTGGCAACCACCTTGCATGTACAGCCGCTCTCGCTGTGCTTGATGTGATGGAGAACGAAAACCTTATAGCCAATGCACATGAGGTGGGAGAGTATCTGCTCGCCAAACTCAATGATATGAAGAAAGAGAACAGTCATATTGTTGATGTGCGTGGACGAGGTATGATGATAGGTATCGAACTCGATATTCCGCACAAGGAAGTGCGCTCACGTCTTATCCACGAGGAGCATTGCTTCACTGGTTGTGCCTCTACAAACATTCTGCGTCTGCTTCCGCCACTGTGCTTGACTAAGCAGCAGGCAGATGAGTTCATGGAGAAATTCAAGAAGAGTCTTAAATAATAAAGTCATGCACCCAGAAAGCTCCACCCCAAGCCCCTTTCTGCAGGGGTGGGGAATGGGGTAGGGCTTCTAAATATATTCGAATGAAAATATCAATAATCGGCGTAGGAGCTATGGGTGGAGCAATGCTCGACGGTTTTATGAGCTCAGGCAAGTTCAACCCTTCCGACATTTCAATATCCAATCCCCATACCGACCGTCTTGCTCATTATGCTGAGCAAGGTGTCGAGGTATCTACCGACAACCGTAAGGCAGCTGCCTTCGGTGATGTGGTATTCGTGGTAGTAAAGCCATGGCTCGTGGAGAGTGTCATGGAAGAGATAAGTGATGTTCTTGATGCAGAGCATCAGACAATAGTGGTTGTTGCAGCAGGACTCAAGGCAGAGCAGTTGAAGTCGTGGGTGGAATACGAGGGAAAGTGTCCGTCTACATTCTTCGCTTTGCCAAACACCGCAATAGCAGTAGGTGCGTCGATGACGTTCATCACACGTGTATGTGGTAAGGATGAGTCGGAACAGCTTGTAAAGGATGTATTCGACACATCAGGCGAGACCCTTTCTGTTGAGGCCCGTCAGTTTGGTGCTGGTATGGCTCTTGCCTCGTGCGGCATTGCTTATGCCATGCGTTATGTGCGTGCAGCCACAGAGGGTGGAGTGGAACTTGGCTTCAAGGCGGATGTGGCAAAGGACATTGTTCTTCAGACTATCAAGGGTGCCGCGCTCCTGCTTCAGCATAGCGGTGCCAATCCGGAAGCAGAAATCGACAAGGTCACTACTCCTGGAGGATTCACCATACGTGGATTGAACGCTATGGAAAAGGAAGGATTCACCAATGCTGTGATTCAAGGACTAAAGAAGAGTGTTGAGTGTTGAGTGTGGAATGTTGAATGATCGGCAGAGCCGATGAAGAATGATGAATTAATCGTTAAACACCATTCCACATTGAATAATTATTCATTGCGGCTTGCCGCAACAATTCCACACTCCACATTCATCATTCAACATTAAAATTATGCTTACAGTAGTAAAAGTAGGAAGTAATATCCTAACACGCCCCGACGGTCATGTCAATGTGAGTCGTCTGTCTGCCATTGTCGACCAGCTTGCTACCCTTCATGCGGCAGGCCATCAGCTGATACTTGTGTCTTCTGGTGCCGTGGCTTGTGGCAGAGGAGAGATGCAGGCTGTGCATCCATTGGACAGTGTAGAGCAACGTCAGCTTTATTCTGCAATGGGACAGGTGAAGTTGATGAATCTTTACTATTCGCTCTTCCGTGAATATGGCATACATGTGGGGCAAGTGCTCACTATGAAGGAGAACTTCCTCTCGGAGCGTCAGTATCAGAACCAGAAGTCGTGCATCAGCGTGATGCTTGAGAATGATATCATTCCTATCGTCAATGAGAACGACACGGTGTCAATCACCGAGCTTATGTTCACCGACAACGACGAGCTGTCGGGTCTTATGGCCCGCATGATGAAAGCCGACAACCTTATATTATTAAGTAACGTGGACGGACTTCTTGGTGAACCAACAGACGATGGCTCACGCCCTACAATCCGTAAGGTGCATTCTGCCGATGATGTGAAGCGATATGTCACCGATAGTAAGAGCTCATTCGGACGTGGTGGCATGACAAGCAAATGCAACACAGCTCTTGAGGCTGCCCACATGGGAATACATGTGTTCATAGCCAATGGCACACGCGAGAATATCTTGCAGCGAGTGCTTGATGGAGATGATGACACGCCATTCACGGAGTTCTTTTGAGCAAGACAGACGCTCTATATGTGAACATAAACGACGACATACATGTCAACATTATTAACCCATAAGCCCATGAACCAGATATTTGAATCAGTACGCCGTGCCTCTTATTCTCTCTCGCGTCTCAGCGAGAACGAACGCACAGATGTGCTTCTCGCCCTCGCTGATGCTACAGAGGCACATATACCGCAACTCCTTGCTGCCAATGCCGACGACCTCAGTCGCATGTCAAAGGACAATCCGCTTTACGACCGCTTGCAGCTTACCGAGACTCGTCTGCATGATATAGCCACTGCCTTGCGCAATGTGGCTCACCTGTATAATCCTCTTGGCGAGGTGTTTGATGCAAAGACGCTTCCTAATGGTCTTCGCTTGCGCAAGCAGCGCATTGCCTATGGAGTGGTGGGCGTTGTATACGAGGCCCGTCCTAATGTCAGCTTCGATGTCTTTGCCCTTTGTTTCAAGACGGGCAATGCCTGTGTGCTGAAAGGAGGCAAGGATGCCGACTCCTCCAACCGTGCCATAATTGAGCTTGTCAAGCAAGTGCTTAGTGAGCATGGCATAGACGGGAACGTTGTCTGTCTGCTTCCTGCCACTCATGAGGCTACACACGAGATGCTTACAGCAGTGGGGTATATAGACCTCTGCATCCCTCGTGGCGGCAGACGCTTGATTGACTTTGTGCGTCAGACGGCACGCATACCTGTCATAGAGACGGGCGCAGGTGTGGTGCATACTTATTTCGATGAATATGGCGATTCGGCTATAGGTGCCCGCATAATAGAGAATGGCAAGACACGACGTGTGAGTGTGTGTAACGCTCTCGACTGTCTTGTAATACATCGTGAGCGCATAGGGGATTTACCTCGACTTCTTGCCCCTCTTGCTGGAAAGAACGTGATTGTTCATGCCGACAAACCAACCTATGATGTGTTGTTGGCAAACGGATATCCTCAAGAGCTTCTTGATGCCGTTACGTCTGAAACAGAACATGAGGTGTATGGCACGGAGTTCATGTCTTATGCCATGGCTGTGAAGACTGTCAACTCTATTGATGAGGCTCTGCTGCATATCCGCAAATATGGCTCAGGACACAGCGAGGCTATCGTCACCGATTCTGAGAACAACGCCCGCCTGTTCCAGCAGCAGGTTGATGCGGCTTGCGTATATTGGAATGCTCCTACAAGCTTCACCGATGGCGGTGAGTTTGGGCTTGGAGCAGAGATAGGTATAAGCACGCAGAAGCTTGGACCGCGCGGTCCGATGGGACTTCAGGCTCTCACTACTTATAAGTGGCTTATTGATGGGGAAGGGCAGGTAAGATAGAAAAGAAAGCCCCATCCAACTTAACATTCAACATTTCATTATGAATACTTTCTTCCACGCACAAGATCTTGGCGACCTCAATGCAGCTCTCGCCGAAGCAAAAGAGGTGAAGCGCAACCGCTTCCAGTTTCAACATCTTGGCAAGAACAAGACCTTGCTGATGATTTTCTTCAACAACTCGTTGCGCACACGTCTGTCTACACAGAAGGCAGCTATGAATTTGGGCATGAACGTCATTGTACTCGATGTGAATGCCGGCGCCTGGAAATTGGAAACCGAGTGTGGCGTCATAATGGACGGCGACAAGTCGGAACATCTGCTTGAGGCAATTCCAGTTATGGGTAGCTACTGCGACCTTATCGGTATTCGCTCATTCGCCGGACTCACCGACCGCGAGTATGACTATGCCGAGACAATCGTTTCGCAATTCGTCAAGTATAGTGGTCGTCCTGTATTTGCTATGGAGACAGCTACTGTGCATCCTCTTCAGGCCTTTGCCGACCTTATCACTATCGAGGAACATAAGACTAAGGCACGTCCGAAGGTTGTGCTCTCATGGGCTCCTCATTGCAGAGCTTTGCCTCAGGCTGTGCCCAACTCGTTTGCTGAATGGATGAACGCGGCTGACGTAGACTTCGTCATCACTCATCCTCATGGATATGAGCTTGACCCTAAGTTTACTGGCAATGCCCGTATTGAGTATGACCAGATGAATGCTCTTGAGGGAGCCGACTTCGTTTATGCTAAGAATTGGAGTTGCCCAGGCGTTACGAATCCTGAAGACTATGGCAAGATACTCTCAAAGAATATGTCGTGGACTATCGATACTGAGCATATGGCTGTGACCGACAATGGTAAGTTTATGCACTGTCTGCCTGTTCGCCGTGGATTGATAGTTACTGATGATGTGATAGAATCGGTCAACTCACTTGTTATTCCAGAGGCTGCCAATCGTGAAATATCTGCTGAGGTAGTAATCAAGCGAATGCTTGAGTCTTTGTAAAAAGCATTTCGGGTCGAGCTTTCTTTGCTCGGCTCGAAATATATTATTTGTCAAAATACAACCAATTGACAAAGCCTAACGTGATAAGGCTGGATATAGTATGGATTGTGAATAATAAAAAAAGGAGTCACTCTTTTTAAAGAGTGACTCCTTTTCAAGGTGGTGCCACCAGGAATCGAACCGGGGACACAAGGATTTTCAGTCCTTTGCTCTACCAACTGAGCTATGGCACCTTGGTGTATTGCTTAATTTCGGGTGCAAAGGTACGCTTTTTTTATGTATTCACCAAATCTTTTCGCAATTTTTTTCAAGAAAAGTTCTTTTTTATCCATGTATTATAATATATAAGGTATAGGAAGAAGAAAAAAACTTGCAATCAAAACTTTTTTGAGAAAAGATGCACGTATATCAGAAAAAACTCGTATCTTTGCACTCGCTTTTGAGACATGATGTCACAAACCATAAGCAATCGGGATGTAGCGCAGTTGGTAGCGCACTACGTTCGGGACGTAGGGGTCGCAAGTTCGAATCTTGTCATCCCGACAGAAAAGGGGTTAAAGTGTTGCACAACAACATTTTAACCCCTTGTCGCTTTAATAACAATCGTAAATTAGTTTCCTTATGACAAAAAACAAACAAATCATAGCCGACCGCCTTGCTGCTTTGCGCGAGGAAATGCGCCGTGAGAATCTGTCTGCATTCATTTTCCCGAGTTCCGACCCGCACATGAGTGAGTATGTGCCTTCGCGTTGGGAGGGAAGAAAGTGGATTTCTGGTTTCGATGGATCTGCTGGCACTGCTGTTGTCACTATGCATTCGGCTGCATTGTGGACTGACTCTCGCTATTTCATCGCTGCTGAGGAACAGCTTGAAGACACTGAGTTCCAGCTCATGCGCGAGCGTGTGGACAGCACTCCTTCTATTCCCGAATGGATATCACGCGAGTTGCAAGACGGCGACTCAACAGAGATTGGTGTCGACGGTATGTGTATGCCTTTTGCCGAGGCTGAAGATATGAAGGCTGCATTGCGCCATCTTGGTGGCATAACAATGCGCACAAATCTTGATATTCTCGATCGTGTGTGGACTGATCGTCCTTCGGTGCCTCTTAATCCTGTGGAGATTCATCCTATGGAGTTTGCAGGGGAGTCGGTGGCTGACAAGCTTTCGCGTATTCGTCATGAACTCTTGCGTCTTGGTGCCGGCGGTATGCTTATGACCCTGCTCGACGATATTGCATGGACATTGAACCTTCGTGGCACTGATGTACACTGCACTCCTGTGTTTGTGGCTTGGCTTATCGTTGCCGAGGATACGGCTGTACTTTTCATAAAAGACGAAAAGCTGTCGCCTGAGGTTAAGGAATATCTGCACAATGAGGGCATTGCTATTGACGACTACGACAATATTATCGATGCTCTTAATTCTTATGATGGCTACTCTCTGCTCATCGACCCTGCTACAACCAACTGCACACTTGCACAGTTGCGTGGCAATTTCAATGCTGTGAATGCTCCATCGCCTGTGCCTGCAATGAAGGCTATAAAGAATAAGGTGGAGTGTGACGGCTATCGCAATGCAATGCTACGTGATGGTGTGGCTTTGGTAAAGTTCTTGAAATGGCTTGATGAGGCTGTGCCTCGTGGCAAGGAGACTGAGTTGTCGGTATGTGAGAAGTTGCGCCAGTTGCGTTCTGAACAGAAGCTGTTCCGCGACATATCTTTCGATACTATTGCTGGATATGAGGAGCATGGAGCCATTGTTCACTATGAGCCTACTCCTGATACTGATGTGCCTTTGCGACCGGATGGATTCCTGCTGCTCGACAGTGGCGCTCAATACAGCGACGGAACAACAGATATAACACGCACAATACAGCTTGGTCCTGTTTCTGATCTTCACCGTCGTGTGTATACTCTTGTGCTTAAGGGACATTTGTCATTGCAGAATCTCTGTTTCCCACGAGGTGCTGCCGGCACACAGCTTGATGCCGTGGCACGTACTGCAATGTGGCGTGAGGGAATGAACTTCATGCATGGCACTGGTCATGGTGTGGGTTCTTATCTTAGTGTGCATGAGGGTCCTCACCAGATACGTCAGGAATATCGGCCGGCTCCAATGCTTGAGGGCATGACTGTTACCGATGAGCCTGGTCTTTATCTTGCAGGCAAGTTTGGCGTGCGTATAGAGAACGTCTTGCTCACTGTGCCTTACATGACAACTGAGTTTGGTAGCTTCTTGCGTTTCGAACCGCTGACTCTTTGTCCTATCGACACTCAGCCGATATTGGTGGAAATGCTTACAGTAGAAGAGCGCCAGTGTCTTAATGCTTATCATGAAATGGTATATCAGCGTCTTGCACCGCTGCTCGACTCGGATGAGCGTGAATGGTTGGCGGGAAAGACTGAGGCTATATAAGAGTTTAAAGTTTCTATAAAATAATATTGTCTCAAAACAAAGCGTACTGATAGCCCGTAAACTATGTAGAAGACAAAAATCATATATACGAATAAAGCGTACAACTTCATAAAGCTGTACGCTTTTTTCGTGTATTATAATTCTTTATTTCCTTCTTAATTCTTCAGCAACGCTTCTGCCATAGCCTTGCCCAATGCCTCGCAAGCCTCAGTAGAGTCGGCGTTCAGACTCTGCTTTATTTCTGCAGGAGTGCCAACAAGCTCGAATTTCAGTTTGCTGTCATTCCATTCCAAAATCTTCTTGACAGTTTGTCCTGCCCATGTGAACGAGCCGAAAACTCCAAGCAAATGGTCCTTGATGCCACGTGCGGCAAGCTCGGAGAGCAATGTCTCCATAGGAGGATACAGTCCGTTGTTGTAGGTAGGAGCGCCAAGGATAAGACCTTTGTACTTGAATACGTCGCTCAGAATGTAGGAATGGTTTGAGCGCGATACGTCGTGCATAACGATGTTCTTCACACCGGCAATGCTTGCAGCGCGTGCTATAGCCTCGGCACCTTGTTCAGTGTTGCCGTACATAGAACCGTAGCAGATGACGAGTCCCGGTCCTGTCTGATAAAGACTCATGCGGTTGTATTCGGCTATTACGCGGCTGATGTGCTCGTGCCATACGGGTCCGTGGGTAGAGCAAATGTAGTCGATCTGCACTCCGGCGAGCTTCTTAAGGGCCTGCTGAACGGGTACGCCATATTTGCCAACGATGTTGGAATAGTAGCGCTGCATCTCTGGCCAGAAGATGTCACAGTTCATTTCTGAATCAAGGAATGCTCCAGAGAGAGCACCGAAGCAACCGAAAGCGTCGCCAGAGAAGAGCACGTTTGTTGTGGTGTCGAGCGTAACCATTGTCTCCGGCCAGTGTACCATTGGGATCATGGTGAACTGCAACTCATGCTGTCCGAGCGAGAGAGTGTCGCCATTGTTAACTTCAACGATTTCGTCAGCCGACTCACCTACGTGGTAGTAACCGCGCACCATGTCGAATGTCTTCTTGTTGCCCACGATTTTAACCTCAGGATAAAATTTCTTTATCAAGGCTAATGAGCCGCTGTGGTCAGGCTCCACGTGGTTTACGATGATGTAGTCGATAGGACGGTCGCCTATCACCGAGCGCACATTGTCGAGGAACTGCTGGAAGAAGTCTATCTCAACTGTGTCGATGAGTGCTATTTTCTCGTCGACGATGATGTAGGAGTTATAGCTAACGCCATAGGGCAAGGGCCACAGATTCTCGAAGATATGCTTGTGGCGGTCGTTTACACCCACATAGTGGATGCCTTGTGTAATCTCAGAATTTTTCATTGCTGTAATGTTTTGCCAAAGTCTTTTGATATATAATTGAAAATATCCTTGCAGCAGTCGGCAGAGAAAGCCGCTGCGCAGTCGATAAGTCGGTCCCAAGTATGCTCGTCGAGTCCGCGCTCTATGTCGTCGCGTGTCACTCCGTACTTTATCATTCCGTAGATAAGTCCGGCATTGAAGTTGTCGCCTGCGCCGATTGTGCTCACTGTCTTTGTGGCTGGCATGGGATATTCTTTGTGGAAACCTCCATCGGAGAATACGCTGACGGGATTAGGTCCGTCGGTATAAACAAGACGCTTGCAGTAGAATGAAGTTTCGGCACGGTAGACACGCTCGGCTGAGTCCTTCTTATAGATTTCCATAAAGTCCTCGTGCGAGCCTCTCACTATGTCGGCAAACTCAAGGTTGTCGATAAGATTGGGCGTTATCTTCAGTACGTCGTTGCGGTGGGCTGGGCGGTAGTTTACGTCGTAGTAGATTATGGCTCCACGGTTGCGTGCATATTCCAAGAGTCCTGCCACTTGTGGACGCAGCGATGGATTGACAGCATAGAACGAGCCGAACACCACGATATCATCGCGATTGATTTCGGGATAGGTGAAATCCATGTGGTCGTGGTTCTGGTCGCGGTAGAATATATAGTCGGCATTGTTGTTCTCGTCGAGGAAGGCGAGGGATATGGGCGACTTGATTTCGGGATAGATGTTGATGTCGGAAGTGTCTACACCATTTTCCTTGAGGAATGCTCTCACATATTCGCCCACTCGGTCGTTGCCAGTCTCGGATATGAATGTGGTCTTCACTCCGGCTCTGCCCAGCGACACAATGCCATTGAAGGTGGAGCCGCCTGGAACTGCCTCTATTGGTTTGCCGTCCTTGAAGATGATGTCGAGTACGGTTTCGCCGATACCTATTACTTTTCGCATAAGCTTTGTATTATTTGTGTAATTTGTTTCTTTACGGTTCTGATTTATTAAGGAGTGTGCTATTCTGCTTCGGGCTTGCGGAACAGCGAGAAGTTAACGCTTCCGTAGGCGCGGTGCTCCACGAATCCTGGCACATCGCTGAAGTCGTTGTGCTTGCCATGCTCAAACACAAGCAGTCCGCCTGGTGCGAGCATGTCTTTCTGAAGGATGAGTTGCGGTATGGTGGGCAATTCGGGTAGGGCGTAGGGCGGGTCGGCGAAGATTAGGTCGAACTGCTGTTTGCATGACTTAACGAAGCGGAATACGTCGCCTCGTATTAGTATGTTGTCGTCTGCATCTATCTTATTCATGCACTCGCGTATGAAGGCTGCGTGGTCGCGGTCCATCTCTACGCTTATTACCGGTTTGCATCCGCGCGACAGCAGTTCGAGCGAAATGCTGCCCGTGCCGGCAAATAGGTCGAGGGCGCGTGCCCCCTCCATGTCTATGTAGCCATTGATAACGTTGAATATGTTCTCTTTGGCAAAGTCGGTGGTGGGTCGGGCCTTAAACGAGCGTGGAATGTCGAAATGACGTCCCTTGTATATTCCTGTTATTATTCTCATCTTTTCTAAATGGTTATGTTCCTTATGTTCTTAATAAATCGGCGCAGCTCCTTGATAAGTGCCTCATGTCCGGTAATCGAGCCGGCAAGACATAGCACGTCGGTGCGCTTCATGCCGAGTGTCTGCCACACATTTAATATATAGTATACGGCATCGGGAGTTAGTGTCACCTCAAATGAGCTGCAAAATCTTACACGTCCCTTGCGGAATGCGCACACGTCGATGCGGCGGTCGTGGAAATAGCAGAACAGCTTTTCCTGGAAACCACCGTATGAATGGCGGCAGAACTCCACGAGTACTGGAGCGAGCAATGGCATGAACTGTACCGTGCGGAATGTTTCTGTCAGCACAAACGATAGGTCTTTGCCCACGGCATAGGTTGCCATTACATTAATTTGGGGTATGGGTGTGCCCACCACGTTGTCATCCTTGTATTGCGAGTTGGCGTGGTGGTAGAGTATGGACATTGCCTCCTCGTCGTATTCCTCAGCAGGGATAAGCAACAATGGAGTGTCCACATACACGGTGGCGGTGTCGAATACGGGGTGGTGTTGCGACGTGGCTGCAGGGGTCTGACGCTCTGGTGCAGTCTGCGTCTTCAGTATGTGGCATTCGGCAAGAGCCTGTCTGAGGTTGGCTGCCACGGCAATGCCCGACTTCATGTTGTATTGCTCGAAGTCGGTTTGTCCCTCAATCACGGTGTTGGGTGCCGTGAATGTGATTGTGGTGCGTGTGATACGTATTGTTATCTTCATATATGTGCGATAGGTGTCTCTGTTTTTATTCCCAGTTCCCGCTGTTGTCGTTGGGTGTGGAAAGGTCGCCTATTTTCAGTCCGGGGAAACGTCCTGATGCGTCGGCGGCAATAGTCATGTTGCGCACGGAGTTGGCATCGAGTCCTTGCAGATATTCGTCGTAGGTGGTTGAGCATTCCATTACTGGCACTGTGTGTCCCGACTTGGTGGTGACTGCTGAGGCTTCAAGATGAAAGCTGCGGTGTCCTGAGTAGGGGATGTATTGTACTGAGTCTGCCATGTAGCCGCTGTCGATGAGTGTGCGCAGTTGTCCGGTGTAGGCATTATGGTCGTGTCGGTAGCGTTCGGCTGCGGAGCGTATGGTAATAAGTCGTTGCTTCACGCTTGCCTCGCGCTGGGCACATTGCTGCTCAAAGTGGATAGGCGAGTAGACGCTTCTCACGCAGAGCACTATAAGCACGCATACTACGATGGACAACAGAATATTGATTTTCTTTATCATAAAATGCAAAGTTAATAAATTTTTCAGACATGCTCTTTTTCTATTTGCCGCTTGTTGTCGTCATTTCCGGCATACGCCACGCAACACTTCGGCTATCTCCTTTGCACACTGTCGGTCGTTGAACTTCTGTTCGGCAATCTCTCTTCCGCGTCTGCCCATGCGTTTGGCTTCCTCGAGATGTGTGGCGAGATAGTCGATGGCGTGTTGCCAACCTTCCACATCGCCGTAGTCAACGGATATTCCGCAACCTTCATTGTCGAAGTCGACGGGTATTTGCGGATTGCGGCTGCATATCATGGGCAGTCCGAGAGCAAGGGCCTCCACTACTGTTGTAAGTCCTGCTGTGTAGCGTGTATGTTTGCAGCATATCGCTACACACGATGCTCGCGCAACATCAAGGGCAATCTCGTAGGGCAGCAGTCCGCATATCTTCTTCACGTTGATATTGCCTGTTGGATTAAGACTGTTGACAGCATCGAGGTTGGGATTGGGTATCGAGGGATTGGGGTTTATTCCTATATATAGGTTGAGGCTTTGTCCGGTGTGGTTGAATGCCTCGATTAGTGTCTTTTGGTCGCGTTGTTCCTTGCCGGTGGCAATGAATGTGAAGTTCTCGCTATGGTTCGCCTCCTTGTCCGTTGTCTGGTTATGGGTCTTTTCCAAAATGCGGTCGTAGAAGTCGAGGTCGGCTCCCCAATGTCCCACAACCATTCTTTCGGGATTGGCTTTGGGTGAGGAGAGCGAGTCGTTTACGAGTTTCTGCGAAAAGAAGATGAGTCGGTCCATGCCTTTATAGAACAGTCTGCCTCCCCACTCGCGCAGTCGGCTTCGTGGTGTTACAATAGGTTGATGGTGCCACACTACGATGGGCTTGCTGAATAAGTGCAAGGCACGCAGCAGTATGAGCAGTTCAAGTCCCTTGTAGTGTGTGGCATAGATGGCGTCGATATGCTCGCGGCATGTAAGCACTCGCCATGCTGTGTGCAGGGCAGAACGAAGGCGCGATAGGTCGTGGCTCGGTGAGCGATGGTAGACCACTTCGATGCCGTTGTCGGGCAAGTGGCATGCGCCGTAGAGGAAATGCGATGGGAACTCGCCGTCCTTCATTCGGCTCAGACAATACTGTATGTTCTGGGTGTGATAAAAATATACTTTCATTTCTTTCCAACGAGATAGCTGTAGTTGTATACCTGCATAAACGGGTGGAGTAGGGCGCGCACGAGAGCCACAGGGTCTTTCTCGTGGGTGTAGAATATCACGTGGCGGTATCTCACATAGTATCGCCACATCTTCAGCAAGTCGCCAATGCCCCGTCCGCATTCTGCGTTGAGCAGACGTATGCCGTCTGCAAATATCCGGTTGTCGGCTGTTGGCATCTTCGTGGCATATTTTTCTTTTGTTGACTGTGGATTGGCATAGGAACTGGCGTAAATCTCCATAGACTTGCGCCATACCCATTCCAGAAACTCGCGCCTTGCCGCAAAATGGGCGTTCATCCAAGGCTTCACGCTTCGCCAATGCCTCATGCCATACCATATCATATATATGGCGTTGTCGGCTGTGCGCACTCGGTGGCTGTCGAACTTCACGTAGGTGGCAGCCTCCTCATATCGGCGTTGCTTCACGAGCACTCGGTCGATGAGCACAATACTGTCGAGAGCGGCAGCTGCAGTGGCTGTCATCACGTCGTAGCAAGTGCGGCGGTAGATTTCGGGCTGTTCCTTTTCCAACGGTATGTAGTCGAGCAGCGAGCGTCGCAGCATTTGGCAATGGCCCATCATCGAGGCGTAGAAGAGTCGGATGAGATTGCAATTAGGGCGGCGGCTGTCGTAGCGTATCGGAGCACCAGTCTCGCTGAAAGGCTCCGATCGGCACACGCACATCATATTGCCATCGGCCATTGCAGCTGCTTGTTCCTCAAGTTTTGTGGGCAACCAGATGTCGTCTTGGTCGCTCACGGCTATTAGCTCGCCCTCGGCACGCCGCATGGCTGAGAAGAAATTGAGGTTGATGCCTTGCTGCGAGGCGTTCTGGTATATGCGGAACGCCACACCATCAGGAGCCTTTAGGGCATATTCGTTGAGCACCGCCATCGTGTCGTCGGTGCTGCGGTCGTCCTGCACCACTATTTCGAGCGGCAGTAGAGTCTGCGAAAATATTGAGTCGAGTTGCTCGCGCAGATGACGTGAAGCACCATTGTAGGTGCACATCACCACGGAGATATTGCTGTTCTGTTTCATTATTTTGCAAAGTTAGTGCAAACCGAGCATAATACAAAGCAAGTAACAAATTAATTCGTCTTGACGGTGGTGTGTATTTCAACTATTTTGTTTAAATTTGCGTCACGTAACGTCATGCACTCGCGTGACGCTTGAACTTTAAAAACCAAATACACATTATATGGCTCTACAACCCTATAAGACCGACGTTGCCGTGCTCATCCTGTTCTTCAACCGTCCCGACCATCTGCAGAGGGTGTTCGATGAGGTGCGCAAGGCGCGTCCATCACGCCTCTTCCTCTATCAGGACGGACCGCGTGGCGAGCGTGATATGGCTGGCATAGAAGCTTGCCGACAAGTGGTGGCCGACATCGACTGGCAATGCGAGGTACACCGCAAGTATCAGGAGCGCAACTACGGCTGCGACCCTTCGGAATATATATCTCAGAAATGGGCGTTCTCAGTTGTCGACCGCTGCATTGTGCTTGAGGATGATGATGTGCCGTCGCAGTCGTTCTTCACCTTCTGCAAGGAGATGCTCGACCGCTATGCCGACGACGAGCGTATATGGATGATTGCCGGATTCAATCCCGAGGAGCAGGTGGACAGTCCGCATGATTATCTCTTCACCTCGGTGTTCTCAATTTGGGGATGGGCATCGTGGCGTAGGGTCATAGACAAGTGGGATCCTAATTATGCTTTCCTCGACCAGCCCGACTCTATGCGCCAGCTCAACGCTTTGATGCGCCAGCGCGGATATTGCCGCGACACTCTTCGTGCTTGCTACGACCACCGCGCATCGGGCAAGGAATATTACGAGACTATATTCTGGGCGTCGATGGTGATGAATTCCGGTCTCGCCATTATGCCAACGCGCAATATGATAAACAATCTTGGTGCCACCGAAGGCTCTACACATTACACGGGCTCATTGCTTACGATGCCGCGCCGTCTGCGCCGTCTCTTCACCATGCAGAGGTATGAGCTTCAAGGCGAGCTGCGCCATCCGCAATACGTTATAGAAGATGTGGAATTTAAGGAGAAGGTCTATCGCACTTATGCCTATGGTCATCCGTGGATTAAGGCAGGCCGTTCCTTGGAAGAACTGTGGCTAAACCTGCGTTATGGCAACTTCGCACATATCGGACGCTCAATCATGCGTCGCGCTGCAAAAATTATCGGCAAGGACCGCCATTGGTAAAATGGCGGCTCTTGCCGCTTTTGTCTTTTATTACCTATAGCTTCTTTTGGACCTTTTTATTTCTTCAGCACAGCTCTTGCCACAAACCATATGTGCATCAGTATGGTCGGCATAAGTCCGTAGTGGTGGCTCATTACATTGAAACGCTCATTGAGTGAAGCGCGGTGGTTCTTGTTGGTCATTCCTCCGTCGAGATAGTTCACCACCACCTCGGGCAATCGCAATAGTGGCAATCCTTCTTTCTCGGCGTGTTTCATCACTCTAATGCACCAGTCGACATCGGCAGAGAAACGGTATTTCAGGTTGTATGGCTCAGCCTTGGCAATGTCGGTGCGCACGTAGAAAGCCTGGTGGCATACAAGCATGCCATGTTTGAAAGAACGCCATGTCAGATTGTCGGGCGGAGCCAAACGGCGTGGGCGCAACAGTTCGCCGTTGTTGTCGACGATGTTGGTGTCGCCATAGAGCACGGCAGGCAATCGTCCGTCCGAGCGCTCGTTCACGTCGTTGGAAATGTTTTCGAGTGTCTCGTCTGTCGGTAGCACGTCTCCAGCGTTGAGAAACACCACATAGTCGCCAGTTGCGAGTTGCAATCCCTTGTTCATCGCGTCGTAGAGTCCGCGGTCGGGTTCTGATTTTATTATAATGTCGTGCTCGGTATCATCTTCGGCGCTACGCCTTCGGTAGGCCTCTGTCATTGCTATGGTGGAGTCTTTCGACGCTCCATCGACAATGATGTGTTCTATCTGCCCCCACGTTTGCGACATTACGCTGTCGAGAGTGCGTTGTAATACCTCTGAGGCATTGTAGGTGCAGGTGATTATTGAGAATTTTATCATTTCCTTTTACCTTATTATATTATATATCGTTTTAGAGCGATAAGTTCATTGTATACTTCTATATATCGCATTGCCACACTCTGCTGTGAGTAGTTGTGGGCAACTTTGCGCAGACATGCTTCGCTAAGTTTGTTGCGGTCGGCATCCTCCAAAACCCATCTTATTCCCTCAGCAAGGTCGGCTGAGTCCTTGAAATTGGCAAGGTAGCCAGTGTTGCGATGCTCTATCATCTCGGGTATTCCACCTACGCGGAATCCTACAGACGGCACTCCGCAAGCCATTGATTCCATTATTGTATTGGGCAAATTGTCTTCAAGCGATGGCAACACATACACATCCGAAGCGTTGTAGATGCTCGCAATCTTGTGTTCGTCGGACACGTATCCCAGCGGATAGGCTGGAAAGGCAAGCTCGGTGCTCACTTGCTCGGCATTGCCTCCAAGCACAGCCACTGACGTGTTTTCCTTCATTTCGGTATGCTCTGCTGCAAGCTGGTTTAGGGCATCTATGAAATAAGCTACGCCCTTGCGCTCGTCGGTCACCTTCTGCGAGACGAATAATATGATGCGTCCCTCGGCTGGCAATCCTGCTCTAAGTCGTGCTTCGCGCTTGTCGGCAGGGCAGAACACGTGGCTGTCGATAGAATTGGAAATTGCCGACACTCGCTGTGACTTAAGCAATGAGCTTTGCTTGGCTTGGGTCTCAAGCCATCGGCTGCATGTCACAAAGTGGATGTTGCTGCCTTCGTAGAGTCGGTTCTTGCGCTCCCACACCTTGTGCGAGAGGTCGTTGGCGGAACCGTGCAAGGGGAGCAACGGACAGTTGTGGCAATTGGTTCGGAATGCTGAGCATGTGCGGGCATAGTGGCAAATGCCGGTGGCGGGCCATAAGTCGTGCATGGTCCACACCACGGGTTTGCCGCTGCGCAATATCTTGCGTATCGACTTCAACGACAGCATGCCTTGGTTTATCCAGTTCAGGTGTATCACGTCTGCTTCGCGGAATTCGGGCAGGTTGGTTATGTCGCTGCCGGCATTGGCTATGTCTATCTCGAAGAGATGTTCCTTGTGGAACCGCAGATGGAGGAACACCATGAGTCGCTCCCATAGGAAATGCCACTTCACGGCCCATTTGTGGGAGAGTGGCACAACGCTGATTTTATCAGTCTGCTTGTCGCCGACGAGCATCTTGGCTTTCACCCCGTTGTTGTTTAGGGCTTCCATCAGACGGTTGGCTGCTACGGCTGCTCCACCGGTCTTTTCGCTTGTGTTTACAATGAGTACTCGCATAGATTTTCTTTATATGGCACAAACTTACTCATTTTTTCCCGATTTCCGTTCATTCCACTCATATTTTTCTACATTTATATATAATAAGGCAATTATTGGTTAGTAAATGCTGTTTTAACTATAGGTAAACTTACGGATTAAAAGTAAAATGACTGAATAAATACCAATCAGTTGTGTGTGTTCGGACACATTATGTTGATATATGTCAATAAAAAGGCTTGAAGTGATATATTATCATATAAAAACGCTTGCAGGTTCGGAAAAAGTTAGTATCTTTGCATCGTCAAAAGGTTAATAGATTGTTTAGGTTAGTAGTAATAGATTTAGGTTTTTAGTTATTAGGTTTAAGGTAAATTGAACGATTGTTTAACAGGTAGCTATGAGGACCCGTGAGGACCTTCATTAATTACGAAAAGGATTTTTAGTTAAACATAGGCTTTACGGTACTGCTCGTTGAGAGTGGTGCCGTAATTTTTTTATGCTCGCATGAGTTTTGATGGTCTGATTGTGATTGTTCGACATTTTTTTTAAGCCTATTAGAGAAAGTATAGCTGATATAAATCTTCCAATTCTACTTCTTTCAATTAAATTTAAAAGTGGAGGTGTTATTTCTATATATTCTCATTCGATAAATTAGTGCTCAGATGTTGTTGCGTTATGTGATAAAAGCATTTCTTTGCAATAAGTTTCGGTTCTATAAAAGTGAGATTTGTAAAAGAAGCCTTTGGTATGAAAAAGGAAGAGCTGGAATATTGGAAGATAGCGTTTTGGTAGGGTATTTGACATTATCTTATATGGTTGTAAGGTTGCACAGTTTATTCTGTCTTGTTTGTGGAATTCGCCGTGGAAGGTAAATATATTAAAAGATGTGTAGTGTTCCGGGTAGACTTTTTTGTTTCCTGCCGAGGAAAAAATTTTTTCCTGCCGAGAGAGTAAAAATAAGGTTGCTAGTACATAGATAGATTCTCGTTCGCTCTTCGATATATCTCCGTTGCATCTTCGTTCCTCCGTCATTATTCCTCCCTTAATCTTACGTTCCGTTAACGGAGGTGGCTCGAGTTTGCAATAAAGGATGAACGAGGGTGAACGGAAAACTGCCATACCCACTCTGTCATGATGGTTCAGCTGATTTGGTGGATATGGTAGGAATGTCACCCTCATACTATGTGTAAAGTTAATTCTTGGCGGTTGCTTGGATATTTATTTTATAAAAATAGGTAGATGCTGCTCCATGTTGTGTTTTAAGGGTTGATATTTGCTTATTACAAAAAATAGATTATTTGGCGGTTTTTGTCTTAAAACGCTCCAAAAACCGCTATTTGGCTTGATTTATCTCAATTATACGCTAAAAATGCAGGTTTTT